>JAAYJU010000138.1 GCA_012522735.1 Clostridiales bacterium | reverse complement strand
CATCTACACAAGTCCAGAGATTTATAAATGATAAATATAAACACGGTAGGGTTGATGGTAAAGGAGGATTAAGTTCCAGCTCGGTTAAGCACATCTTTAATGTAATATATGGAGCGATGGATCAGGCTTTAAAAAATAATATGATAACCCAAAATCCATGCCATGCGGTGGTGTTACCTAAAAAGGAGAAGAGAGAGATTTTATTTTTTACTCCTGAGGAAGCTAATAAGTTTCTTGATTCTATAAAACAAAGTAAGTACTATCCATTGTATTCATTAGAATTAGTCACAGGCCTTCGCCTAGGGGAAATAATAGCATTAAGGTGGGAAAATGTTGACTTTGATAAATCGACAATAAGTATAAAGCAAACGGCTGCCATTGTAAGAAAAAAAGATCAGAATAACTCGGGTGTAATACATAGCGAAGTTATATTACAGACTCCAAAGACAAAGAAATCAACAAGGACACTCTATATAGAAGAGGTAATCGTAAATATGCTTCGCAAGCTTCGTAAGGAACAGTTACAAAGAGTTATGGAATGTGGAGATCAATATAATAATAGTGGTTTTGTGTTTACCAATGACTACGGGAATATGATTCATCCACGAAGTGTACAGGATCACTTTAAACGTGCAATAAAGAAAGCAGGGCTACATAATTTACATTTTCATTGTTTAAGACATACTGCTGCTTCTATTATGTTATACAATGGAGTGGATATTAAAACAGTACAAGAGATTCTAGGACATGAGGATATTCAGACTACTTTAGATATATATACACATGTATTAGATGAAGCGAAGAGGGAAGGGCAAAGAGCAATTTATAATTCGCTAGTGATCAAAGAAGAAAGCGTTTATTATGCATAAAGGATAATTGTATATAAAAGCGGATACGTAATTGTATCCGCTTTTATACTTTTATAAGGATTTATAATTTAGTAGATTCTTTACTTTTAAAGTATATACAGATATAATAAAGACAAATAAAATTAAACTTTCGTGTAGTTTAAGCCTATATATAACTTAGGAGCTTGAATATGAGGCGGATAATAAATGGAAAGAAGGTTATAGTATGATAACCGATGAAGGACTCTTTGCTCAATATCTTAGTGGAGATGACCGAGGGCTGTCAGAGCTTATAGAAAAGTATGGCAACAGCTTAATATTTTACATAAACTGTTATGTTCATAATTTACATGATGCAGAGGATTTGATGATAGAAGCCTTTGCTTATCTTGCAATTAAAAAGCCTCGTATACGAGATGGTTGTTTTAAAGCCTATCTCTACAAGACAGCTCGTAACCTAGCTATAAGAATGGCCATGAAGAACAGGTTACGGCATTGTTTTAGTTTAGAGGATATAAAGACGGAGCCAGTGAGTAGCACTCTTATAGAAGAGATATTGCAGATAGAGGAACGAGACCAAACACTGCATCGGTGTATGCATAAGTTGAAACCCGATTACAGGGAGGCTCTTTATCTAGTATATTTTAAAGGAATGCGTCATGCCCAAGCGGCAAAGGTTATGGGAAGAAGTGAAAAGCAGGTGTCAGATTTAATATATAGAGGAAGAAAATCCTTAAGAAAGTATTTAGAAGAGGAGGGAATAATCGATGCGAAATACGGATGAACGAGTGGCCGCCATTAAAGAACGTGCCAGAGAATTAGAGTGTCATAAAAGGATACGAAGGGATTATTATATGGTAGCATTATATTTCGCAGTGGGATTATTACTTATAGTAGGACTTTCTTTTATTATACCATTTATCACGCTTGAATGTCCGGAGAGAGAATATGCCTATGTTGGCACAGAAGCAAGTATTATTCATTTAAAGGGGGGACTAGGCTATGTTTTTGTTGGTTTGCTTGCATTTGTCCTTGGGGTAAGTATAACCATCTTAAGTCATAGAATCTATCTTAAGAACCAAAAGGAAAGAGAGAACAAAAGCTAGGTCCTAAGAAAGAACCAGAGAAAATGAAATTTTTTTAGGATAAGGAGGACAAAGATGGTAGAGTTAATTGATAATGTATCACAATTTTTTGTATCCATGGTAGCTGCGATAAGTGCTAGTATACATTATTATAAAAGCCGTAAACAGGTATATTTCTTACTTACTTGCTTTTACGGCACATTTTCTATAGGTGGTCTTTACTGGATGCTTTATATACTTCTATTTGGTTACTCACCCCAAGTTTTTTATGTATCTGAACTTGCCTGGATAGCAAGTTTCATGTTCTTACTTACGTTAGAAATCACCATATCCTCATCTGAAGAAAGGAAATTCAAGCATCCTGCAATGTGGCTTGCACCTTTATTCTGTATTCCACAGTTTTTTCTTTATATAACGCATGGAGAGATAATAAATAATATATTTATTTGTGGTATAACAATGGTTGTAGCTATTTATGCCATTAGAGGCTTAATATTCGCTAGAAGGCAGAAGGGAAGATTAAGAGATATGCAGTATTTGTATATGAGTGCTTTAGTTTTCATTTTCTTAGAATACCTACTTTGGACCTCTTCCTGCTTCTGGATTAGTGATACACTTACAAACCCTTATTTTTGGCTTGACTTTCTACTGACAGGAGCACTTTTTGTAATATTGCCAGCTACGCGAAAGGCGGTGAGACCATGACATATATAGAAAACATCTTTGTCTGTATTGTAGCCCCTTTATTGGTAGCCATGATTTGTATGGGAAAAAGATACTATCGTTTCTTTATCTTCAGTATTGCAGGCATGGGGGCCTGTATTCTTTCCGCCTATATTAATACCTTTTTTGCTAGGATTTACAATGCGGATCTTTTTAATATAACAACAGAGATTGCACCAGTAGTGGAGGAGATAATTAAGCTTTTACCTTTATTATTTTTTCTATTGATTTTTGAGCCAAAACCAAAAGAAATAGAAAGTGCCGTTTTGATATTAGCCACTAGCTTCGCCACATTTGAAAATATTTGTTACCTTACACAAAATGGAGCGGCTGAGCTACCATTTCTTTTAATTAGAGGATTTGGTACGGGAGCTATGCATGTCATTGGTGGGGCAATAACAGGATGTGGTCTAGTATATATATGGAAACGTGGATGGTTAAAAATTGCGGGAACAGCAGGTCTTTTATGTGCAGCAATTAATTTTCATGCTATATATAATCTGCTAATTGCTCATGGTAGTATAACACAGTATATTGCTTATTCAACCCCGATTTTTGTACTAATAGTAGGATTTATGGTTAGAAGACTTATAAGAACAAAACAGTTTTCAAGTATTAAGCTTGAGATATAGCGAAAAGTAAATTTATTTTTATAAATAAATGTACAGATTTAACTTAGAAATAAGTATATATCTGTACATTTTTAATGTAAAAAAATGAGAGCAAATAAACTAAAAATAGATAAAGGTTAATTGCCAAGGAGAATTCCACTTTGCCTAAGTAAATGCAGGTCTGGGGCAGTGAAGAGAAAAGATACGGAAAATTGATACCCAAAACAAACAATTGATGTGATTTTTTGCCCGATATGGTGTAAAATTATCTTCAAGTAAGGAAAAAAGGGCACAGTGAAGCGTGAGTGAAATTTAGTCGATTTTTTTGCCGAAGTAAATTCCACCCTTCAAAGGAGTCCTATCTGACTGTGTCCCGGCTGGTATTATTTATTAACAGAGTTCATCTTTTGATAAAAAGCATTTTAGGTCTTCGCTCCAGTAAGTCTGGTGCTCAGGACCTTTCCAGTAATCCCATGGGCCACTGGAGTAACCATGCTCTAGGCGGAAGGCCTGCAGATAATTTAGCGGAAAGCCATCAGAGTCTAAACAATCCCATGGGTTGGTATCAGGATCATGACCCTTGCAAACCCATTTACGAAGGCAGTCTCGTTCATTTTTAGTCATAGGGACACATTCTTCCATTTCCTTCAAGGCTTCAAGGTTTATCTGATAATCCATAGATTTTTTATCGTACATCATGGTCGGCCTCCTTACGAAAAATGGATTTATTGAGTGTCACATCCTTGGGCGGAATCTTGTGGCACTCAAGAAGGTCCAGCATTTCTTCTCCATAAAGGAAAGAAAACATATCGTAGGGGCATTTATCGCCGAGACTACCCCTACCATAAGAATTGATATGATCCATCATCAGAGAAATATCCGCCTGTGAAAAAGAGGAAAGATCCTTGCCTTTTGGAATGAAGTAACGGATGAATTCATGGTTGCGTTCCGCAGAACCTTTCTGGTAAGGAGCACTGGGGTCGCAGTAGAATAACTGTGTCCT
>JAAYJU010000019.1 GCA_012522735.1 Clostridiales bacterium | reverse complement strand
GCATTTGAATCTCTTAAAACTGGTGCAGAGCCGGAACTACAATTTAATCATTCATAAATATGAAATGGGTGCCAAAATCGGTACCTGGTACAGTTTACATTTT
Source organism: Clostridiales bacterium (assembly GCA_012522735.1). Taxonomy (GTDB): domain Bacteria; phylum Bacillota; class Clostridia; order Lachnospirales; family Lachnospiraceae; genus Mobilitalea. Next base: position 2,215 of record JAAYJU010000019.1, on the reverse strand, counting down.
GTAAACTGTACCAGGTACCTTTTTATTTATAATGTAGGAGTATGACGGATACGAAGTATATTTGTTATTTCGGCAATGTAGAGAGTATGGTGATCACCGTTTCGATACCAGGTTTTTTCCAGCCTTTCCTCAAGTAGACCTTCTGTGCTGAGAGGCTGTTTGAAAAGTTTTTTACATATAAGAACATGATTAGCCTCATTAAAATATGGTGTATCCTCATAACGGACTACGGTTAGACCTGATTTTGTGATCTTATCTTCGTTACGTCCGGATACTGTACCAAGATAATTAAGGGTTTTACGATATTCTTTATCGAAAAAGCTTAAGGAAAAAGTTTCTTCCCTATCTACGAATTCCTTAGTATATCTTTGTGGCCTAATCACCACATACGCTACATTCTTGCCATACATAACACCAAGCCCACCCCAGGAGGCTGTCATAGTATTAACCTTTTCTTCGTTCCCGGCAGTAATTAGCATCCAGTCTTTACCGATTAATTGAAAAGGATTTTTACGAAATTGTTCGGCAGAGATTAATTTGTATTGGTTCATTCCTTCATCCTCCATTTGTTAATTTATTAATATAGTTTTATGTTATCCACGTTATGCGGATTAGTCAAGTAAAACGACAAATTTTAGCGACATATTTTCTAAATCTTGCAGTAAAGGCTATATCCTTGGTGTTTCACAACTAACCCTACTTTGCATATATTGTTATGAAGCTTAATTCATGAAGGAGTTAAGAGTATGACAATTCATGTTGTACAAACGGGAGAAACCCTAAGTACGATTGCAGAACAATATGGTGTTACTCCGGAAAGATTAATTATAGACAACGAACTGCCAAATCCCGATAATTTGGTGGTTGGCCAGAGCATGGTAGTGAGGATACCTACAGAAGTCCATACAGTGGTTGAGGGTGACACTATTGAAGGAGTTGCTGGGACTTATGATATCACAACCGATCAACTACTACGAAATAATCCATGGGCTGCAGCCCAGGAATTCTTAGAACCTGGTCAGACACTGCTCATCGACTATGAGAAGGATCCGGCTATTGACACAGCTCTAATTATCGGTTACTTGTATCCCTTTATTGACCGGAGTGTACATCGCAAGACACTTCCCTTTCTTACCTACCAATCATTATTTACCTATGGGTTCACGCCGCAGGGAGAGTTGGTGCCTATTGATGATGGAGAGCTTATAGCCACCGGCTATGATGCAGGGGTACCTCCTATTATGGTGTTAGCTCCAATGAATGCAGAGATGAATTTTGATACTCAGATTGCTCATGATATGTTCGTAAATACAGAAGGACAGCGGCTATTAATAGAGAATATAATTGCTACCATGCAGGAAAAGGGATATGTGGGTCTGGATATTGACTTTGAATTCATCCGGCCGGAGGATAAGGAACTATTTATAGGCTTTATATCAAATGTTAAGAATAGTTTAGAGCCTCTGGGACTCCTTACTTTGGTTGCATTGGCACCAAAAACCTCAGGTGAGATGACGGGGCTCTTGTATGAAGCTCATGATTATCCCGCCATAGGTGCCATTGCGGACTTAGTGCTTCTTATGACCTATGAATGGGGGTATTTATTTAGTTCGCCAATGCCAACAGCTCCGCTTAATAATGTCAGGCAGGTACTGGAGTATGGAGTTTCGGTAATAGATAATGATAAGATACTTATGGGTATACCGAATTATTGCTATGATTGGGCTCTACCATTCATAAGAGGGGAAAGTATGGCAGAAGCTCTCAGTAACCAGGAGGCTATCGCTCGTGCTGTACAGTATAATGCTACCATAGAATTTGACGAGACTGCACAGGTACCTTTTTACTATTATACCAATGAGGCGGGTGTAGAGCATGTTGTCTGGTTTGATGATGCCAGAAGCATGAATGCTAAATTGCGATTGATACCTGAGCTACAGCTACGAGGAGGGGGAATATGGCAGGTAATGAACTTCTTCCCGGGCTTATACATGGTGCTAAATGAATTATTCACAATAGAAGAGGGCTAAATATCAATTATTATAAATATGCAATAAAAGGACAATTCTCTTAGTTAAGGAATTGTCCTTTTTATAGTTCGCCCAGCATGGGCGAACTCTTACGGGTGAAAGTCCCGAGTGTGCCTTTGTAGTAGGAAACACATAGCCAAGCACAAGGGTGTCCACCGTGAGGTGGAATCTGAAGGAAGTGGGAG
>JAAYJU010000137.1 GCA_012522735.1 Clostridiales bacterium | reverse complement strand
GTTAGAGTATAATTTTCATTGGCAATAGTTAATAAATGGGAAGTAGAGAAATCCCTACTTCCCAACCATACAGTTTTTCTTTATAATGTAATTGTCGAAAAAACATTGAAAAGGAGACTGTATGATGAATACTATTGTAAATGAAAATGTGATTCTGTTCAAGGAGCTTGAGAAAAAAGTTTTTAGTTATGTGTGTGAACTTGGATGTTCCATGATACAGTTTATGCTTGAAAGCTTTAATGAAGAGTTAATGAAAAATAGGAATAAGAAAGATCTTCGTGACAAAGGGAAGCGCCAAACAAGCATCAAGACCATCATGGGTGAGGTCGCTTATAGTAGAAATGTTTGTAGAACTATTGATGACGAGGGGCATAAAGCATGGATATACCCTCTGGATAAGGCTATGCAAATGGATAAGATTGGCCTGTTCTCAACGAATCTGGCTGAAAAGATTGCAAATGTAGTTAGCCATAATTCCTATAAGACGACTTCCGAGATTATTAGTAATACCAGTGGACAGTCAATCAGCCATGGAGGAACATGGGGATTGGTTCAGAAACTTGGGGATCGAATATCGAATGAAGAAAACTGTATGGTTAAGGAAATGGATACCACTGACGGAAAGGGCACGAAAGAGATAAAGCTGCTCTTTGAGGAAATGGATGGTGTGTGGCTTAAGATGCAGGATAAGAAGCATAAGAATGCTCCTAAGCAGGAAATGAAGGTAGCGACTACATATGAAGGTTGGGAAAATGATGGGAAGGGTTGCAACCGTCTAAGTGGTAAGATTGTCATTGCCGGGATGGAGAAGAGTGATGACTTCCATGCCAAAAGAGAAGCCAGGATAAGAAGGACATACAATGCAGACGAGATAGAGATACGTGTATTAAATGGCGATGGAGGCAGTTGGATCAAGGAACCTTATGATCCTGATGTTGTGTATCAATTAGATCGATTTCACATACACCAATGCATAAGGAGAAATATCGTTCCAAAGGAAGCACAGGGTAGGATCATCGAGCTATTTGAGGAAGAGCGTTATGATGAAATGTTTGCTTATATAAGCCAATATGCCGACAGCGTGGAAAGCAATGATGAAAAAGATAAGAACAGCAAGAAAGCAAGAGAATTATACGAGTACCTAAATAATAACAGAGCCGGTCTGACTCCTTGGCAGAAACAGCGCAATGATTATCCAGAGGCACCGACAGGCTTGGTATATAAAAATATGGGGGTGCAGGAAAATCAGAACTGTACGATAATAACTCTGCGGATGAAGGGTGGACGTAGACGTTGGTCGACAAGCGGAGCCCACAACATGGCAAAGCTGCTTAGCTGCAAGGAGAATAAGGAATTAGTCAGCACCATAGAACGATATACCGATGGGATAATAATAGCTGAGCCAATATATGAGATACTAAAGACCCTGAGTGCAGCAAAGGCTCCTAAAAAAGATGGAAAAGGGAATCCATACATAGATATACTCAACCATCATATGCCAATGCTAGATGCCATTCAAACAGAATCACGTAAAGTATTTAGGAGAGCTTTTGCATGAGAATTAGGATATAAAAGAGCTGATTTTGGAATTGAAAAAACTTAGTACAAGGAACTTCTTGGTACTAGATGCTGATTCAGTTTATGAGGTTGGCATGAATAAACAATAAATTTATTCACTTTTAATCTAAAGAAAAACTGAAAATGGGAAGTTGCCAATAAACACTTGACACAAACTGTAATTTTCTGTATATTGAAGTATAAATAGACATGTGATATACTCCACTATAGGCGTAGCTTTCATGCTACTTATCTGCATATTTATATATAGACTAATTTGAAATGAGGTATCTACATGAAAATCAAGGATAAGATAATACATTTATTTGACCAATATAAGCACGGATTAATCCTTGTCTACTTTCTTATCTATATGGTTTGGTTTACATATTTAGAGCGTACTGTAACAACAGACTTTACCCCTGTATCTTCTAGGCTGGATAAATATATACCCTTTATGGAGATATTTATTATTCCGTATTTCCTATGGTTTATCTTTATATTTATTACCGTGGCATACTTTTTCTTAACTTCAAAACAGGATTTTTATAGATGCTGTGCCTTTCTTTTTATTGGAATGACAATTTGCTTGACTATATACACCATATGGCCCAACGGTCACTATCTACGAGCTAATCTAAATACCCTTGGTAGAAGCAATATCTTTACCCGTATATTGGGAGGGTTATATAGCTTCGATACTGCAACCAATGTATTTCCAAGTATTCATGTCTATAATTCTATCGGGGCAATGGTTGCCATAAGAAAAAGTAAACGCTTAAGAAATATTACTTGGCTTCAGATTTCCACCTTTATACTTACAGTACTAATCTGTATGTCAACTGTATTTTTAAAGCAGCATTCTATTCTAGATGTATTTGGGTCGATCATACTCAGTATAATCATGTATGTACTTATATATGTACCTCGTCATAATAGGGTAACAAAAAAAGCAGAACAAGAGCTCTCGAACATCTAGGATAAAAGCCACTACTATTAGACCCCTCTTTACTAAGGTCACGTATGTTCTTAGTTTTTTATAAAATATGAGGAAGGAGCTGTATCAAACAATATACGGAGAATACTTATATATCCGCTATACTGTTTGATACAGCCCCTTTTTCGTTATGCTTTAAGCACATTGTTTAATTAAATCCATAGATCTTTTTTGCTATATTATATCCCACTTCTACAATCCTTCTTCCGAATTTACCGGGCATGTTCATGGAACGGCCTAAGATATGAGACCTAACCTTCTTATAGACCCATTTGTTGTGGCTTCTTAGGTTGCACCAAAGCATTTCCTTCTTAGTAATGCTTTCATCACTTCCTTCTTTTATCAAAAACACCGAACAGATTACCAACATCATGGATAGATATTTTATCATATAATTTCTTAACTTCTTGCATTTTATCTGAGATAGATCATGGAATTCAATCATTATCATTGTGACTTTAATCTGCTGATCTATTCTGCTTATCATGATTTCCTCGTTAACCGACTGGTCTGACCTGCCAATAAAATATCGGTATAAATTCACATCCATATAATAGAGTGTTTTTACATAGGGTAGAGGTTGATATACAAAAATATTATCAACATAAAATGTATGCTTAGGAAGCTTCAATCCGCAATCTCTTAGGAGCTTAGTACGGTAAATAGTGGAGTGCATAAGTATGTTCTGACTTTGCCTAAAATGCATTATATCATCCCAGGTAAAAATCTGATCCTTCGGAATAGCCCAGTTATAATTAATTACCCTCTTCCGTTTTAATCCTACCTTCTCATACACATAATTAGCAAGGAATAAGTCCGGACTGTTGCCATCCTCAATCAATTCCTTAAGCCTACTAAGTACTTCCTGTAGTGCCTTCTCATTTACCCAGTCATCACTGTCCACCACTTTAAAATACAACCCTCTGGCATTGGCCAGTCCTGTGTTTACAGCTTCACCATGACCACCATTCTCTTGACTGATAACACGAACGATATTTGGATACTTTTTTTGGTATTCTAGGCCTATTTTCTCCGTATCGTCCTTCGAACCATCATTAACAATAATAATCTCCATATTATCGCCACCGGATAAAAGGGTCTCAATAGCATGACTCATATATTCTGAAGAATTATAGCAGGGTACTGCTACTGACAAAAGCTTCATAACTACCTCTCATTCTTAGATTAAGTTCTCAGGATTTAAGCCCTCTAATTCCTTAACGACAAATCGTCCATCCTTACGAATTAATACATCATCAAAGTATATTTCACCGCCACCGTACTCAGGGGTCTGTATGCATACCAAGTCCCAATGTATAGCAGACTTATTGCCATTTGGAGCTTCATCCTCATAGCAATTACCAGGAGTGAAATGGAACGATCCCATGATTTTCTCATCAAACAAGGTGTCCTTCATAGGTTTGAGTATATAGGGATTTACTCCAATCGCAAATTCACCTATATAACGCGCACCCTCATCAGTATTTAACACATCATTAATTCTAGTCGTATCATTAGATGTGGCTTCCACTATCTTGCCATTCTCAAAACGGAAGGATATATTTTCAAAGGTAAATCCTTGGAATACCGCAGGTGTATTATAGGTTAAGGTTCCGTTTACGCTGTCTCTTACAGGTGC
>JAAYJU010000136.1 GCA_012522735.1 Clostridiales bacterium | reverse complement strand
TTTGTGATGAATTAATTTTACTACAAAACAGAGAGGATTTCCTTAAGTTTTGGGCATTTTCTAAAAGTTGTTTATAACAAATCGCCTAAAATGAGTACTTGTGGATAAAAGTGCGGAAACTCAAGATCGCTAAAGATTGTATTATCTACCATAATATAATATACTTAGAACACCTATAAAAATAAAGGAGGCGAATTAATGTATAATATCCTAATTGGTGGAGCTGCAGGACAAGGTATTGACACCACTGTATCTGTATTGGAAAAAGCATTTAAGAGATCCGGGTACTTTGTATATACAGTCCGGGATTTTATGTCAAGAGTCCGCGGCGGCCACAACTTTATGTTAATTAGATTTGGTAATGAAGTAATCACCTCCCATAGTAATGAACTAGATGGTATTATTGCACTTAATGAAGAAACAGTTATGCTTCATAAGGATAAGCTGAAGGAAGATGGTTTTATCCTGTGTGATAGTAATTTAAAGGGTGATTTTGATGCTATACGCATCGCCATGACAGAAAAAGCAAAAGAACTAGGTAATCCAAGGGTATCAGGAAGTATATCTGCCGGAGCTATTCTTAAGCTCTTTGGTGTTAATCCTGAATATGTAGATGAAATTTTAGAGGCTTCAATTAAAGATGCCTATGTTAAGATTAATCAGGATGCAGCTCGCTTTGGATATGATAGTGTAGAAAGAAAATATCCTCATCTAGGAGGAGAATTTAGAGATTACATGCTTATAAATGGCAATCAGGCCGTGGCTCTCGGTGCTATCGCGGCAGGACTAAAATTCTATAGTGCATATCCCATGTCACCTGCAACACCTATTATGGAGTATCTATCCAAGCATGGTGTGATGACAGGAGTCGTAATGGAGCAGGCAGAGGATGAAATTGCAGCCATTAATATGGCTATCGGTGCTTCATATGCAGGAGTAAGATCCATGACAGGAACCTCTGGAGGCGGCTTTGCACTTATGGTAGAAGCTCTAGGGTTATCCGGTATAGCCGAAATCCCGGTAGTAATTACAAATGTTATGCGCCCGGGACCTGCTACAGGCTTACCTACACGAACCGAGCAGAGCGATTTAAAATTCACCATCTCTGCTTCTCACGGAGAATTCATTAGAATGGTTATTTCCTTACGTAATCATGAGGATGCATTTTATCAGACAGCCCGTGCATTCCATATAGCTGACAAATATCAGATACCGGTTCTGATTCTTAGTGACCAGTACCTAGGAGATTCCACCTCAACTGTGGAAATGTATGATGTGTCTGAGATTTCTAGCAATTCACCAATTATATCTACCGATGAAGATAGTGATTACTTAAGATACCGCATTACTGAGAATGGTATATCACCCAGAAGGATTCCCGGAAAAGGTAATTATTTTGTAACTGCTGATAGTGACGAGCATGACGAAGCTGGTTTTATAACAGAGGCCGCTGATGTTCGTATTAGCATGGTAGATAAGCGTATGCGTAAGCTTGATGGAATTATTAGTGAGCTTGAGGAACCAGAGTTCTTTGGAGACAAGGACTGTGATATTCTTATCGTCGGTTGGGGCTCCACATACGGCCCTATTAAAGAAGCTGTAAAAACTCTTAATGAAGGCTCAGGCCAGAAATTCGGTGCATTAATATTCGGAGATATATATCCGCTACCCACTAAGCTTTTACTTGAGTATGCAGATAAGGCAGATACAATAATAAATGTGGAGCAAAATGCTACCGGCCAGCTTGCTGATTTAATCCGAGAAACTACCGGAATATACTGCAATGGCAGTATATTAAAGTATGATGGCCGCCAGATTACAGGAGAAGAAATCGTAAGCAGGCTTCAGAAGGGAGGCTACTATGAATAAATCCTTTGTTACGCACGAAACAGCATGGTGCCCAGGCTGTGGTAATTTCAGTATCTTATCTTGCTTGAGGACAGCATTAGAGGAATTAGGCAAGGATCCTCATGAGGTCCTTATGGCAGCCGGTATAGGCCAGGCTGCGAAGACTCCTCAGTATATTAGCGCAAATACCTTCTGCGGACTACATGGCAGAAGCCTTCCTGCTGCCACAGCAGCAAAGATTGCCAATGAAGGTCTTACAGTTGTTGTTAATACCGGTGATGGCGATTCATATGGTGAAGGCGGAAACCATTTTATACATGCCATACGTCGTAATGTAAATATTGCTCACTTTGTTCATGACAATCAAATATACGGACTAACTAAGGGACAATCCTCTCCAACCACTGCAACTGGGCAGTTAACCAATGCACAGGCAGATGGTAACCTGAACTCTCCTCTTAACCCAGTTTTACTAGCGATTGCAGCTGGTGCGGGATTTGTGGCAAGATCCTTTAGTGGTGATCAAAAGCACCTTATAGCTATGATGAAGGAAGCTATATCCTATAAGGGCTATGCATTGGTAGATATATTTCAGCCCTGTGTAAGCTTTAATAAGATAAATACCTTTAGCTGGTATAAGAACAGAGTATATCACTTAGAAGAGGATTATGATCCTTCAGACAAAGCCCGGGCTATGATAAGGTCTATGGAATTCGGTGATCGCATTCCAATCGGTATACTATATCGTGAGGATCGCCCAGATTATCATGATATGAACAAGGTACTGGCTGGTAAAGAGCCACTTGTAGATCAGATACAGGATCCTAATGTGTTACAGGAATTGATGAAGGAACTGGTGTAGTGTGTCAGGGGCGTGTCATGGGGACGGGGTTGGTGACACACTGCACACTAGTATAATCTATATATGAATATATAAGAATATATGAAAATTGGGTAGTAAGCTAAACATTATATGTTCACTTACTACCCGGTTTTTTTATTTTGTATTTCAAAAGTATCTTGTAACAATATACTTAGGAGTAATATTTCTTCATTAACTAATTTCACTAATTCTTCTTCTAACATACCACACCCCTCCTTACCATACTTATCACACTACAATTTTATTTAAATTCAAGATTTTATACAAATAATTATATTTTAGATAAATATTTCTTAGTTTTAGTTAATGAATTATAATTTTATCAAAATTATATTAATTTAGTTAAAATCTTCTGTAAATATTTTTATTAAAAAAGCAATCCTTTTAGAAATTTGATTAGGATTGCTTTTTTAATCAATTATTATCCTGGGATTGGGCCACCGCACAGTCAACCGCCAAAGCCACACAAAGACAAAGTAGCGTATTATCTGGGTCAAAGATTTCAAGCTCATAGCTATCTCCCCAAGTAAACCAAGCCTTCTTCATCCTCATGATTTCATGACTACTATCATCATACATGACATAGTCGTGTGCCCAAAAATCACCCTCCATGCGCCATGGCAGGCCCTCCAAGCGATAGGATTGCTTAAAGAAAGTAAACTCCTTGACTACAGATGCAACTGTAACGCCATTAATCTCCACATAATAACGGGGAAGCCAAGACATAACCTTCTGGCGTATAAAAGCAACTTCCCGACCTACATTGTCATATATATGAAGTTTTTTACCCCATGAGAATAGTTCTCCCTCCGCAGAAAACCTAGTGGTCCCGTATTCATCAGCAACATTAAATTTATCTGCCCATGAGAACACCTTCTGTTTCATATAAAGCTTCATACAATTTTCCTCCAATTCTAAATTTATTCAATACATATAACGGAAAATTTAACCTCCCTATACAATTTTAAAATATAGATATACATGCTAATATTAAGTATACATTATATAGTCTTTAGGTATTCCTTATAATCATATTCATAGAAGCAAAAATGGTGTTCCGTAGCCCATTCATACCCTTTAGTATTCTATCCACGACTTTGGCACTCCTTATATACAAAACACTCAGTAGTATGGTCATTGACCATACCTACAGCTTGCATGAATGAATAAATAATTGTTGTGCCAACAAATTTAAAGCCCATCTTCTTCAGATCCTTGCTTATCTTATCAGATAGCAGGGTGCTTGCAGGCACATCATCATGTTTGACCCAACGGTTAATAATAGGAGCATTATCCACATAGCCCCATATGAATTTGTCAAAGCTTCCGTATTCCTCGATAAGCTTCAAATACAGCTTGGCATTATTAACAGCCGCATTGATTTTAAGGCGATTTCTAATTATCTTCTCGTTTGCTAATAGCTCCTGTATCTTTGCATCATCATACTGAGATACCTTTTTAGGATCAAAGCCATCAAAAGCCTCTCTGAATGCTTCTCTCTTATTCAGCACGGTTATCCATGATAGTCCTGCTTGCATACCCTCTAAGATAAGCATTTCAAACAGCTTGATATCATCATGTACAGGCCTTCCCCATTCATTATCATGATAATCTATGTATATGGGGATATCTCCTGCCCATATGCACCTTGTTTTTTCTCTCATAGAAACCCTCCTCGTAAATTATAGTTTTCTTGCTTTAATAACAAAAGTTAGTGGAAGCATTTTCGCTTTCTTTGCAAAATCAACGTCACCCTCATACGATTGTATAATATCATCATCGGATTGCTCAATCATTTGCTCAAATACAAACCCTGCTTTAGCCAGTGCATTCACATAGGTTGATAGCTTACGATCAGATAATGATAGCTCACTTTGATCAAGAGATACCGAATACCAAGATTCGTCGAAAAGTCCCTTCAAGATCGGTGGTCCAGCCAATGGCATATATAGAATAAACAAAGTCAAAATAATCCTTTGGAATACCACACTCTTCTTCCATGGGAGAGCATATTAATTTGGCTGATAGACCATTCTCAGCTAAATGCTGTCTTGCCTTTTCAATCTGCATCTCTGAAATATCTATACCCCAAAGCTCTGATGCTTTGTGTTCTCCATGATATTGTAATGACCTTCCGTCTCCACAGCCTATCTCCAGCAGCTTCTTTCCAGACACATCTCCAAAGAGCTGACACTTTTCCTCAGATACAAATGCTCCATATAGGGGAAATACAATTGCTTCTAAATAGTCATTTCCTTTAGTGTCCCAGTAAGATTTATTTGTTTTATACACAGTATCCTTATTCATATCGACCGAAACAGCACTACCTACCTCACCTGCTCCTATAATATTAATTCTATTAGCAGAGTTCTTGTCCATGCCTGTCATCCTCCCCTGTCTCTGAAGCTGTCATGAAGCCTCTAAATTACTTTTTAGATTATTTTTTACATCTCAGATAATATCCAAACCCCATAACTTCAGATTCATTATCAGTTCTGTTTGTTTTTTCTATTTCAAAATAATCTTGAAGCATACTCTCAAATTCTTGAGGCGATAAACTAAATTTTTCAGGCCGTCCGAGATATTCTTCTATCAACATCATAATTCTACCGGTCGGGCTTTTTATGTTTGGAATATCAAGTACAAGTTTTCCGTTAGGTTTTAGTATCCGATGAGCTTCTATGATTACTTTTTCAACAAAATCTTTTTCATAATATTCAAGCACCCCGATACATGCCCCAATATCAAAATAGTTGTCCTCGTAGGGTGTTTCATGTATGCTTCCATGATATAAATCGCCTATGGCTAAACTATTTTTATTAACAAATTCATTAAGCAGTAGAATAGTTTCTTTGCTTATATCAACACCATAATATGTTGAAGGCCATTCATCATATCCCTTAAGCATTAGATTTAAACAACAACCAAGGTCAATAAAATTCATATTTCTTCTAGGCGATAAATAATCTTTAATACTTATACATTCACTACCTCCAGATCCTGTTTCTAATTCCGTTCTATATAAAGAATAGTCAGGGTCATTTGTAATATAATCAGGTAAATTATCGTAACTTGGCGCATCTTTATTTCCATATTCAATAAAATGTCTGTCATATGATTTGGCAACCAATTTCAGTTGATTTTCCATTTGACCATACTCCCTTCTGAAATACCAATATGCCATCTTTCTATACTTTATTATTAAGCACCATATTATTTTTCATTTTATCCACCTTAACACACGGGACGAGCCAGCGAAAGGGACTACAATTATTCTTTGGAGGGTCTTTTTCTTCATCATCTAAATATAATTCAGCATTCCATCCCAAATCAGTATAACAGGTAATAAAACCATTAGGAGTAAATTTATTGATAACACCGCCTATATCGTCACCGTATTCGCCTTTTGCTACATATGATGCTGGAATGTCACGATAAGAATATCCATCTGGCACGGTTGTTCCGGATGGGCAAGCTACTGAAATGAAATATGAATATGTATCGCTTCCTTTAGGACAATCACCTGTCCACCCAAGCAGAGCATTGGGAATTGCTCTCGGTAAACTGTCCAGAACTGCTGGATACTTGTCATTTATTTCTCCAAACTTTTGCCACAGATCTAGTACTTCTTTATTGCCAGCATTTAATTTGCATCGTCCCTCAATGCCAATAAGCCTAACCTCAGGCATAATGAAAATTTCTTGTTCTTCTACAAAGGACTTGATCTCATTGATGCTTTTCACGGCTATTCCCCCTTCATGATTTGTTTTGTTCAATATAATTCATTGCATTCTTTTAAATATAGTCACCGATCTTTCCCAAATGACTACCTATGGAATGATAATCACCTGAATACACTACCGGGTCAAATAGAGTCAAGTCTATTCCTTCAGATATATCTATATCCTTATCAATTTGAACATTTTTGATATCACAGAAAAAGGTATCAGAATCCCCTGTTTGTACAAACTGTTTTACTTCGCAATCATATACCCATTTACTTAAGTCAAGTGTTGGAACATGTAAAACCTCACCATTGCAATAGTCATGCACATTAGTATGAAAATGAATTTTTATTAGTTCTTCATCTCCTACTGCAAGTAAACAATCACCTTCAATATTCTTAGTAATATACTCATTTATTTCATCCTCTGAAAGATTTTCACCCTCAATCAATAATTGTGTATCATATTTAAATTCAAGCATAATCATTCTCCTTTTTATATTCAATTTTTATAAACGATATTTATCTATTGTATCATCACTCCAGATATGCGCTTCAATATATCTTTCAGGCCCAAGTCTACCATCGTTGTTCCAATTTTGCGGCAAGCCGTACTTTTTTATTACTTCCAATATCTCATCGTAAGTGTAAAGCTTTCTGCGATATTCTTCCCAATCATCATCTCTTGGCCACGGACTAAATGTTGGATGTGAATCACCGTATGTAAATCCCGTTGCGCGCACTGTACATTCGGTTTTTCTTTTTTTATTTCACTAAGGACAGCATTTGCCTCATCAGATGATAGTTCTGATAAATTCATAAACGGACCAATCTTTTTATCATAATAATGATATAAAAACATATGCGTACACCCCACCTAATACATATAATCTTCCCTATAAATTCTAATTTGTTATTCATACTTCCGACCAATAAGATATAGATACTACAATTAATACTCCATATCATTGTTTAAATTCTTAAGGATGTTTATCATTTCAACCCAACTATGTATATGTAAATGCTTAAAATCAATCTTTAGATCGTCATTTTGCCCCTCCCAAGGACAATCAACTGTCTCATCCTCATAAAACACTGGAAAAATACCTACACTTCTAGCTCCATATACATCAGCCTCGACATTGTCACCACAAAACCAGATATCATTGGGATGTAGATTAGCCTTTTGAATCGCTAATTCAAAAAGCATTGAATTTGGCTTTCTAATGCCATATTCACTAGAGGCAATAATAAATTCGAATTGATTTTGAGGAAGTAATCGATTAATTCTTTCTGTCAAAGCATGTCCTGACCAACCTATATTACTAATTACACCACTTCTAATTTCATTTTCTTTGAGGCATTCTAACATTTCTTCTACATATGGCATACATGCTCCCCGAGAAACTGAGTCCCATAATATTATTTCGGCTTCTTCATACGAAATGTCTAATTCGATACCAAGATATTCATACTTTAATTTCATTGTTTGAAGATTATTAAATTCATACCCATACATTCTACAAAAATCATTTTTCTGATATAACTCTGCACCGAATTTATTGATATCTTCTACGGTCAACTGTCTTGGGTTTTTTACTATATGCTTATATATCTCTTTTTCGCCACGTAAAAAATCAAATTCTGGTTCATATAACAAGGTGTGGCCATAGTCAAAAATAATCATTTGTGGTTTGTTCATATCCTTCTCCCTAATACAGTGATTATCTATAACAATCCAAAATGATCACTATCGATTATAGATTTCATTTGGCATAAACAAAAAGGGTGTCCAGCTGGGTCAAACATAACTCTCCAATCATTAGAAAATTGTTCATCTGCTATAGTAGCCCCGCAATGTATTGCATATTGTACTGACTTTTCTATATCATTAACTGCAAAGTCTAAATGCGCCATTTGCTGTTGAGCTTCGGGCTTTTCTGGCCACACAGGCGGTTTATACTCAAGGTTTCGTTGAAATAAAATACAAGGGTATGCTCCTTGATTTGTTCCCGGTGCGTATATACATGCCCATTCTTCATTGATAAATATCATTTCCCACCTGAGCATTGTCGCATAAAATTTTGCTAATTCATGCGGGTCTATGCAATCTACAGTAAATGAATACATTTTGATTTTTAATTCTTCATCCATAACAATACTACCTCCTCATACAAATTTTAAAAGAATTTTCTAAGTTGTGTAATTCAGGACCATGTTCTTTACAATTGAAAACTGTATAACCTTTGAACTTCTGAAACCAACCTAAAATAACATATCCTGTTTCAAGTTCCATGATAAAATATGGGTCATCCTTAATACTTTTTTGCTTTTCACATATTTTACAGTTCATTCTATACCACCCCACTAAAACTCAGCAAATTATATTCACTGTATCTGACATATAAAAACAAAAAGGCCCCTACTTATCTTCAAATGTCGTATTTTCGTATATTGTTATACCAAAAACCTTTATTTCAATCCCTGTATCGTATCCGTCCACTCCATTGAGCGAATGATAATCTGTAACACTGTATAATATGGCTTTGTATTCAACAGTTCCACCATCTTTATAACGTATCGGAATTGGTAATAACAAAATTATAGCAATTATAATAATCGCTATTCTAAGTAACTTTTTCTTCATCTCTAGCCTCCAACAAAACAAATTTATCATATTATTTTATTTATCTAGAACTCAAATCCATTTTCTTGCATGTAAATCATTACAGTGGGTTTATTTATTTAACAAGAATTATTAAATCATTAAGCTCTTTAAATCCGTTCTTTTCAAATCATTAATCATAGGTTTTTCGATTTTTGCTAAAACTAATTCGTCCATTTGTCTTCTCCCATGAATTAATTAGTAATGCTTCAAGTCTCTTCGCCCGTTCAAAAGCCTTATGTAAAAATTCCTCCGGAGACCATTTACGTGTCCATTATTAGTGGCTTCTAAAGCAAGAGCACCTTTGTATCCAGATTGTGCTATTCGTCTCATTGTTGCTGACCAATCAGTTGTACCATCAAAGGGTAATCTATGCTGATCATCGCTTCCATCGTTGTCATGTAGATGAAGAGCCATCAGGCGAGAACCGTATTGTGATAATAAATCTTCATTGGGAGTGCGACAATTATGATGTCCGCTGTCATAACAGAAACCGGCTCTAGGTGAATCCACATGACTTAATATATACTTCAAATAACCCAGCCTACGCAAATTCTCAAAGGCCACATTCACATCATAATACTCTGCTCTTTCTACTATCCGTTTAATTCTGTTTTATCCAGCCTCTCTTGCCAGCTCTGGATTACAACGAAAATCATTATCTCCGAAGTCATCGTTCCACCACAGTGTTACTCCATCAAAACCTGCTTGCTTTATTAAATCAAAACTAGTCTTCTTCGGTAACTCATATCCAAACCAAGCAAAGGTAGTAATCATATGCTATCCCCTCTATAAATACTATTTTACTTTAAATTGTTTCTCTCCTTGGGCAATTCTATTATTTATATGAGAAAGAATATTTGAGCAAAGAATTTCTGTTGCCTCAACATTCGAACATAATTCTCTAATAATTAGGTCGCACTCTTCTAGAGCTGCATCATATTGTTCTTTTGATAGCTCGCCAGATTGATATGCTTCATCAAGTTCATCTCGATCATCAATTATTACATCACCTTGTGGAGTGAATTCCACATCCAGATACTTGTCAACATATACAGCTACACCATCTGTATCGTATTCTATTTTCTCAATTATATCCACATACCATATTGATACCGAATTAGGATAGTTAACTTCTTGAATTACCTTCTGCTTTGGTAGATACATTGCAGTTATTACTTGGTGCTTTCCATCAGGTATTAACTGCAACCAAGTCATACCTTTACCACACACCGGCACCTTACCTGCTATAGGTTTATACCAATAAATATACTGTCCATCAATTAATTGTATAAGACATACTAATCCATGAAACTCCTCCGTATCAACTCGCATTTGGTAATATGGAAATCCATCAAATCCCCAATTTAAATCACGATCAAGACGCTTTCTAATCATCCAAACCTCCTAATAGTTGTTTTGAGAACATTAATTACGATTGCGAACTAGTCCATTCCTTGATAAATTGGGATTTATCGTTCCCGTTTTAGGTAGACCATGCGTACTAACCTAATTTATCACCTTTTTTAACAGACTGTTCCGGTTGAATTAATACTACTCCTTGTGCTGCATAAACCCCCAAAATTAATACTTCTGATTCAAAGTCAGCAATTCGTCTTGGTGGAAAGTTTACCACTCCTAAAACTTGTTTACCTATAAGATCTTCTTTAATATAACAATCCGTAATTTGAGCGCTAGTCTTCTTTATACCTATTTCATCACCAAAATCAACCCACAGTTTATAAGCAGGCTTTTTAGCTTTCTCAAAAAACTCCACTTTAAGAACTTCTCCAACCCTGATATCTATTTTAATAAAATCTTCAAAAGTAACCATAACATAAAATCCCCTTTGTAATATTTTCTTTTATTATACATCTTTAACCAGATAATTTCCATTCATAATTAAGAAAAGGTTAAGTTCACAGCCAATTATTATGAGCGAACTTAACCTCTTGTGTTTCATTATCTTTATATTAATTGTTGTTTTGGGCTATCTTTTCTGCAAGCTCATGCAGATAAATCCAGCGCTCCATTTTGTCATCCAACTTTTTATTTATAGCCTCTTTCTCGGTCATAAGTTCCTGGAGCTTGATATAATCACTTGAAGCCTCCTGAATCAATACCCTTAATGCATCGAGCTTTTGTTCTAGTTCAGCAATCTCAGAATCTATATTATCAAATTCATACTGTTCTTTGAAAGAAAACTTTAGTTTTTTATCCGTGCGGCTTCTAGCTTTATCTGCTCCCTCCGACTCTCTTTTAGGTGGAGGTGTTGATGAGCTCTGCTCCATATATTCGAAAAAATCACCTAGGCGTTTTTCAATCGTTCCGTCTTCGTTGAAAACAAATCCAACCTCCGCTACCTTCTCCAAAAAATATCGATCATGGGAAATAACAATAACTGCACCATTAAAGCTCTCTAAGTATTCTTCGAGAATAGTCAGTGTCTGGATATCGAAATCATTGGTTGGCTCATCCAAAAGTAAGACATTTGGTGCCTGCATCAAGATTCCAAGCAGATAAAGCCTTCTCCGTTCTCCACCTGATAATCTATCAATCGTATTCCATTGTAGGTCCGGTGTGAATAGATATCTTTCAAGCATCTGCGAGGCTGTCACAGTGCCTTCCGAAGTCTCAATTACTTCGGCTATATCCTTGATATAATCAATCACCCTGCTGTTCAAATCCATTTCCGCTGTGTCCTGAGAGAAATATCCAAGTTTTACAGTTTCGCCAATCTCAACCGAACCAGAGTCCGGCCTGATCTCACCGCTGATTATCTTCATCAAAGTCGATTTTCCGCAACCGCTTTTCCCCAGGATTCCAATTCTCTCATCACGAAGAAGAGTATGATCGAAATGGCTTATTAGCTGTTTACCGTCAAACCCAAACGAGATATCACGAATTTCAATCGTCTTTTTACCAAGCCTACTTGATAAAGATGATATCTCTAGCTTGGCTGTGTCAGAAAGCCCTTTTTGATTATTGAGATCCTCGAATCGTGCAATTCTATCCTTACTTTTTGTGCCCCGCGCACGTGGTCCGCGCCTTATCCATTCAAGCTCTTTTCGTAAAAGGCTTTGCCTTTTGCGCTCAGATGCCAATTCCATTTCCTCACGCTGTGCCTTAAGCTCAAGGTATGCCGAATAGTTTGCCTGATAGCTGTATAGATTGCCACCGTCAATTTCAACTATTTTATTTGTTACCCGTTCTAAAAAGTAGCGATCATGGGTTACCATGATAATAGCTCCTTGATATTTGATGAGATAATTTTCAAGCCACTGTACCATAGATATGTCAAGATGGTTAGTAGGTTCGTCCAGAATAAGTACATCACATGGATGTATCAACACTTTCGCAATCTCCATACATTTTACTTGGCCTCCGGATAAATGTCCGACCCGTTTCTCAATGTCTGTGATGCCAAGCTGTGTAAGAATCTTTTTTGCCTCATATTCTTTACTCTCTCTAAGAGCTGGTATATCTAAAAATATATGTTCTAAAATAGTCAAATTTTCATCTAATTCCGGATTTTGCGGCAGATACTGAATACGAGTACCTGAATATGACGTAACTGTACCCTCATCCGGCTTTTCAATCTGTGCCAGAAGCTTAAGAAAGGTTGATTTGCCGGTACCATTCACTCCTATCACACCGATTTTATCACCCTTGTCTATATATAGAGAGACATTCTTGATTAATACTTTTTCACTATAACTTTTTACTATATTTTCTGCTGAAAGTAACATAATCAATTAATCTCCTTTTTAATAATTCGATTGTAAATAATCATATGTTGATTGTTAGTAAAAAGAGTCCTAACACCTTCCCAATTGAAAGTGCTAAGACCCTTAATGCGGATGACAGGAATTGAACCTGCACGGTCTCCCACTAGATCCTAAGTCTAGCGCGTCTGCCAGTTCCGCCACATCCGCATATTGTGTAACAATGAGACATCGGGGACTCGAACCCCGGACAGCTTGATTAAAAGTCAAGTGCTCTACCACCTGAGCTAATGTCCCATATACTATCTGGGCAAGCCCAGTTCTTCGCTTGTAGTTTATCAATTCGGTAAGGTATCGCCTCAAATCTGGGCAAGCCCAGTTTCCCTTACCGACTTTCACAGAGATTTAATATAAGCGGAAACTGGGCTAGGTGGATTCGAACCACCGAATGCAGGAGTCAAAGTCCTGTGCCTTACCGCTTGGCGATAGCCCATCACTATCTTCCGTGAAAAATGAAAAGTCTTCTTTGCAAAAGGCTTTTCACAAAGGGTGGATAAAGGGATTCGAACCCTTGGCCTCCAGAGCCACAATCTGGCGCGCTAACCAACTGCGCTATACCCACCATGTATAAAAACTTTCCCATAAATATTTTATCCTGTTTTACAAGATTTAAACGTGCCAGGAGGGATTCGAACCCCCGACACATGGCTTAGAAGGCCATTGCTCTATCCTACTGAGCTACTAGCACATATGGTATGTTTCCACATATCAAGCGGGTGATGGGAATCGAACCCACGTATCTAGCTTGGAAGGCTAGTGTTCTACCATTGAACTACACCCGCATATTATATCCTATATTTAGTTTTTTATAAGCTTGCTTTAGTCCTTATTAGGATAAGGTCAATGCAACATCTTAAGTCGGGGTGACAGGATTCGAACCTGCGACCTCTTGATCCCAAATCAAGCACTCTAGCCAAGCTGAGCCACACCCCGATCAACTGATTTGTTACGCATTTTCAAGGCTTTTTAGCTGGTTCCAGCCGTGACGCAAGACTTATTATATAATAGCAATCTCTCCTTGTCAACATCTTTTTCAATCTTTTCAGGTGTAAAATCATTGGTTCCTAACATTATTTTGAATAATATACATTATTATGTAATAAGGGACCAAATCACCCTATTTTAAAGGGGTTGGCCTACCCATCACAATAATTTATAGTAAAATGTGCTTTGCCTTCTCTGTCAATATCCATAATAACAAAGCTTGGAAGTCTGTTTCTCTGTCTTGGTAATGCTATACTTCCAGGATTGATTGCCCAAATGTCATCCTTTAAATCAATCATTGGCACATGTGTGTGTCCGAACATGACTATATCGGCCTGTCTTGTCTTAGCTGCATCTTTTATTTGAGAAGTATTATAATATACTCCATATCTATGTCCATGGGTCAAATATACGGTATAGTTGCCAATCTTTATAACCTTATCCTTAGGATATTCCTTAAAAAAATCATTATTTCCTGATATCATTTCTAGAGGACAGTTAGCAATTGATTTAATATATTCCTCTGTGCCTCCATAATCTCCTAGATGTATCATCAAGTCTATAGGGCTGACCTTCTGCAAGGTCTGAAATAAATATTTATCCCTTCCATGACTATCACTTACTATTAGTACCTTCATCTTATATCTCCCGAACTTCTTATTATGGCAAGAGCCCTATCAATACTTCTTTAATAGCCTCTAAGGCCTTTGCCCTGTGGCTGATTTGATTCTTTTGCTCTGTAGGCATTTCAGCTGTAGTGCAATTATATTCCGGCAAATAAAAAATTGGATCATACCCAAAACCATTGGATCCACTTATTTTTTTAGCGATATACCCTTCTACAATTCCACTTCTGGTAATTGTCTTAACACCCGGAAACGAACATGCTATTACGCATACAAATCTTGCACTCCGCTTATCATCGGGGACATTCTTAAGACGTTCAATAATATAAGAATTTTTTTCAGAATAAGGAGTATCCTCTCCAAGAAATCTTGCCGAATAAATTCCAGGAGCCTTATCAAGATAATCCACCTCAAGTCCTGAATCATCCGCTAGAACAATCTCTCCGGTTAATTTACAGACCGTTTCTGACTTTATGATTGCATTTTCTTCAAATGTTGTCCCATTCTCATTTATATCTATATCTATACCTGCATCCTTTAGAGATAGAAGCTCTATATCCACTCCCTTTAATATATCCCTAATTTCCGCCATCTTTCCTTCGTTGTTAGTGGCAAATATTATCCTCTTCATATTATGTCCCTCAATCGTCCTTCTTCTTGTTCTTAAGGCATAAGCTCCTCATATGCTCGCAAAATACCCTTATAGATTCCCTCAGCCATGGCTGCTTGCCCTGCTCTACTCTTTATATACTCCAAATCATTATTATTACTCATATATCCGCCTTCAATTATTATAGCAGGTACGGTGGAATGATTAAGTATAAGTACATCATCATTCCTCATTTGCACTATTCCATTATTCTTCAAAGGTACGTTTTTGGATATTTCCTCACTGAATATTTTAGCCATGTCCTTACTTCTTATACTCTTATGCTCATGATCATAATAGAGAATTTCAGTCCCATTTATCTTTGTCGAAATACTATTCGAGTTGCCATGAATGCTAATAAAGAAATCGCAATCTACATCATTTGCCAGAGTAACCCGTGGCCTAAGGAATATTTTATCATCCATAATTCTGGTATAATAAACCTTTATGTTCTCCTTGTCAAGTAACTCCTTTAATTCTAATAATATTCCCAAGTTAATATTCTTTTCATATGTAAGCTCATCCCTAGAGACGGCTCCTGGATCCTTACCGCCATGTCCTGCATCAATGACCAATATCTTATCATATACTTCCCTAGGACTTTTTATATCGATATAATAGTAGTACTCATCTTCATATAAGCTATGAACATATACATTGTCAAGCAAAAGCATAAGCTCCAATGTATTATGCCCTAAGTCATCTGTTAGGCTTGTAATCTGAATATCATGCACGAAGTCATTACCATAATCTCTTGTTAAGATAGTTGTAAAAAGACCATCCTCTTCCCCCACTACGGTTCCTTTTTCTATGTATATAGGTTCTCCAATAAATACATCTTCTTCGTATACTCTTCCAATGTAGTTTTTGTCAGGGACTTCCTCCATAAAGCCGGAGATGGTCAGCTTAAGATTCTTAGTAATAAAGAGGTCCTCTAATTGAATCTGAAGAGCTCCTCCCCTTGGCTTTCTAATTACTATATATTTTCCTCCCAGTAGCTCTAATATATCATTATTGATATCTGTCTCGGCTCCTATAAATATAAGACTAGGTCTTTCTATTGTCTCTATATCTACTTTTGCATCAACATCATCTGGTTTATTTGGCGTGGAAACCTCTTGATTTATGTTTTGAATTACTATCTGTGTATCAGGTAAAATGTCCTCATTATTACTTGCAGATATGGCTACACCGTTATATTGTTTTATGGCATAAGACAGCATAATAACACCTAGCATTAATGCTACGCTTTGAACAGCTGCTTTTTTTAACAAAGCCTTCTCCAAGATGCTTCCCCCTAAGCGCATAATAACGTATATTATACATCAATCTTCAATCTATAAGAAGATTATATATGAATTTCACATTATTAACAATGAAATTTTGTATGTTTACTCTGATATTGTTGAAATATGCAAAATATTGTCTCGGTTAATCATTGCAATTTGAGAATAAAATCTATATAATAAAATAGTAACTCGTCCATATTGATTGTTAAAATGAATAGGGGATAATAAAATGAAGGCAACCAACTACATAACAATCAAGCAGAAAGATGGTTATATAACAAAACTTACCTATCTAAGCTGTCCAAAAAGGCCAAAGGCAAGCATATTGATATTGCATGGAATGGCCGAGCATCAAAAACGATATGGCTCTTTTGCACAGTACTTAGTGGACCAAGGCTTTGATGTGTTTTTTTATGACCACAGAGGTCATGGTATTGACAAAAAGTTAAATGAGCTTGGATTCTTCTCTTATAATAAAGGTTATCAGCTAGTTGTTGATGACGCCATAACTGTAAGTGAATATATCGAGCAAAATAACAGAAGCAATAAATTTTTCTTATTCGGACATAGCATGGGTTCTTTGATAGCACGTAATATAATTCAGACCTATGATAAATATAACGGTGTAATATTATGCGGCACTGCTTACCCACCTAAGCTTCTTCTACGGGCGGGATTATTTATGACCTCCCTGGTTAAAAGGATAAAAGGTCCCAAATATAACTCCCCTTATCTCAAAAACCTATTATTCGGAAGCAAAAAATATACCAGATTGGCAGATAGAACTGCTTATGATTGGCTAACAAGAAGTCATCCTGTGGTTGGAGCCTATATCCATGATCCATACTGCGGCTTCGTATGTACAACATCCTTTTATAATGACCTTCTAAAGATTACATCTAACGCTGCTAATAGAAAGTTAATCAGTATGACAAAGCTCGAACTACCCATGTTTATCATAAGCGGTGAGAGGGATCCTGTCGTTGCCTATGGCAAGGATATTAAACGCTTACTCTCTACATACAAAAAGATTGGATTTACTAATATAGCCTATAAGCTATATCCTGAATGCAGACATGAACTATTAAACGAATTAAATAGGGAAGAGGTCTATTCGGATATAAACCATTGGATATCCAAAAGAATTTAGGGGTGTCAGGGGTGGTGTCAGGGGGACGGGGTTAGTGTCACACCTTTCGATGTGACACTAACCCCGTCCCCCTGACACCTGGCTCCTGCTCCTGCCCCTGGACATCGCCGTCAATTAAATTTCTTTGGTGGTTTTGGCCCCATATATTGATAGAAATATGTCTTCATCATTCCATTATAAATCTTTCTGTTCTTATCTGCTTTTCTTCCTATATATTTTTCGGCATCATCATATCCTGTAATAATAAAATAGGACCAGGCATCTAATGCCCCAAATACATTTCCCATATCCGTATATAGCTTAGGAAGGTTTTCCTGTTCTTCAATTCTCTCCCCGTATGGAGGGTTTGTGATAATAAAGCCATACTTTTTACCAGAGCTGAGTTCTTTTAGCTCCTTTTGCTGAAAATGTATCATATGATCTACTCCTGCAAGCCTTGCATTCTGTCTGGCTGCTTTTATAATTTCACCGTCTAGATCATAGCCCTGTATGTTCATTTCAACATCAGTAAGCTTCAGATTATGTGCTTCTTCTCTCGCTTCATCCCAAATATCTTTAGAAAACACGTTGTTCCAAGTCTCTGCCAGAAAATCTCTCTGAATCCCAGGTGCTATCCTTGCTCCAATTAAAGCCGCCTCTATGGGAATGGTTCCGCTTCCACAGAATGGATCTACTAAAATACGGTCTTTATTCCAAGGTGTAAGCATAATAAGTGCTGCGGCTAAGGTCTCTGTAATAGGAGCCTTACTGGTTAATTTACGATATCCTCTACGATGTAAGGATTCACCTGAGGTATCAAGACTAATCGTAACCTCATCCTTCATAATAGTAACCCTGAGAGGGTATGAGCTTCCGCTTTCTTCAAACCAGTCTATCTTATAAATAGATTTCATTCTTTCAACTATAGCCTTTTTCATTATGGATTGAATATCAGAAGGACTAAAGAGCTTAGAATTAACGGAATTTGCTTTCGCTACCCAAAACTTACCGTCATTTGGAATAAACTCTTCCCATGAAATGGCTTTCGTTTTCTCAAAAAGCTCATCAAATGTCTCTGCTTTAAATGAAGCTACCTTTAACAAGACCCGCTCTGTTGTTCTAAGAAACATATTTCCCCTAGCACAAGCATTACTATCACCAATAAAGCTAACTTTTCCGTTATCTACATTTGATATCTCATATCCCAAGTCAGTTATCTCTCTTTTTAAAACAGCTTCCAGTCCAAAATGACAGGGGCATATATACTCATATTTTTTCATCTATTCCTCCCGGTACTTTGTCAATATTTATCTAAAGCATTAGTAATGCTTTTTAGCATTAATGTCTATCTGCAGTGTAATGCTTATTAGTATTGTAATGCTTATTATTTGCCCAGTCAACTTTTTTAGCCATCCTAAACCAGTTTCCCATGGTATGCCCGAATACCGCCATACATGCTTTTTATATGATAGCCGTATTTCATTAAATCCCTAGCTGCCATAAGGCTGATATGGCCTCTATCACAATATAATATTAAAAGATAATTCTTATTAAGCCTATGACTTTCATGCTCCAGGTTATCATAGGGTATGTTAACAGCCGAAGGAATATGCCCTTTCACATAATCCTCTTTATCCCTTAAATCTATTATTAACACATTTGGGCGATCAATATAATAAGAAACGTCATTTGCTTTAATTGTTTCAAAAGACATACTTGTACTGTCACTTCCTTTCGAATCGTAATATAATGGTGTCTGAATAAACCTCTCAATATATTATATTCCGACAAAATAATTTTGATATCATTAGGGGAAATTAGGAAGTGTAGTGTTTATGCTCACTTTGCTTCGCGCAAATTAAAATAAGGTAGGCTAAAATCGCCTACCCTATCTAATAATGCCGAAAATTAGTAATTGTTATCTGAGTCATCAACATCTCTGAACTTGTTTGTGTTTGTATTTCTTGAATTTGAGTCATTGCATCTTGTTCCGCTTGCGTTACGGCTTGTTCCAATAGTATAATCCTTAGCATTATTGTTATTATTATTTGAAGTTCTGTTTGTATTATTATTATTTCTATTGGTATTGGTATTGCTGGTATTGTTACTTGTGGTATTGGTACTTGTGGTATTGGTATTGCTTGTGTTTCTACTTGTGTTTGCATTGTTGGCATTTCTAGTGTTATTGTTTGATGTGGTGTTTGATGTGGTATTTCTTACATTTGTTGATGATTGGTTATTACTATTACTGTTTCTTGAATTATTGTTATTCATTATGAGCCTCCTAATAAATTTAATTGATATTGCACACATTATTATTTGTTTAATTATCAGAAATATACATAATGAAAATAAAATGCAAATTTAGCCTTGCAAAATAGTAATATTTGTACTATAATAGTAAAGTGCTCAGAAGTATGTTTCTGGGCACTTATAACCCCTTATTAATTATTTATACTCCCCTCATCGAAACGACCGCTTGGCTCCCCCTTGCGGTCGTTTCACTTTCAATATTTTCTTAACAAACTATCGCTTTCTAAACATAGCCCAGAGGAGTGCAATAAAAATAATCGGTAGAAAAAATACAAAAAATAACCGTATTAGCATCCATCCTATTCTAATAATAAAGGCAAATAGAAACACTAAGATAATAGCTATTAACACCATATGATACCACTTTATATGATACACCTTATTATTATTTGATGAACTCCGATTATCATTATCACCTGTATAATCGTAGCCTCTGTTGTCGTAGCTATTGTAATTACCAGCGTCTCCATGTGCAGTATTTTCGGTATCTATAATTGTCTTTGCAATAAGCCTTGGATCACCTATTTCATTAATAACCTCTTCTTCGGTTTTATTTAATTGAGAGCTTATATATTCATTATAAAAACTAACACTTTGCTCAAGAATACTATTATCTACTTCACCTTCTAAGTATTGTCTTAATATATTTAAAAATTCTTTTTTATTCATTATACCCTCCAATATATTTATAGCAACGAATTTTCTATTAGTGATTTTTATTAGTTACTTTTATTTATTCTAACACATATATATAATTGGGTACATTAAGATTCCATTAATTCTTATATTTTGAACAAGATAATTCCACCTTTTCCTACATATGCAAGCACACGATAAAAGCGTATATATACACATATCATGTGTATACATACGCTTCAATCGTGTGCTAGAGGATTCGAACCCCCGACCTTCTGGTCCGTAGCCAGACGCTCTATCCAGCTGAGCTAAGCACACATATTAAATAA
>JAAYJU010000135.1 GCA_012522735.1 Clostridiales bacterium | reverse complement strand
CGCGAATCGGTTCAGCAAAAGCTGAACCTTTAGAGAAAACCGTAGGTTTTCGAGCTCCTAATCTGCTTATGTCACATAAACAAACAAAAGGGCACAAAAGTATGAATATCATTATCATACCTTTTGCACCCTTCTATTCATACTAAGGGATATAATCCCTAATCTTCCTTTATTACCTCTACCATGGATTTAGCTAATCCTGCTATGCCTTGTATTTCAGACGGAATAATAATCTTTGTTGCCTTGCCATCTGCTGCCTTTTCAAAGGCCTCCATACTCCTTAGCTGGAGTATTGCCTGAGTAGGATCAGATTCCTTAAGGAACTTAATTCCCTCTGCACGGGCTTTCTGTATCTGGAGTATAGCCTCAGCCTCACCCTCTGCTTCTCTAACGATGGCTTCTTTCTTAGCCTCTGCACGAAGAATTGCAGATTCCTTTTCACCCTCTGCATTAAGAATAGCCGACTCCTTATTGCCTTCTGCCACAAGAATTGCTGATTTCTTCTGTCCCTCTGCTATAAGTATGGATTCTCTACGTTCTCTCTCAGCCTTCATCTGCTTCTCCATGGCATCCTGAATAGCCGCAGGAGGTATAATATTCTTAAGCTCAAGTCGGGTTACCTTAATACCCCAAGGATCGGTAGCCTCATCAAGAATTACTCTCATCTTGGTATTGATAATTTCTCTGGACGTCAGGGTCTCATCAAGCTCTAAGTCACCGATAATATTTCGAAGTGTAGTGGCTGTCAGATTCTCAATTGCTACTAGCGGGTTTTCCACACCATAGGTGTAAAGCTTAGGATCTGTTATCTGAAAGAACACTACAGTATCAATCTTCATAGTGACATTATCCTTAGTTATTACAGGTTGAGGTGCAAAATCTACCACCTGCTCCTTAAGTAGAACTCTTTTGGCCACTTTGTCAATCAAGGGCCACTTAATGTGTAATCCCACATCCCAAGTTGCCTGATAACCTCCAAGACGCTCAACAATAAATGCATAAGCCTGAGGTACTATCCTTACGCAGGATGCAAGAATTAATAAAACCAGTATTGCAAAAATAATAATAATTACTTCTGTAGGCATCTTATACCTCCTTCTTTATACTAACCATTAATTTAACTCCAGATACGCTTTCAATTATAACCTTTGTTCCTTTTTCAATTATCTGACCGTCTACCGATCTAGCTGACCACTCTAGTCCATTGACAATAGCCCATCCGGCATTATTAATATTATCTATCGTGCCTGTTACCAAGGCCTCTTTTCCTATCACTGCTTCATAATTAGTCTTGGTTCGGGTGGAATTAAAGTATTTTTTAACGATTGGTCTTGTAAAGAATAACAATACAAGGGATACTATTACAAATAATATGATTTCTAATATCAAGTTATCATAGAATAAGGATACTATAAACGCCACAAGGGCTCCACCTGCAAACCATATTGTTGTAAGTCCCAGAGTTATTATCTCAATGAAAATTAAAAATGCAAGAAGGATAAGCCAAGCAATTGAATTCGCCATCCCATTCCCCCCTTTCTTTTCCTGATACTTCTATTCTATAGAAAAAACAAAGCTAATACAATAGGAAAGCATATTTTTTAATAATATTTTAATCTAATTGCTTTAATCATCTGACATATCCACCCTGGCTCTTCTCTGTCTGGCTGCCTCATACATTAATATGGCGGCGGCTACGGCGGCATTTAGAGATTCAACCCTACCCTCCATAGGTATCTTTATTAGGTTATCAGCCATGGAGCTGGCCTCCTCAGACAGGCCGGCTGCTTCATTTCCTATTAAGAGCCCGCACCTTCCTAAAAAGCTTCCTTCTATATCATAGGACATGCCGGATAAATGGGCGGCAAATAGCTTAAATCCTCCCTCTTTTAACCTTGAAAGAATACCTATAAAGTCCTGCTCCT
>JAAYJU010000002.1 GCA_012522735.1 Clostridiales bacterium | reverse complement strand
TGTCTGTAAATTCACTTAGATTGAATACTTCGACAAGCTCATCTAGATTTTTCTTAAATTGCTGCTCAGGCACTCTATAAATGTCACGCATAAGCTCAAAGGAGTCAATTACCGGAATATCCCACATTAACTGTGACCGTTGTCCAAAGACAACCCCGATATTCTTAACATGCTCTATACGATTATCCCAAGGAGTTCGTCCTAATATCGTACATGTACCACTTGTAGGAACTAATATACCGCTCATGACTTTTATGGTTGTTGATTTCCCTGCTCCGTTGGGACCTATATAGCCAATTATTTCACCTCGGTTAACAGTAAAGGACACATCCTTCAAGGCCTCTACATATGTATAGTCCCGCTTAACTATAGATTTCAAAGCAGCCTTTACTCCTGCTTTGCGTTTTGCCACCTTATAGGTCTGAGAGATATTGCTAAAGGTTATCATATTCGCTCCTTTCGCCCATGCTCTTTGCCGTAAGTCCTGACAGGGGTGGGTGTCAGTACTTACGGTGGTAAATTAATCATTTTGATATTATAACATTGTGCTTGGTAAAATTCAACAAAAACATTCTAATCATTCTAATCATCAGATTAACTTTAGACTGATTAGAATAAACATCAGGACTCAAACTTGGCCAATTTCCCAACTCTCTCCCTTATATTGTCCTCGAACTCCTCATCTGTGAATTTGGGGTCTCTTGTACTTCTCCATATATCACATGGAAGCTTATCGCACTTACCACAATGACTATACTTATTGGTATTCACTGTACATTCATAGATAGGACAGGCCTTACTTTATTAGCCTCTCTGCCTCGTCTATATCCGTCTCAGGAAAGAGCCTCATCAAATGCTCCATAATTCTGTCCTTCGCTTCATTAGCTAGCATTCCATAAGCACTACGTACATGGTCCTCTCCGAACAGCTTCTCGCTGAGC
The DNA here is from genome assembly GCA_012522735.1 of Clostridiales bacterium. GTDB lineage: Bacteria > Bacillota > Clostridia > Lachnospirales > Lachnospiraceae > Mobilitalea. The sequence continues at coordinate 3,959 of JAAYJU010000002.1, read as the reverse complement.
ATATAATCGGCTACAGACCAACCATATTCCTCATTCCTCTTGTTTCTTTTTCTGCGGAAGCTTCGGATTATTACATAGGTTCTCATCTGAAGCTCCGAGATAGTTCCCTCGAAGTTCTTCTCCCCTTCCTTACCAAATCCGGCAAGCCTCTTAAGCTCATAGGAAGGTAACATGTCGTATATATTAAGGATATCAACCACTTTCTTCTGCCTTCTGCTTACAAGACCGTCCTCATACCTGCTATCAAAATCATATCCATCTCTACGATAGGCTGCGAAGATTGGAAACCATTCTCTAGAGATAAAGCCAGCTCTGCCTCTAAAGAGCTTGCCATAGGCAATTTCTCCTTCTCCTGCTATTACTTCTCTCCACATCCAGGGATCCTCAGCAATATTACCGGACCACCAGGTATCAGCTACAGTAAGCTCCTCAAGAGAAAAGCCGTCAATACCCCCTTTAAAAAAGGGTAGGAATCCGACCTTATTAATATATTTCCTAAGCTCGTCTACGGTTTTTATTCGTCTTGGATCTGAAGGGACCAGTCCCTCCATAGTCCATTTTCCATCAATTGTAATCATTATGCTTCTCCCCACCATATAGAATAAGTGATAAATTTATCCACCATAAAATGTAGAAGGTAAAGATTTCTGTATTACAACGATATCAGTTCAACTCATCCAAGTTCTTACCATAGGCTGGTAAGAACTCCTCAATAAATACATCTACTTCCTTAAGCTTCATATCATCGATCTGTTTACGAATTGATTTCTTAGCACTGATAAACTCAGTGTTACCCGCCTTCTCTTCTTCGATGCACTTAATAAGGGCTGCTAGCTTATCAGCGGCCTTCACCAGCTTCCATAGGTATGCATCCTCTTCTATCGGATAGAAGATATCCTCATAACTTTTCTGCATATATTCCGGTAGCATAAGGTGAAGCCTTTTTGCAGCATGCTTCTCGACTTCCTTATAGGCCCCCTGAATATTCTCATTAAAATACTTTATTGGTGTTGGCATATCTCCTGTAATTATCTCTGAGGCATCATGATATATCCCTATGAGTGCCGCCTTTTCCGCATTAAGTTTATTACCAAAGCGCTCGTTACTTATAACAGCCAGAGCATGGGCCAGCATACTGACCTCAAGAGAATGCTCAGAAAGATTCTCCTGTCTGGAGTTACGCATAAGTGACCAACGCTCTATGAACTTCATTCTAGATATCATAGCAAAAAAATTCGATTCCATAGCCATCCCCCATTTACATTCGTATTACTACAAATTACTAGTACTAAAACAATCTAGTAATACTATACTTCTTGAACTTATATATTCAGTAAACCTTTATAGATTATCATTAAGATACTTCTTTAGATATTGACCGGTATAGGACTTCTTATTAGCTGCCACTTCCTCAGGAGTCCCCTTGGCAATTACTGTACCGCCCTTATCTCCTCCTTCAGGCCCCATATCAATTATATAGTCTGCTGTCTTTATTACATCAAGATTATGCTCTATAACTACGACTGTGTTGCCCGTTTCGCAGAATCTCTTTAGAATTTCAATAAGCTTATGAACATCAGCAAAATGTAAGCCAGTGGTTGGCTCATCAAGTATATAGATTGTCTTGCCTGTACTTCTTTTACTTAGCTCGGTTGCCAGCTTAATTCTCTGCGCTTCTCCACCAGATAGAGCAGTCGAGGGATGTCCCATTCTGATATAGGATAGACCAACATCATATAGGGTCTCTATCTTTCTCTTAATAGAAGGTACATTCTCAAAGAAGCGCAAAGCCTCTTCTACTGTCATATTCAATACGTCGTATATGCTCTTGCCCTTATACTTCACCTCAAGAGTCTCACGGTTATATCTCTTACCGTTACACACCTCACAGGGAACGTATATATCAGGAAGAAAGTTCATCTCTATCTTTATGATACCGTCTCCGCTACATGCCTCGCAGCGTCCTCCCTTGATATTGAAGCTGAATCTTCCCTTCTTGTAGCCCCTCATCTTAGCATCCTGAGTGGCAGCAAACATATCTCTGATATGATCAAATACACCGGTATAGGTTGCTGGGTTTGATCTCGGTGTTCTTCCAATCGGTGACTGGTCAATGTTAATTACCTTATCAAGCTGATTAATACCAAGAATATCCTCATGCTTTCCTGCGATTGAATGAGCACGGTTTAGCTCCTTTGCCAATCTTTTATTTAATATCTCCGTTATCAATGAACTCTTTCCCGAGCCTGATACACCGGTAATACAGGTCATGACTCCTAAGGGAATGTCCACATCTATGTTCTTTAGATTATTCTCTGATGCCCCTACTATTGTAAGGTGACCTGTGGGTTTTCTTCTCTCTTTAGGTAGTGGAATCTTTATTCTTCCACTTAGATAAGCTCCGGTGATTGACTCCTCTGTATTAATAATATCTTCTATCTTACCCTCAGCAACTACTAATCCACCATGCTCTCCAGCTCCGGGACCAATATCTACAATATAGTCCGCTGCATACATGGTATCCTCATCATGCTCGACCACCACCAGGGTATTCCCAAGTTCCTTTAGATCCTTTAAGGCACTGATTAATTTGCTATTATCTCTCTGATGAAGACCAATGCTTGGCTCATCCAGTATATATGCCACTCCTACCAGACCAGATCCAATCTGTGTCGCCAGTCGGATTCTTTGTGCCTCTCCTCCTGACAATGAGGCGGTTGCTCTGGCAAGGGTCAGATAATCTAAGCCAACACTTATTAAGAAGCTTAATCTTGCCTTTATCTCTCTGAGAATTAATTCACCTATCTTCATCTGCATATCAGTAAGATTAATATTAGCCATAAAATCTGCCAAATCATTTATAGCCAGCTCAGTAAGCTCGGATATATTTCTATCCCCTACGGTTACTGCAAGAGCCTCCTTTTTAAGTCTCTTACCTTTACATTCTCTACAGGGGGTGGACCTCATAAAGGTCTCATAATCCTGCTTTATTAGCTCAGAGCTTGTCTCTCTATAGCGTCTTTCTACGTTCCTAATTAGTCCTTCAAAGGTAACATCATAGACTCCCTGTCCTCTTTGGCTACGATAATGAACCTTTACCGACTTTCCATAAGTTCCATGGATAAACATTTCCTTAATATTCTCTGGAAGGTCCTTATATGGGGTATTCAAATCAAAATTGTATTCCTTTGATAAGGCCTCCATAATACATCTGCTATAGCTTCCTTTATCCTTAATGGACTGCCATCCGGGAGCTGCTAGTGCTCCTCCTATAAGGCTTAGGTCTCTCTCGGGAATCAGAAGCTCCTCATCAAACTCCATCTTAATACCTATACCATGACATTCCGGACAGGCCCCGAAGGGATTATTAAAGGAAAATACCCTTGGCTCCATCTCCTCAATGCTGATACCACAATCAGGACATGAAAAATTCTGACTAAAGGTCTTTGGCTCACCATCTACAACATCAACAATCATAAGGCCTTCTGCAAGCTTTAATACATTCTCAATAGAATCAGAAAGCCTCTGTTCTATTCCTTCCTTTACGATCAAACGATCCACAAGAATCTCGATATTATGCTTGAGATTCTTATCAAGCGTAATCTCTTCACTGAGCTCATATATACTTCCGTCGACCCTAACTCTTACATAACCGCTTCGCTTAGCCTGTTCAAAGAGCTTTGCATGGGCGCCTTTACGTCCTCTAACCACAGGTGCAAGAAGCTGTATTCTGGATCCCGAAGGTAAATTCATAATCTCATCCACCATCTGGTCTACAGTCTGCTTCTTAATCTCTATACCACACTGGGGACAATGAGGAATGCCTATTCTAGCATATAGCAATCTGAAATAATCATAAACCTCAGTTACAGTTCCTACTGTAGACCTAGGATTACGATTAGTTGATTTCTGATCAATGGATATAGCAGGAGGAAGCCCCTCTATACTCTCCACATTGG
>JAAYJU010000134.1 GCA_012522735.1 Clostridiales bacterium | reverse complement strand
AAGATTACTGCTAGAATAAATAATGTAACCAGAGATATTTCACAAATCAGTGATAGTGAGATTATTATTATTTATATACAAACCAATTATCATGAAAATCTAATCAAACGTATTAAGCCTTATCTATGCGACGGTCAAATACTTCTAATTAATCCTGGATATCTGTCTACAGCATATGTCATAAAGCACTGTGATGATGTAGATATTACTGTATGTGAAGCACAGAGTTCATTCGTTGATTGTAGAATTACCCAGCCAGGGACTATAAGAATCGGCTTTCGAAATGTACGTAATCCTATTGGAATATACCCTAAAAGTCAGAAAAACTATAGCAAAGAGAAATTAAATCAACTGGGATATCCTTTTGTATATCTTCCCTCTGTTGTTGAAGCAGCACTTCATAATCCGAATCTAATAGTACACACTGTAGGAGCAATTATGAGCATTCCTCGGATTGAGAAAACCAAAGGTGATTACTGCATGTATCATGAGGTCTTTACACCCAGTGTTTGGAGTATTCTTGAGTCTCTTGATAACGAAAAGATGAATGTTATGGAGAAGTTGGGATGTAAACGCATTTCTTATGTGGAAGCCTGTAAATTCCGAAACACGTTAGATGATAAGCGAAATGCTAAGGATGTATTTTTCTGGTATGCAGGCATGCCTACAAGGGCAAAGGGTCCAACCGTAGTCGATTCAAGATATATAACTGAGGATGTACCTCAGGGATTGGTTCTTCTAGAAACATTGGGATATAAGCTTAAGGTTAAGACGCCAATATGTACCTCGTTAATTAATATGGCATCCGCTGCTCTTGGTCGTAATTTTAGATTGGAGGGCAGATCAATTGAGCGTCTGGGTTCTGAGGTTTTGGAAAATATTATAATTGATAGAGAAGATGTGCTGTCAATAAATTAGATGTGCAATCAATTAATTAATAAGAATATTGACAAATTTAATTTCATAGAGTATTATTTCTATATAAATTTAGTTAAGAGGTCGTTTATGTTAAGTGTCGTAGAAAAGGTGAATAGAGCAAATTAAATATTTGCAGAGGGGAAATCTTCTAGACTAGAAGAAGTTTACCCTCATGCCGGTCTTTTTATTAACGGCATTTCTGCCCTACATGATGCTTAATATATTTATATGAAATTGATTTTAAAAGCATGGCTGTATGGTCATGCTTTTTATTAGTTTCATATATTAATTATGGAATTTTACTAACCATGAGTATTATGCCTGTGGAGCAGATACTCATGTTTTTTATATGGTTATTGCATGAAAAAAGAAAAGGAAGTGTAGAAATGATACAAGTAGAACGAGATATTGAATTTGATAAAATAAAGCTAATGTGGATGGATCAGGCCCTTACTAATTGGGCTAAAGAGGAGATTGAAAACACATTTCCCTATATGTCGGAAAATGAACTTAGAGCGAAGCTTAGGGATACTACAGAGGCAAGACTATTAATAGAGTGTATGGGCAGACCACCTCTGGTGTCCTTAGCAGGAATTAAGGATATGATACAAAGTGCTAAGAGAGGGGAATGTCTAAGTGCATTGCAATTAGAGGAGATAGAAAAATCGCTGGTGGCAGTCAGAAGACTTAAGGATTATCTATGTAGAGGTAAGCAATATGAGGTGTCACTACCATATTATGAGGAAAATCTTGATAGCTTAGAAAGTGTTCAGGAGATTATCCAGATGCAAATTAGAAGTGGTGCTGTAGATGATTATGCATCAAAGCAGTTAAGAACTCTACGAAGCGACATAGAAAGAGCAAAGGACAAAATGAAGGAAAAGACTGATAACATCATGCGAGTCCATAAAGATTGCATGTCTGAAAACTTTAGCACTTTTAGAAACGGAAGATTATGTGTACCTGTAAAAAAAGAATATAAGCATAAGGTAAGTGGAAGTGTTATAGATAAATCCTCTACAGGTAATACATTGTTCATAGAACCGGTCTCAGTAGCAAAATATTATGAGGAGTTACAGCTACTCATAATAGATGAGGAAAATGAAGTTCGTAGAATCTTATATTCTCTTACGGCTATGGTTTCAGATAATTCGGAAGTTATGGATCAGAATATGAGAATGATCGAAAAGCTGGATTATATATTTTCTAAGGGTAAGTTAAGCTTAGAGCTTAATGCTACATGTCCTAAGATTAATACGGACAGAGTAATTACCCTTAAGGACGCAAGACATCCTCTTATGGATGAAAGAATCTGTGTGCCCTTGCAGTTTGAAATAGGAAATGGAGTATCAGGTATAGTAATCACCGGACCAAATACAGGAGGTAAGACTGTTGCAATTAAAACAGTCGCATTAAATTGTATGATGGCACAATGCGGTCTTCATGTTACATGTAAAGAAGCTAATATATGCATGAATAGTAATTATCTATGTGATATCGGAGACGGTCAGAATCTATCAGAAAACCTGTCTACTTTTTCAGCTCATATTACCAGAGTATTAGACATATTAAAAAATGTTAATAAGGATAGTCTCGTAATTATGGATGAGCTAGGGTCGGGTACGGATCCAACAGAAGGAATGGGTATTGCTATAGCTATTCTTGATGAACTAAAGAAAAGTGATGCTTTATTCTTGGTTACTACTCATTATCCTGAGGTCAAACAATATGCACAAAATGAAGAGTCAATAGTTAATGCTAGAATGACCTTTGATAAGGAAAGCTTAAGACCACTATTCCAATTGGTAATAGGAGAAGCAGGGGAAAGCTGTGCCTTCTATATATCAAGAAGACTTGGCATGCCTGCTTCAATGCTTAAAACAGCAATAAAGGCAGCCTATGGAGAAAACATTCCAAATGATCTGGAAGTTAATACTACAGACGTAGAAAGAACCTATAAATCTAGGTCTGGAATACGCAAAATCGTTAGCACTTCAAAAAGAAACGATCCTTTAGATAAATTCCAGTTAGGTGATAGTGTAATGGTATATCCAGATAAAAAGATAGGAATTGTATGTCAGACTGTTAATGATAAGGGGGTACTTAGAATACAGCTAAAAGATAAAAAGATTTGGATTAACCACAAAAGAGTCAAACTTCATGTGGCTGCATCCAAGCTTTACCCAGAAGATTATGATTTTTCAATTATATTCGATACTGTCGAGAATAGAAAATTAAGACATCAGATGGATAAGAAGTATGTTGAGGGTGCTGAAATCAAAATTGACTAAACAATGGCAGAATACTATGGTAAAATATATAAAATTAGTTTATAATAGATGAGAATTGCGAATTTATAGACTAGTTTATTATTGCATAATACAGAAATCTTACAAAAAGAGAGGGGTAGAAGGTAATGATACTTGAAGGAAAAGTTGTTGTAGCACAAGGTGGCGGGCCTACCGCAGTAATTAATCAATCACTAGTCGGAACTGTACTTGAGTCAAGAAAATTTCAGCAAATCACAAAGGTTTATGGTGCTGTAAATGGTGTGGAAGGTATTGTTAACGAGGATTTCTTAGATCTAACTCAGGAAACAACTCATAATTTAGAATCGGTAGCAAAGACACCTTCATCCGCATTGTTTTCTACCAGAGACAAGCCTGATGAAGCCTATTGTCAAGAAATATTTAAGGTTTTTAAAGCACATAATGTTAGATATTTCTTCTATATTGGTGGAAATGATTCTGCTGATACAGTAAGAATAGTTAATCAGCAGGCTGAAGCATCTGATTATGAATTCAGAGCTATTCATATACCTAAAACAATCGATAATGACTTAATGATGAATGACCATACACCTGGATATCCTTCGGCGGCAAGATTTGTAGCACAATCTTTTATTGGGCTAAACCTTGACAATCGCGCACTTCCCGGTGTGCATATCGGTGTAGTTATGGGAAGGAACGCCGGATTCTTAACAGCTGCGTCCTCCATAGCACAAAAATATCCCGATGATGGTCCTCATTTGATATATTTACCCGAGCGAGAATTTTCTATGGACAAATTCCTGACAGATGTTAAAGGGGTTTATGATAAATATGGCAGATGTATGGTTGCCATATCCGAAGGAATTAAGGACAAGAACGGACATCCTATCATTGCTAATCATGTAGCTGGTGATGTTGATGCCCATGGTAATAGACAGTTATCAGGAACAGGATTTTTAGGAGACCTTCTATCACAAGAGATTAAGGCAAAGCTTGGTATTCAGAGAGTTAGATCAGATACATTAGGATATTTACAAAGATCCTTCTTTGGCTGTGTATCCAGTGTCGATCAGCATGAGGCCAGAGAAGTGGGAGAAAAGGCAGCTCAGTTTGCTATATGGCATAATATAGATGGTTCCATAACTATTAACAGGACAGGAAACTATTCTGTTGAATATAGAATGACAGACCTTAAGAATGTAGCTGCAAATACCAGACTTATGCCAGATGAATATATCAATCAGGAAGGTAATAATGTAACGGATGCCTTTAAATATTATTATCTGCAGCCCTTACTTGGAGATGATATGCCACAGGCAAGTATGTTAAGAGCTCCAAGAGCAAGAAAAATACTTCAACATGACTAGTTATTATTATTTGACATACTCAGGAGGACATCATGTATTCTATTTTACTTATGATTATCTATATAGCTTTTATTAGTCTCGGACTGCCGGACTCATTACTGGGTTCGGCATGGCCGGCTATGTATGGGCAGCTTGAGGTACCGATTTCATACGCCGGAATCGTTACAATGATGATTGCAAGTGGAACAGTAGTATCAAGTCTCTTATCCGATAGGCTTACCAGAAGGCTTGGAGCCGGACTGGTAACTGCAATCAGTGTGCTTATGACCGCTCTAGCATTGTTTGGATTTTCTGTATCTGGTTCCTTTATTATGTTATGTGTGTGGGCCATTCCTTATGGATTAGGAGCCGGTGCTGTTGATGCGGCATTAAACAACTATGTAGCACTTCATTATGCATCAAGACATATGAGCTGGCTGCATTGCTTCTGGGGAGTCGGAGCGGCTTTAAGTCCCTATATTATGGGCTATAGTCTGACCCGTGGCTATGGATGGAATAATGGATACCGAATAGTCTTTGTCATCCAGATTGTGTTGACAGTAGTACTATTCATAAGCCTTCCCCTTTGGAAAAGGAGAGGAGATAAGGATATCGGTTCTAAGGAACATTCACGTGCCTTAAGTCTTCCAGAGATTATAAAGATACCTGGTGTTAAGTTCGTGCTTATAACATTTTTTAGCTATTGCGCCCTTGAATCAACAGCAGGCTTGTGGGCTAGCAGCTATCTTGTTGAGTTTCGTGGGATTGATACTGAGATGGCAGCAAGATTTGCGTCACTATTTTATCTAGGTATAACCCTTGGTCGTTTTCTATCAGGGTTTATATCCGATAAATTAGGAGACAAGGCACTTATTAGATACGGTTTAGTGGTTATTTTATTTGGTATAATCTTAGTTGGACTTCCTTTATCAAGTAATATTATGACCTTGGCAGGGCTAGTTATTATCGGATTTGGATGTGCACCCATATATCCGTCTGTAATACATGCAACTCCGTCCAACTTCGGAGAGAATAATTCTCAAGCAATAATTGGGGTGCAGATGGCAAGTGCATATGTCGGAACTACCTTAATGCCACCTATTTT
>JAAYJU010000133.1 GCA_012522735.1 Clostridiales bacterium | reverse complement strand
TGCTCAATCCTTTAAATTATTATCTAAGAAAAGTTGGAATATAAATTGTAGAGCCGTATACGAGACCCGTACGTACGGTTCAACGAGAGGGAAATAATTCTTAGCAATTATTTCTCTACTCTATTTTAAAAAATATTATAAAGTTTCTTATAGGAAATTAATCATGGTTGCCATATAAATCGCAATTGTGAGTAGATATATACTTCAGATGATGTTATACTATTTGTAATAAGCAGATTAGGAGGACTATTAATGGCAAGAGTAATTGCAGTAGCCAATCAAAAGGGCGGGGTAGGTAAAACCACCACAGCTATCAATTTGTCGGCTTGTCTGGCTGAAAGAAACAGAAAAGTCCTAGCGATTGACATTGATCCTCAGGGAAATACCACTAGCGGACTTGGGATCAATAAAAACAAATTAGAGAATACGATTTATCAAATGATGATCGGTGAATGCTCATTAGATGATTGTTTAATTTCTACAGACATTGACAATCTAGATGTTTTACCTTCAAATGTTAATTTAGCAGGTGCCGAGATTGAATTAATAGGAATTACAGACAGAGAATACATATTAAAAGCCCATGTTGAGGCCATAAAGGAAAATTATGATTATATTATAATTGACTGTCCACCTTCATTAAGCACCCTAACTGTCAATGCGATGACTACAGCAGATACTGTTTTGGTTCCAATTCAATGTGAATTCTATGCCTTAGAAGGTTTAACACAGCTAATGCATACCATTAATCTAGTAAAAAAGAGATTAAATCCTAATTTGGAGATGGAAGGCGTGGTGTTTACCATGTATGATGCCCGAACGAATCTTTCCTTACAGGTTGTTGAGAATGTTAAAGAGAATCTGAAACAAAACATATACAAAACGATTATACCCAGAAATGTTCGTTTAGCAGAAGCCCCAAGTCACGGCCTACCTATAAATCTTTACGATTCTAAATCAGCAGGAGCAGAAGGCTATAGACAGCTGGCTAATGAAGTAATTGAAAATGATGAAGCAGAGTTATATGAAAAGAACGAAATAGGAGAAATAAAATATAGAACAAGGGATTAGCACAAAATAAGAGTGCATAAAAGGGAGGATAAGATGTCTGCAGTAAAAAGAGGCTTAGGGAAGGGATTGGATATTATGATTCCCGAGCGAATCGCCGAAACAGAGGTAAATGAAGAAAATGTTTCACGTGAAACATTATTACCAATCCATGAAATAGAACCAAACAAATCTCAGCCAAGAAAAGCGTTTGATGAAGAGTCACTTAAAGAACTAGCGGAATCTATTAAACAGTATGGAGTTATACAGCCTCTTATTGTCCAAAAAAGAGATAAGCTCTATGAAATAATAGCCGGAGAAAGAAGATGGCGCGCATCAAGGCTTGCCGGATTAAAAGAAGTCCCGGTAATTATAAAGGATTTTTCACCTCAGGAAGTTGTTGAAATAGCTTTAATAGAAAACATACAACGAGAGGATTTAAACCCAATAGAGGAAGCGCATGCTTATCAAAGACTAATCCGCGAATTCAACCTAAAACAGGAGGAATTAGCAGAGAGAGTATCCAAGAGTAGGGTTACTATCACAAATTCTCTTAGATTACTAAAGCTAGACGAAAGAGTGCAGCAAATGCTTATAGATAATATGCTGTCTGGAGGCCATGCTAGGTCTTTGCTTTCCTTGGAGGATCCAAAGGTTCAATATGACACGGCATGTAAGGTTATAGATAAAAGACTAAGCGTAAGGGAAACAGAAAATCTTGTTAGGCAGATACTTAAGGGCAGGCCAGCCAAAGATATAGCGGCAACTGATGAGAATAGCTTTATATATCATGATATAGAGGAAAAACTAAAAAACATTATCGGAACTAAGGTTTCAATTAACAGAAAGAAAAACAGGAGAGGTAAAATAGAGATAGAGTATTATTCAGATGAAGACCTAGAAAGAATAATGGATCTTTTTAACACACTAGCGTAAGAAAAGGAATGAATATAAGTTACAACGGAGGATTAAAATGAACCTAACTGAACTAATGGAAGAGAATATGACATATATTGTGTTGGGATTAACGATATTATCAATAATAATATTAGTAATGACTATAATAATAATGGTTAAACAGGGCAAGCTTAACGCTAAACATCGGAAGTTTACTCAAGGAGCCAGTGCTAAAGAATTGGAATCAATAATACTCGAAAGGTTTACAGAAATTGACAATATAAAGCTAGACAACAGTGTAATACATAGCGAACTAGATAAAATTAATGAAAATCTCTTAACAGCAGTACAAAAGGTTGGAATTGTGAAATACGATGCATTTATGGAAATGGGAGGAAAACTGAGCTTTGTTCTTGCACTTCTTGATAAGAACAACGATGGTCTTTTACTCAACTCAGTTCATAGCTCTAGAGAAGGATGCTATACCTATTTAAAGGAAATAATCAAGGGGGAATCCTTCTTGGAGCTGTCAAAAGAAGAAAAGAGCGCACTCGACCATGCTATAAACTATAACAACTTCATGGAATAGACACCGTGCATATTTAGATTCATGTGCCAGAGGCATTTATACGGTTTGAAAGGAAAAAACATGAGAATAATTTCCGTTGATTCTGTAAAAGGTCACGAACTATTGGCAAAAGATATATTGAATGACAGTAATTCAGTATTAATGACCGCTGGAACGATTGTAAAGAAGGATTATATCAATCGTTTGAAAGAATTGAATATCGAATATATATATGTAGAGGATGAGATAGCGCTGGGAGTAAGTCTCACGGAAAGTCTTGAGCTGCAGATAAAAGATCAATGTCAGGAGGCTGTTCGTGAAATCCTTACAAAATATTCTTATCATACTGACAGCGAACTGGAAGAGATTATTACTATTGCTGACGAAATCATATATGATATTATGAGGGAACCAGAGGTTATGTATAATCTGTCCAGTATCAGAAACAAAAGCGAAGGGACATACTCCCATTCACTTAATGTATGCGCTTTGTCAGTTATTCTTGCGGTTAAATTAAAGCTTCCAAAGCAAAAAGTCAGAGAAATTGCTGTCGGATGCTTGCTTCATGACATTGGCTATACATTTATAACAATGGATTATAGTAGCTTAATTATGGACGAGTGCTCAGAAAAAGAGCAGAAGGAAATAAAGAAACATATCATATATGGTTATTCTGCAGTAGAAAACATGGAATGGTTATCGTCAACTTCTAAGGATATAATCATAAGTCATCACGAGAGAATGGATGGCACGGGATATCCCTTTCATTTAAAGGGCGATAAGATGAAAATTGGAAGCAAGATAGCAGCAGTCTGTGATGAGTTTGACAGTAGGGTATATGGTAACCTAGTGCCTAAGATTAAGGTTCATGATGCCATTGACTTTATTGTAAGCCAAGCAGGCATTAAATTTGACTTAAATGTTGTTAAAGCGTTTGTAGCATCAGTTGCCGCATATCCAATAGGTGCCTTGGTAATAACCAATTACGATGAGATTGGAATCGTGCTAAGGCAGAACCCCAAATGCCCTACAAGACCTGTAATCAGGATAATACAAGATGCAAAAGGGGCTAAGCCATCAGAGTGGGTGGAGAAAGATCTTACTAAGGAATTAACTCTATTTATTACGGATACAATAATGGACTAAGATTCCCAATGAATCTTGCTTGCAGATTATAATAAAGTATGATATAAGTATTATCACATGAATAGATATATATATAGGCATAAGTGATTTTATTAGAAAAGCAGGTGAGTATATGCATAGTTATTTGAGGGCAATAGGATTCAGCAATATTAATAATAGAAGTGAGTTAAACAAGCTAATAAATCTTGTTATAGAGAAGGCTTCAAATAGAAAAACAATTCAAATCAATCATCAAAACAGCTTTACAGAGATGTCCATGAAATTTGGACCCGATTTTGGAATAACTCTTCGAGGAGAATATGACCAAGATGATGTATTCCATCTGGATAATTACTATCCTTATTTAAATGGTTCCGGAACCAATGCAAGAGAAGAGGTAGCCATAAACAAACGGGTAGATTCAGAGGCATATACAGGTATGTGTGATGATTACCGCTTGGGGGTATCTTTAATCTTCTATCTACAAAACGTAGCAGAATATTTGGAAAGAAAGAATCAAAAGGCAAAGATGGATTTAAATGCGCCTATTACACTGGCAGCACTATCTTTGGAGGGAAGGGTCTTGCTTCCTATAGAAAAGGATGAAATTCAGGTTAAGAACCTAAGCGTAGAAAAGATTAACAGAAACAATTTAATTGCAGAGGCAAAAAAAGGAAACCAAGAGGCGATAGATAGTTTAACCATAGATGATATCGATACCTATGCGATGGTATCAAGAAGAGCAAAGAAAGAGGATATATATTCAATAGTAGATACCAGCTTTATTCCATTTGGTTCTGAATCTGACAATTATAGTATTATTGCTACTATAATGGACAGTAAATTAATTACCAACACCCTGACAAGGGAAGAAATATATGATTTAGATTTAATATGTAATGATATTATATTTCGTTTGTGTATTAATAAGGAAGATTTTTTAGGTGAGCCATTGCCAGGCAGAAGATTTAAAGGTAACATATGGATGCAAGGAAAGCTTGCATTTTAGGATATAAAAAGTTCATACAGGTTCTTGACTTACATTGAAGTAAATAGTAGAATTAACATGTTGCGTTAAGTGCCTGTAGCTCAGCAGGATAGAGCGTCCGCCTCCTAAGCGGAAGGCCGTGGGTTCGAATCCCGCTAGGCACGTATGATTTTAAGGATGTTTCTAAATAATATATTTAGAAGCGTCCTTTTTGTGCTGTCCTGAAGCCACTTTACAAAAACTTTACACAAACTAAACAGTAACATGGTGTATAGCATAAATAATTTATGATATTTTTCTAGTGTACCGAAAAGGAAGAAGAAAAGAAGCGAAGGAGAAGAAATATGAAAAAAATTTTAAAAGGAACATCATTCTTTGTAGTAATGCTTATGTTAGTAGGCCTATTAGCCGCTTGTAGCAGCGATGATAAGAAGAATGATAATAGTAAGACAGACAACAATAATAACAATGCATCTCAGGGAACAAACGATAAAATGCTAAGCGGAAGCTTAACCATATCAGGTTCAACCTCCATGGAGAAATTGTCAAACATTGCCATTGAAGCATTTATGATTAAACATCCTAATGTTACAGCATCCGCTGAGTTCATAGGATCAAGCGCTGGTGTTGAGCAGGTTCTTGCAGGCGCAGTTGATATCGGAAATGCATCTAGAAATCTTAAGGACAGTGAAAAAGAAGCTGGAGCAGTAGAGAATATCGTAGCAATAGATGGTATCGCAGTTATAATTGATAAAACAAATAATCTAGCAGATTTGACACAGGATCAATTAATCTCTATTTACACAGGAGCTATTACTAACTGGAGTGAACTTGGCGGATCAGATCAGCCTATCGTAGTAGTAGGCCGTGAGGCCGGCTCAGGTACCAGAGGAGCCTTTGAGGAAATCCTTGATATTGAGGAAAATGTTGTATATGCAAATGAAATTAACAGTACCGGCGGTGTTATGGCAAAGGTTGCATCTACGCCTGGAGGGATAGGATATGTATCTCTTGATATCTTAGATGACACAGTGGTTGCTCTTAAGTTAGAAGGTGTAGAGCCTACAGCTGATAATATCAAGGGAGGAAGCTATTTCTTAAGTCGTCCATTCGTAATGGCAACCGTAGGTGAAATCTCCGAGCAAGATGAAATTGTTCAGGCATTCTTCGAATTCCTGAAATCAGATGAAGGCAAGGAATTAATTACAACCGTTGGATTAATTGCAGCAGACTAAGGAGTCTATATGAATAAAATGAGCTTTTCCATTATAGGAAGTAATAAAAACAAAAAATCAATTGAGAAAGCCGCAAGTATTATATTTACTATATGTGCTTTTTTTGGAGTACTGGCTGTGTTCTCAATTTCAATATATATGATAGTCAGCGGCACACCGGCTATATTTGAAGTTGGACTTAAAGAGATTATATTTGGAACTGTATGGAAGCCTAATGCAGCTTATCCCTCATACGGCATATTCTATGTCATTTTAACCTCTATTGTAGGTACCTTTATGGCGATTTTAATAGGTGTTCCTATCGGTATAATGACAGCAATTTTTTTAGCTGAGACAGCACCGAAGCCACTAGCCGCAATAGTAAAACCTGCGGTAGAGCTATTAGCTGGTATACCTTCTGTAATATATGGATTATTGGGTGTTCTGATTTTAAATCCAATAATGTATAAGATAGAGCTAGCTATATTTAAGGATTCGCCGAATCATCAATTTACAGGCGGATCTAATTTGTTGTCAGCAGTTATAGTTCTGGCAATTATGATACTGCCTACAGTAATTAATATAAGTGAATCTGCAATCAGAGCAGTACAAAAGGATTATAAGCAGGCATCCTTAGCTTTAGGAGCGACTCATATTCAGACAATATTTAGAGTTATACTACCGGCGGCAAAATCGGGAATTGTAACAGCAATCGTATTGGGCGTAGGACGTGCAATCGGTGAAGCAATGGCTATAAGTCTTGTTGCCGGAAATGGAGCCAACATACCATTACCATTTAACTCCGTCAGGTTTCTTACAACAGCAGTTGTCGCTGAAATGTCATATGCAACAGATACTCATAAACGGGTTTTGTTTACCATAGGACTAATACTCTTTGCCTTTATAGTTATAATAAATATAATTCTTAACAAGATGATGAAGGGAGGAAATGTGGATGCAAAATAATAATAGCCTTTATCATAAAAAAGCCAGACCTATAGATAAAGTGGCACATACCTTAATATACCTTTGCGCTTCCTTATCAATAATACTATTAGTGGGAATAGTAGGTTATGTAGCATACAGGGGGATCTCTTCAATAAGCTGGGAGTTTCTAACTACCGTACCAAGTGCTCTTAAACAAACCGTCGGTATTGCAGGCAATATAGTCAATACCCTTTATATTATCATTATAACACTTATAATAGCAGTACCCTTCGGAGTGGGATCAGCCATATATTTGAATGAATACGCTAAGCACGGAAGGCTGGTTAGATTAATAGAGTTTACAACTGAGACCTTATCCGGAATACCATCCATAGTATTTGGTTTGTTTGGATATGTATTCTTTGGAGTTACCTTAGGGCTAGGATATTCTATATTGACAGGTGCCTTAACCCTAACATTAATTATTCTTCCTCTAATAACAAGAAACACACAGGAAGCTCTAAAGACGGTTCCGGATAGCTATAGAAGCGGGGCTCTGGGTATAGGAGCAACAAAATGGTACATGATACGTACCATATTACTTCCTTCAGCCATGCCGGGAATAATAACAGGAATTATTCTATCTATCGGGCGTATTGTAGGGGAATCGGCAGCACTATTATTTACATCGGGAAGCGGATACCTGCTACCTAAATTCGGTGAATATGGTGAAGGATTATTCAAAAAGATATTACAACCCGGCGGAACACTTACCATAGAATTGTACTTAAGTATGGAGAAAGCCAAGTATGATACAGCCTTTGGAATAGCCTTTGTGCTGCTAGTAATTGTATTAGGTATTAATATGTTGACAAAATACTTATCAAGCAAGCTTAATGTGGAAAAAAAGAGCTAAAATGGAGGAGAATATATTGAAGGATAAGATATGTACCAAGGATCTGAATTTGCATTATGGTACAAACCATGCATTAAAGAATGTCACCATGAACATCAAGGAAAATGCAATTACTGCATTTATAGGTCCTTCAGGATGTGGAAAGTCCACATTTCTTAGGACATTAAATAGAATGAATGACTTGGTAGCAGATGTAGTGATAAGCGGAGAAGTACTTTTGGACGGAGAAAACATATACGATCCCCGAGTGGATACCACCCTGCTTCGTAAGAAAATCGGAATGGTTTTTCAGCAGCCCAATCCCTTTCCAATGTCTATTTATGATAATGTAGCTTATGGACCAAGAATTCATGGGATAAAAAACAAAACAAAATTAGATGAGATAGTCGAGCAAAGCTTAATCGGAGCGGCTCTTTTTGACGAGGTAAAGGATAGATTAAGAAAGCCTGCCCTTGGATTATCAGGAGGCCAACAGCAGCGTCTATGTATCGCTAGAGCCTTGGCTGTAGAGCCACAGATATTACTAATGGATGAACCTACTTCGGCCTTAGACCCTATCTCTACACTTAAGATAGAGGAGCTGATGACAGAACTGAAGAAAAGCTATACCGTAGCCATAGTTACCCATAATATGCAACAGGCAGCAAGGATTTCCGACTATACAGCATTTTTCCTTGTAGGAGAGGTTATAGAAATTGCTTCAACGGACACTTTATTTACAAGACCGGCAGATAAGCGGACAGAGGATTATATAACCGGTAGATTCGGTTAATGTAGAGTTTGACATAGATTAGTTTAGAAATTATAATGAAATATAAGGAGGTTATTATGGCTGCAAGATTAAGTTTTGATGCCGAGCTTAAGCTATTAAAAGAGGATTTACACGAAATGGCTCGTCTGATAGAAGAGGCTATAGAGAAGATTATGATTGCCTTTGAAAAACAGGATGAGGCTTTAGCAAGAGAAATTATACAGGGAGACAGAATAGTAAATGATATAGAAAAGGCTATAGAGGCTAGATGCTTATCTTTGATTATTAAGCAACAGCCGGTAGCCAGAGATTTAAGATTAGTTACAACTGCTCTTAAGGTTGTTACAGATATGGAGCGTATAGGCGACCATGCTGCCGATATAGCCGAGCTTATTCTTCGTGAGAAGAGAGATCACATATATGACCTTGTAAAGCACATTCCCGAGATGGGAAATGCTACCAAGGATATGGTTCGTGATGCCGTTACTGCCTTTACTACTCTGAATGTGGACATGGCCAGAGATATTATGAAGCGAGACGATATAGTTGATGAGCTCTTTGACCAAGTGAAGCTGGAGGTTGCCAGTATATTAAAATCATCCTCAGAGCAGGTTGACCAATGTGTAGACATATTGATGATTGCTAAATATTTTGAGCGTATTGGTGATCATGTGGTTAATATCTGTGAGTGGACCGAATTTCATGAGACCGGAACCGTGAATAATATAAGATTATTATAAAGAATGGGGATTACTATGGGATATATTTATGTAATCGAAGATGACGAAAGTATACGAGAGCTTATAAAGATTGCTTTAGAAGGCTTTGGTTATACTATTAGAGCATATGAATCAGCGGAGCCTGCCTTAGAGGATATGAAAGACGAAAAGCCTGACCTAGCTATCTTTGATATTATGCTTCCAGGGATGGACGGGTTAACTGCTATTAGGCATATTAGGAAGGATACTGTTCTTAAGGATATTCCGATTATATGTCTGACTGCTAAGGATAAGGAGCTTGATAAGGTGGCAGGCCTGGATGTAGGAGCAGACGATTATATTACTAAGCCCTTTGGAGTATTGGAGCTAGCCGCCAGAATCAGGTCATTGACCCGTAGAGCCGGTAAAGAGGATGAGCAGGAGATGATATCAGGCTCAATCAGAATCAATCCAATGACTAGGGAGGTCTTTGTGAAAGATCAGCTGATAGACCTAACCTTTAAGGAATACGAGCTTTTAATCTACTTATTTGAAAATAGTGCAAGAGTTGTATCAAGAGATGAGATGCTAAATCAAATATGGGGATATGAATATGACGGGGAATCTAGAACACTTGATATACATATTCGTACCCTTCGCGGTAAGCTTGGACCCCTAGCAGCAGAAAGCATAAAAACTATAAGAAGCGTGGGATACCGCTTCGTTAAGTGATGGAGATGTATGAAGAAGGTAATTTTTAAGAATTTTATTGTTATACTAATGCTGGCGCTTTTATTGAGCGGCAGTATTTTTAGTATAGTTATAAGTAATATTCTGTCCAAAAACACAAGACAAAACATGTTAAATATACTTCATATCATAGATCAAACTATTAATTATGAAGCTGACCTAAAAGCTCAGATAGAAGAGTTATCCATTATATATGAAAGCAACAAAGTAAGAATTACCATTATGGACATTAAGGGTAATGTATTGGCTGATAGCGATATTTCTGAACATACGAGTATGGATAATCATATAGACAGAGAGGAGATAGAGGAGGCATTAAGGGAGGGTAATGGCTGGTCAAGAAGAAAGTCAGATACCCTTAAGATATCTATGCTCTATGTTTCTTATATGTCAGTGCAGGGCGATTATATTCTGAGAATTGCCATGCCTTTTTCAGGCTTGATGGATTATATACTTATACTATTACCGGCGATTCTATTAAGCTTAGGAGTAACCCTTATAATCTCCATGATACTAGCAAACAGATTTTCTCGTTCGATTACAAAGCCTCTTTATGAAATCTCTGAGGAGCTCCTAAAGCTACAGGAGAATAATCCAGAGTTTTCATTTAGGCCTTATGAATATTATGAGCTTAATCTAATTGCTGACACCACCAAGCGTATGGCAGATGCAGTAAAAGAATCCATGAAAAAAATTGAATTTGAAAAAATGATTAGGCAGGAGTTCTTTACGAATGCCTCACATGAGTTAAAAACTCCTATTACGTCCATTAAAGGATATATAGAGCTGCTAGAAAACGGTATGGCGACGGATGATAATATGAAAAAGGAGTTCATGTCCAGAATTAAGAAGGAAGCTCAGAATATGGACAGCTTAATAAATGACATTCTAATGATTTCACGGCTTGAGACAAAGGAGGCAGAGGTTACAATTACCGAGGTCAGAATCTGCCCCCTAATAAATGAATTAATTGCATCACTAAAGCCTTTAGCAGCAGAGAACCAAGTAACCGTTGAAATGAGCTGTAAGCCTATAGCTCTTTCGGCTAACTATGGACAAATGAGAGAGCTCTTTAATAATTTGATTACAAATGCAATCAAATACAATAAACCAAATGGTAAGGTTAAGATAAATGTAACCATAGAGGGTAGGGATGCTATCTTTATAGTAGAGGATACTGGTGTAGGAATACCAGAGGAATCAAAGCAAAGGGTATTTGAAAGATTTTACCGAGTGGATAAGGGTAGGAGCAAAAAAATGGGTGGCACCGGTCTGGGGCTTTCTATTGTAAAGCATATTGTTAATTACTATAACGGTTCCATTGAACTTGACAGTAAGGTGGGAAGAGGCTCAAAGTTTACAGTAAGAATACCAATAAGTTAATAATTTAATCAATCCTGTCGATATATATAAAGACTTTGCATATATTGTGCTCTATAAAACATGAAAATCAAAGATTTTCATGCAGAAAGTTTGCTTTTTAAGAAAGGTATGATTATTGTATGAAAAGAAAAGTAAGCATTACACTGTTTGGAGTAAGTTTTCTTATAGCAATCCTGGGGGAAGCATATCTTTTTAATGTATCCCAGCCTCATATTTTCAGCATAACAGGAATAGGCATAGTAGTTATACTTACAGGATATTTATTCTTTGATTCCATCTGGGAGCATATTTCAAGTATTAACAAGAAGAAAGAGCTCTTATGGGAAGAAATGATTAGACAGGATGCGGAGAAATGGGATAGCAGGTACACAGAGCTTCTGAATATCCAAAAGGCTACATATACAGCACTAAAAAAGAGCGATACAAAGCTAGAAGAGCAGCTAGAAGAATTGTCTATTAGGCTAACGCAGATTATACAGCTACAGAACAAGGCAATGGAAGGACAAATGAAAGCCCTTAATATAGCTGTGAATTATAGCAAGGAGCATACTAAGGAGCTTATAGAAGCCATAAAAGAAGAAGGTAAGGTAAATGAAAGCAATAAAGAAAAAGCCGAATCGGAAATCAAACCTCTCTATGATGATCCCAATGCGGCTCTTACTGCTGATGAAATTGCACAATTATTCGAAAGCTACGGTAATTAATATAGACTACTATAGATCTAGAAAATTATCATCGGAGAAATCCCGTTTTCGATTTGCTCTCTTTTTATAATAAGCACTTCTACGTTTTAACCTTGGACGCTCTACCAATACAAAGTAAAGCCCTACAATCAATACAAAGAATCCAACAATTAACCCGATTATAATAGGACGAAATTGCCCACCAGAGGTTTCAGGCTTAGGAGCCTTGTCAGATGATGGCGAAGAAGGTGGGCGATCCAATAGGGTGTGAATAAGATTTGGAGCCATGATATTCTCATATATGATATCCGCACCTCCCACATACATATCGTCGTAGGTATATGAAATAGTACCTATTACATTACGGCCTTCTTTTATCTCTGCCTCTTGATAAAAGGAGACTTCTTTTTTTGCATCCTTAAAGGAAGCGGTATTAGGAAGGACTAGATAGCCATTTTTATCAGTCGTTATAGAGGTGTTGGAATAATCTAGCATATAATTATAACGAGTAAATAGCGGTGATTCATCTATAATGTTAGGGCTTTCCATATCATTGATCGGATAAATTGAAAAGTGGTCAAATCCAAAATCTAGTAGCTTTGCTGTATCTTCATACTGATGTGCGCTTGTATCAACCTTCATTACGACACAGATTAGCTCTAAATCACCACGCTTTGCCATGGTAACTAGTGTATATCTTGCTTTCTGGGTAAAGCCGGTTTTTCCTCCGATTACTCCCTCATAAGACAAATCATTCTTTAATATGAATTTATGATGGTTTCTTAGATACCTAATCTCTTTTTGTTTATTTGTAGGGGGTATCTGATATGTTCTTGTGGCAGTGATTTTTCTAAAGGTCTCGTTTTTCATGGCCTCTCTGGCAATCAAGGCCATATCATAGGCTGTTGTATAATGATTATCATCGGGTAGACCATGGGGGTTAACAAAATTCGAATTTAATGCCCCAAGGCTTTTTGCCTTTTCATTCATCATTTCCGCAAAGGCTGGTATGCTTCCTGCTACATGCTCTGCAGTAGCATAAGTAACCTCATTTGCGGATTCTAAAAGTATACCATATAAGCATTGTTGAACCGTAAGCTGTTCACCTACGTCGATGCCGATATGGGTACTATCTCGTTCAATACCAAAAACAGAATCCCTTGAGAATGTAACCACCTCTCCGGGTGAAGTGTTCTCTATAACCAATAAAGCAGATAAGATTTTGGTTATACTTGCCGGATAATAGGTTTCATTCATATTCTTTTCATATAAAATCAATCCTGTCGAAGCCTCCATTACTATAGCGGCTTCAGAATATACATTAGGGCCCTGAGGCCAAGAATTACTATTCTCATAAGAGCTAGCTTCAGCAGTGGATATAAGACTAGATAATATTAAACAGGTAGTACATAGGATAGAAAGTACTAGCTTTTTCATAAAAACCTCCATAGGTACAAATGTAAGTATAAAGAATTGAGCTGTTAATCCTGTTCATATGGAGAGAAGTCCCTATCAGTCGAGTCATCAGATTCGATTCTGCCACGCTTCCTTCTGCTGTAATGGCGTTCAAGCAGATCTTTTTGCATGGGAACAAGATATCTATCAGGAAGGGCCATACAATGCCATGCCATGAAGGCTACTTCCTCCATGACAACAGAATTGTTGACTGCTTCACTAGGCGTTCTTCCCCAAGTATAAGGTCCATGGTTACAGACCAAGATGCCGGGCATTTCCTCAGGGCTTATTTTACCCCTTTGAAAGCGTTCTACTATAACAGAGCCTGTCTCTCTCTCATAATCCCCACGAATTTCATAAGCTCGCAATTTACGAGTACATGGAATTTCCCCATGGAAATAATCTGCATGAGTGGTACCAAGGGCTGGTATTCCAAGTCCCATTTGAGCAAATATAGTGCACCATCTGGCATGTGAGTGAGAGATACCATTTATCAAAGGAAAGGAACGATATAATTCTATATGAGTAAGAGTATCCGCGGATGGTAAATGCTTACCCTCCATCCGTTTTCCGTTAAGGTTTACGACAACCATGTCATCCGGTGTAATATCAGAGATGGACATACCGGTAGGCTTAAGCACTATAAGTCCATGTTTTCGATCAATACCCGATACGTTTCCCCATATAAAGGATGATAGTCGGTGCTTGGACAAAAGCTTATTTGCTTCATAGACATCTCGCTTTAATTGCTCTAGCATATTAACATCCTTCTTTCTTTTGTACTATTAGTATTATAAACACAAATCGTAAAAAGTACAAGAATCTATACTTGGCGAAATAACACAAAATATATCAATTTTATCGGATAAAATTCGACCAGGACCTAGGATAAGCTGTAGGAGCTGGTAATATATCTTTAGTTTCTTCCTTCATTTTTATTATCCAAGCCATATTCCTTGCCAGATTTCGAAGGACAGACATACCTTCAGCATCATCTAAAACCTCTTTAGGAGCTCCTCCATGAATTACATTCCAGTAATAAGAGGAAACAACAATCATTTCAGAGATAAGAAAATAGTGGTTTAGCTGATCAAATGCTGGAATCCCACCGCTTCGCCTAGGCACAGTTATCCCTGCTGCCACCTTATGTCGCATTCTCTTATGTGAGGCGTAGAATAATCGGTCCAAAAAGCATTTTAATGTTCCTGAAATCCCGGAATAATACACGGGACTTCCTATTAGTACCCCATCAGCTTCATAAATTTCATCTATTATATTCTTAAGGATATCATCATTATAGATACAATATCCATCCTTACAGCGGCCACATGCGATACATCCCTTTATCTCCATATTACCAACCTGCAATATTTTAGGCGAGATACCTTCCTGCTCAAGCTCATCACAGACGGTTTTTAAGGCATGATATGTATTGCCCTTCGGTTTTGGACTTCCGTTAATAGCTACTATCTTCATCATTATCTCCCTTCTACAAGTCATATTGCTTATACAAGTATACTATAACTAAGAGATTTTTGAAACATCTACTTCTGCATACGGATATTCGCTTATGATAAGGGATAATTGACGAATTTGGACTTTGTAATTATAATCTTATTAGACTTAATTAAGAGAGTCGATATGATACATAAAAGAGGTATTATTAATAAAATAGACAGGAGTAAGTCATGAGATTAAGAAATATTACCGGTTCAAGAGAAGCCGTGGCAAAGGACAGATATGTAATTATCGAGCCCGAGAAACTTAAGGGAATCTGGCACTCTAAGTTTGGTAACAATAATCCCATACATTTAGAAATAGGTGCAGGTAAGGGACAGTTTATAATGGAGTTAGCAAATCGTAATCCTAATATTAATTATATTGCTATAGAGAGATACTCTAGTGTACTGCTTAGGGCCCTAGAAAAGAGAGGAGAGTCTGGTTTTGACAATCTATATTTTATACGATTTGATGCGGAATATTTAAATACTATATTTGCAGAAGATGAAATCGAAAGAATATATCTGAACTTTTCCGACCCCTGGCCAAAGGACCGCCATGTCAAGAGACGCTTAACCTCAAGGAATTTTCTAAGTAAATATGAAAAGTGCCTAAAGAAGGACGGAGAGCTTATATTTAAGACGGATAATCGTAGCTTATTTGATTTTTCATTGGAGGAGCTAGAAGCAGCAAAATGGAGTATTAAGAACATAAGCTATGATCTTCATAAGAGCGAATATGTCGTAGATAATATTATGACAGAATATGAAGAGCGATTTGTATCTGAGGGGAAACCCATTCATATGATGAGGATACATAGGTAGGATAGAGATGTCGAAAAGTTATAATCCGCATATAATCATAATAGAATGATAAAAAAGAGTGAGGGATTATAATGAACCAAAAATTAAAGAATAAGGTGGCTAAGGCTACCGGAGGTAACTATAAATTGAATAAAAAGGTTATGCAGCTAAAGAGGTCATGGGATGAAGTGGAAGGAATGCTTAACGGGACAGTAAAAAATAAAAAACGATAGATGATGATAAAAGTTGACATTCTTATCATCATAACCTATTATAAAAATCACATAATATTATAACTTGATGAGATACTAAACAATAACATTTTGAAAAAGGATATTTTGATTCATGCAGATATCCCAACAGTAAGAATGGAGGAAAAAATATGGCTTTTCAATTCACAGATGCTAATTTTAAACAGGAAGCAATAGAGGCGGACAAGCCTGTTCTGGTAGATTTTTATGCGGATTGGTGTGGACCATGTAAGATAATGGCCCCTGTCATAGATGAACTTGCCAAGGAATATAATGAAGTCGTTAAAATTGGTAAGCTTAATGTAGATGACAATCCTGATACAGCAAGGCAGTATCGTGTTATGTCAATCCCTACAATGATTATTTATAAGAACGGCGAGGCTGTAGAAACTATAGTCGGTGTTGTAGCAAAGAACGCACTAAAGGAAAAGCTTGATGCACATAAGTAAATGATTAAGCTAAGATGCAGGACAGGAAGAAAAACAGAAAAAATGACTGTCCTGCATCCTTCTTTTAATTATTGACTGACGCTATATTGCTCCAATTGAGGGAAATATAAAAATAATTTAAAAAAGTACTTGCAAAAAGTAATACCATACCTTATAATAACATTTGCGTTCAAAAATACTAGTGCCTTTAGCTCAGTTGGTAGAGCACCTGACTCTTAATCAGGGTGTCCAGGGTTCGAGCCCCTGAAGGCGCACTATAAAAGGTTCTAATTTGCAGACATAGGAGCTGTGGGTTGGGACTTTTTGCATGTTCCGAATCTGAGTTCGACACCAAGAAAAGAGGGGTACTGTGATGCAAGCTTGCTTGTAAGTGCAGTACCCTTCTTTTCTTGGTACCGGCGAAGCCGGCATGACCGAAACGGCTGAAGGCCGTGAGGTTACAGTGTCGGACTCAGATACAGTACTCATGCGAAGCCTACGCGACCGAGGGACCGTAGGTATATCCATATTCTAATCCACCTCGAACTTTGCTATCTCAAACTGAGAATTAATAATTAACCATAGCTGTGCATTATATACAGTTATATTCCATATACCGGTTCCCTGCAAATCATATTCAACCACCAAATCTAATAAAGCATCTATACTTCTTGCATCAACAAACCACACAAGGTGCTCTACTGGATAGGGTGTGACACGGCTGGTATAAAAATAATAAGGTGTTTTAGAACGATTATCAAACTGAATAACCACACCTTCATTACGCGCCAAAGCAACGGCACTATCATAGGTAAGGATACGCACACTAGATAAGCCTGCTATAAAAGGAAGCTCCCAATCATATCCAATGGTTGCCAGGCCAATACTTAACTTATCTGAAGGTATGGTTCCCCTAAGATATTGCAGATAATTATCTATTTGAAAGATTGAACTCACCGGCGAGGGAGGATTTAGATTCATAGCCCATTCATAATTCATAAAAATAATACTATCCGCCATATTACCTAAGGTAGTATAATCGACTCTTTGGAAAACCAACTCATCATCTACAAGGGTTATATTTGGATTAATTGTTACAAATGCTAAAAAGCCCTCCTCACCTAATCTTTCTGCTATTCTGGCTGAGACTTTCTCTATATATGGTAAATTGGCCTCGCTTACATATTCAATAGAAAGATTTAGTCCGGCGAAGCCCTTTTCTCTTAGTATTAAAAGAATATTCTCCATGAGCCTGTCTTGAATATCCTCACTTAATAACAATTCATAGGCTGTTCTTATATTGGCTTCTCCTTTAATTGTAAGAGTTGTTAAAAACAGAAAGGGAAGAACATGGTAGTCCTTTGCTATTTGAATAAGCTCTATATCATCATAGTATGAAATGATTTCACCGGTATCCGTTGCGGTGTAATTTACAATAGATAGATATGTCAGGTATGGTAGTGTCTTTCTATATGTTTCATTGTTAATATAGGGAAGTGCATTACCATGTGTAGCGATTCTTCCGACTTTATTATAGCTTATTACGATTCTGTCACCAGGATAGATGTATGCTCTATCACTTAGGAAGGGGTTGTTCTGAAGCAATTGCATTATTGTAACATTATGTGAATTGGCGATATTACTTAAGGTATCATCCTCTTGAACTATATATATTAACTCCGGTTGTGCAATAACAATACACTGGCCTATAACTAAATTTTGAGGCTCACTTAATAAATTGTCTCCTATTAAAATAGATACGGACGTTTCATATTGATTGGCGATCGATTGTATAGTATCCCCTGGCTGTACAACATGTATAATCATAATTAACTCCATAACACTTGATATACTATTATATGAGCTAAAGATTAATTATAACCACATTAAGCCGCTTGGTTTAAAATAATATATAGGATACTAAGATTTTTTGTCATTATTATTTGCACCTATTTTAGGGATGGGCATTCTAAAAAGTATATGGGCTAAAGGCTTCCATTTAAAGGGGAACAGAGGCCAGGTATAGTGCTTACCATATTTAAAGGATCTAGATGTAAATATAATAATTATAATTACAAGGAGACTCAAGGCAAATCCCCAGACACCAAAAACACCGGTCATTATAAGTAAAAAAAGTCGGAAAATACGGATGGCTAGAGCAAATTCCAAGCTAGGGGTAGCAAAGGTACCGACTGCAGCAAGAGCTATATAAAGTACGGTTTCGGGAACAAATATCCCCACCTTAACCGCCAGATCACTTAAAATAAGACCTCCGATGATTCCCAAGGATGTGTTAAGAGCGTTGGGTGTATGGATGGATGACAAGCGAAGAATATCCATGCCGAGTTCCAATAATAAGAGCTGGATAAATAAGGGGAGAGTGTATTCCTCCTTAGGACCAAGAAACTGTAGAAAGTCAGGAAGGAGCTCTTTATTTTGTACTAGTAAAAGCCACAGAGGAGGAAGTAAAAGAGTAAATAACATTCCCAAAAAGCGTACCCATCTATAGTAGCTTCCAACCAGAATGTTCTGATAGTAATCCTCGGCATGCTGTGTAAAATGAAACATTGTAACCGGTAGTAGCATAATGCTAGGAGAGGTATCTACTATAATTGCAATATGTCCTTCCATCAGGTGTGCTGCAACCACATCAGGCCGCTCAGTGAACTTTACCTGTGGCAGAGGATTATACCAATGCTTTTTGATTAAGAGCTCTTCCAGCGTCTTTTCGGCCATAACAAGAGCACCCACATCAATTTTATCTATCTTTGTCTGAATTTCAGAAAGTAGCTTTTTATCTACCATATCATCGAGATAAGCTATTACCACATCTGTTTTTGAACGCTTTCCCACAGTTGTTATTTCAAAAATCAAGTTTGGGTCTCGAAGTCTACGTCTAATCAGTGCCGTATTAAATATAATTGTCTCTACCAAACCATCTCTTGAGCCTCTACTAACCTTCTCAAGCTCTGGTTCCTCAGGGCTACGAACAGGATATTCTCTTGCATCAATAATAAGGCCTTCATCCTGACCGTCCATAATAAAGCCTACGGCTCCGGCTAATACCATAGACCTCATCTGCTCTAAATCACTAAATAGCTCTACCTCTATATAACCGATTTTCTTTCTCATAAGAGTCTGAATAGTATTATTAGACATATCATTTTCTGATAGTGACTGTAATACCTGCAAAATCCAAAGCATAATATCATCCTTAGCAAAGCCATCAATAAAAACCAAATAAGCTCTGGTGCTTTGCCCGATAATTAATTCTCTACCTATGATATCAAAGCTCTTTTCTAGAGGTAGATATTGATTTAGTAATCTAATGTTCTGATTTATGTCTGATGATAATCTTATGGTATTATCCATGATAACCTCCAATCATTAAAGCTTTTAATATAAAAACATTCATTATTGATAGCGTTACCTCTTATTGTATTTTAATTCCTTCTTGAACCTCTCATGACTAAAGTCACGAGTGTTCATGTTGTGCTAAAAAAATTATGTATTGACATAGAATTAAAAACATAGTATACTTTATCCATTAAAAGCGTCAAAGCGTCAAAGCGCTAAAGTGAAAACAAGAGTAGGAGAAATTTTCCGTTATATGTGTAGTAATAAATAATATATTTGCTATAAAAACAAATTTTAGAGGAGGATAAATCCTCCGTTAAAAGAGCTGTTACAATAATAATTTATGAGGAGGATTTTGAAATGAAAATCAGGAGGATTTTAGTAGGGGTAGTGGTTCTTGCCCTAGCCGCAGGATTGCTTAGTGGATGCGGAAAAAAAGAAAAACTATTTAAAATTGGTATTAACCAATTGGTTAGACATGAGGCACTAGATGCCAGTTATGAAGGTTTCGTAGATGCACTTAAGGATGCGGGATACATAGACGGAGAGAATATTAAAATCGATTATCAAAATGCTCAGAACGACCAAGCTACACTTAACACCATAGCAACAAAGCTGGTTAATGACGGCAGCGATTTAATCTTAGCTATTGCTACCCCCTCTGCTCAGGCTGTTGCTAACGCTACAAGAGACATTCCTATTCTTGTTACAGCTGTAACGGATCCGGCAGGCTCGGATCTTGTTGAATCCAATGAGGCACCCGGAGGAAATGTGTCAGGCACATCTGATCTCACTCCGGTTAAACAACAGATAGAGCTTTTAACTCAGCTTGTTCCAGAGGCTAAAACAATAGCAATTTTATACAGCTCCAGTGAAAGTAATTCAAAGATTCAAGTTGAGATGGCTAAAGAGGCGGCCGAGGAACTAGGTTTAGAGGTTGTGGAAGCAACCGTATCGAACACCAATGATATCGAGCAGATTGTTCAGTCATTAGTCGGAAAGGTTGATGCAATCTATGCACCTACGGATAATACCATAGCGTCCGGTATGCCCACAGTAGCTATGGTAGCAAACCCCAACGGTATTCCCATTATATGTGGTGAAGAGGGAATGGTAAGTAAAGGTGGTCTGGCAACCTATGGTATTGACTATTATAAACTGGGATATTTGACAGGGGAGCAGGCGGTTAGGATTATCAGGGATAAAGCCTCCACTGCAACCATGCCTATCGAATATCTGCCGGCGGATGAATATGCACTGACTATTAATGAAGAGGTAGCAAATCAGCTTGGAATAGAGATTCCTAAGGAGCTTGCTTCAGAATAGGCATAATAATAAAGAATAGCAAAGTAAATAAGCGAAGAGTCCCCGCTTCGCTTATTTTATTTTTAACGGTTGCCTGCACGTCGAATTGCTATTAAAATAGAATAATCAAGTAAGAAAGGAAATGATTTAATGAACCTACTCTTGTCTGTATATGGAGCTACTGCTCAGGGCTTAACTTGGACAATATTTGCCTTGGGAGTATTTATAACATTTAGAATACTAAATTATGCTGATTTAACCTGTGAGGGCAGCTTTGCACTGGGAGGAAGTATCAGCTCTGTTTTTGTGGTGGGCTTAAAGCTTAATCCAATTTTAAGCCTATTTGTGGCGCTCTTATCAGGATTAGCAGCAGGTGCTATCACTGGTCTTTTGCACACAAAGCTTAAAATCCCATCTATACTTTCAGGTATTTTAACCATGTTCGGTTTATACTCAATCAATCTAAGAATTATGGGACAGCCCAACACCTCACTTGTTGGAAACAAATCGCTGATATTTATGATTAAAGATAAATTACCTACTGCCGCCGAGCTTGGAATTATGGATTTTATCCTTCAAACCGGAGTGGTTTTACTTGTAGGCTTAATTTTTTCATTAATAGCCATAGCCTTTCTCTATTGGTTTTTTGGTACGGAAATAGGCAGCTGTATAAGGGCAACCGGAAATAATGACACCATGGTAAGGGCACAGGGTGTCAATACAGACATGATGAAGATTGCCGGCCTTTCATTTTCTAACGGACTTATAGCATTAGCAGGGGCCTTGGTGACACAGACACAGGGCTATGCCGATGTTGGTATGGGTCAGGGTGTAATAGTAATAGGGCTAGCATCCATAGTAATAGGAGAGGTGTTGTTCTTTAAAGCTAAGAATTTTGCTATAAAGATGCTGGCGATAATGTGTGGATCAGTCATATACAGAATTATCATTGCCCTAATACTACGTCTGGGACTTGACACAAACGATATGAAATTATTCACCGCTATTGTGGTTGCATTAGCCCTATCTATTCCGAACATGTTAAAGAACAAGCCTTTATTTGCGCGTAAGGAGGTAAAACCTCCGATCAATGTTACTAAAAACTAACATTTACGAGGAGGTAAAACCTCCGTTTATTGTTACTGAAAATTAACACTTACGAGGAGGTAAAACCTCCGTTTATTGTTACTGAAAATTAACACTTACGAGGAGGTTTAAAATAATGTTGAGATTTAATGGTATATATAAAACCTTTAATCAAAACACAGTCAATGAAAAACGTGCTATTAATGACCTGTCTCTGCATTTACGAAGGGGAGACTTTGTTACGGTTATCGGAGGAAACGGTGCTGGAAAATCCACTTTACTCAATCTTATAGCCGGTGTGTACTCTCCTGATAGCGGTAGAATATTATTGGATGGCGACGATATAACAAATCTTCCGGAATATAGGAGAGCAAAGGATCTTGGTAGAGTATTTCAAGACCCAATGATGGGTACCGCCGCTAATATGGAGATACAGGAGAACCTAGCTCTAGCTTACCGAAGGGGTAAGAGGAGGGGGCTTAGATGGGGAATTACCAATAAAGAAAAGCAGATTTATATGGAAAAGCTAAACAACCTAGGCTTAGGTCTAGAGACCAGAATGAGCACAAAGGTAGGCCTTCTATCCGGAGGTCAAAGGCAGGCCTTAACCCTACTTATGGCAACCCTACAAGAGCCAAAGCTTCTTCTTTTAGATGAGCATACGGCCGCCTTGGATCCAAGTACCGCTGAAAGAGTACTAGAACTTACGCAAGATATAGTCTCAGCCAATAACCTTACTACTCTTATGGTAACTCATAATATGAAACAAGCCATCCAGTATGGGAATCGCTTAATTATGATGTATGAAGGAAATATCATATTTGATGTAAGTGGCGAGGAAAAAAGTAATTTAAAGGTTACGGATTTGCTGAAGAAGTTTGAGACTGTAAGTAAAGGAAGCTTTGCAAATGACAGGATGATTTTATCTTAGATTGGAAAATTTAATAAAGAGTGAAAGTTAAACAGAGAATCATATTGTTTTTTGCCGTGATTTGTTATATATTATAGTAAATAAGCACAATTTATTTTACAACATACATGAATACTAGATATAAGATGTACAAGGAGAGTGCTGAGTGTTTTTAAACGGTAGAAAAACAATAGGTGCATTTATTTCACAAGTAAATAGTGAATTTACAGAGGCCCTTAGCAGAGGAATCTCGATTCGTGCGTGGGAGCTTAACTATAATGTCGCCTTTTTTACTAACTTTGGGGGCTATGGGCAGAATGAATATGACGCAGGAGAGAGAAAGATAAGTGATTTACCCGACTATAGTAAATTGGATGGCATTATTTTAGCTACCGATACTATGGCAGTTAAAGGACTTGAGCAGCAAATAAGGAATCATATTCGCACAAGCAGCACTTGCCCTGTAGTTAGTATAAGAAGAAGGATTGGCGAATACTATAATGTTTTAATCGACGATAACAAGGTGCTCGAAGATATTATTAGACATTTTATTACTGTACATGGATTTACAAAGCTTAATTTCTTGGCAGGGCCTAAGGGTTTCCCCGACTCTGAGAAACGACTGGCTTGTTTTAAAAGAATTTTAGAAGAATATAATATTCCTATAGAAGAAGAGAGAATATATTACGGCGACTTATGGAAAATCGAAGGAAAAAAGGCCGTGGATTTTTGGATGTCTGGATCTTTATCTATGCCACAAGCAATTATCTGTGCTAATGATTTTATGGCTCTTACTGTAGCAGGAGAATTGGAGAATAGGGGGATATCCATACCCGATGTAGTTGCCATATCAGGATGCGATGATATAGCAGATTCAGCTGAATACACCCCTGCTCTTACAACAGCCAGAATGCCCGCTGTAGAGATGGGCATGGAGGCAGTAGATAAAATTATTCGTATTAATCAGGGATTTTCGGAAGAGCAAGATTCATATATTAAAACAAACACCATATATAGAGCATCCTGCGGTTGCCAATATAATGCAGACCATGAAAAAAACGACCAGAAAAAGCATTATTTCAGAATAGTGGAGAGCTTACAAAGGGAGGTTATGCGAAACGCCTATATGTCGGCAGACTTAACCGGCATAACTACCCTGGATGAAATTAATGATAGGCTTTTTCATTATGTATATGAGAATATTGGCTTTACGGATTTTTATATGTGCTTACATACTGACTGGCAAAGCGTAAAAGAGGGCGAAGAAAGGAGCTATAAGCCTGACGAAGAAATGATTATGGAGTCGGGAACAAAAAATCGCCAGGGATATACCAGAGTTCGTTTTTCCAGAAACAATTTGATTCCACCTCAATTCGAAGATGATAAACCATTAATATATTATTTTGCCCTATTACATCATCGGTCGGTTAACTTTGGATATGTGGCTATTGCCTTTGAAAAGATACAAACCTATATGACTACCTTTCAGGCATGGCTGATTAATGTAAGCAATGCCTTAGAAAATGTCAGGGTACATAGCGAGCTTAACCGACTTGTCTACAAGCTGGAGGATATGTATATACGAGATGAGTTAACGGGCTTATATAACAGAAGAGGCCTTGAAAGTCTCGGAGAAAAGTACCTGAAACAGGCTGTAGATAAAAAAGCCACTATAATGGTATTTACTGCTGATTTGGACAAGCTAAAACATATAAATGATAATTATGGCCATGTCGGTGGAGATATTGCTCTAAAAGCTGTAGCCGAGGCATTGAATATATCAGCAGATGATGACGAGATTTGTGTACGATTTGGAGGAGACGAGTTTATTGTAATTGGTCTGGAGTATGATGAAGAAAAAGTCTTCCGATTTATAAGAAGATTTATAGGTGAGTTGGATAGATTTAATCAAAGTGGTAATCAAGAGTTTAATGTATATGTCAGCTATGGATGGGGTCTTGTTAATCCCGATAAGAATACAACGGTTGAGGATTGCTTGGTAACCGCTGACAAGAAAATGTATCAGCAGAAAAAGGAGAAGGAAACCTTAAAGCTTAGGGCAAACCTTATTCAATAAAATAAGAAAAGCTTTAGCCTAGACATATATTTAAATCTTGTGGTTAAGGCTTTTTTTTTCTTCAAGATTAGTGTATTATTAGGATGTAATATGTTAATTTGTGATGACAGAAAAGAAACGAGGTTGGGATTAAGCATGCTAGAAAACAATCATAAAACTATCGGTGTTTTTGTTACACGTGCACATGAGGAATATCAGGATTTATTATGCAGAGCAATAAGCCATAGTGCCTATGAGCTTGGTTACAATGTTGCCATATTTTCTAATTATGAAGGTTCCGGGGGACTTGAATACAATATAGCCCAGAGTAATATAGCAAATATACTTAAATATGAGGATTTATCTGGAGTTATATTACTTCCCGATACTATGCTTGTTAAAGATTATAAGTCCAAAATATTAAATAACATCAAAAAATACAGTAGCTGTCCCGTTGTTAGTGTAAGACAGAGCATTGATGAATATCAAAACGTTCTAATTGAGGATGATACCGTATTAGATGAGATAATTGAGCATTTTATAAACCATCATAAATTCACCAAGCTTAACTTCCTTACCGGTCCGGAGAATAACCCGGTGTCATGGCAAAGACTTAACACATACAAGCGAATTCTTTCGGAGCATGGTATTCCCATAGAGGAAGACAGAATTTTGTTTGGTGACTTTTGGAAGCTATCGGCAGCTGAGGCTGTTGAAAAGTGGCTGGCCAATCCGGATAAATTTCCTGAAGCAATAATCTGTGCAAATGACTATATGGCAATATCTGTTTGTAATGCGCTAGCACAGCGAGGTATTATGGTTCCAAGGGATGTTGCCGTATCAGGCTGCGATAATATAGAAGTAACAAAGGATTTTAGCCCGCCTATAACAACTGTCGGTATGCCTGTGGCAGATATGGGTAAGGAAGCTGTCGAGAAGATACACAGGCAGCTTATGGGGATATCTCAGGAAGATACATCGTATTTGAAATTTGTAACACATATTCGTGAATCCTGCGGCTGTGAGATGAGTAAGGATGCAGAAGAAGTATTCAAAAGAAAAAACCACCTTATAAAGGAGCTAGAGGAAAGAGATGATACCATATCTCAAAACGCTTATATGTCAATAGATTTAACTGGGGTTACCATGATGGAGGACCTGAGTAATAGATTGTCTTCATATACATATTTAAATTCAGGATTTTCATCCTTCTATATGTGTCTTTATACGGATTGGGATCTATATGAAAGCGACGAGGAATACGGGATTGATTTTAGTGACAGAGAAGTGTCCATGGAGGTAGGAATGAAGAGGGGACAGTGGCTTCAAAAGGTACAGTTTGAAGCTAGAGAACTGCTGCCATCAATTTACTTGGACAAGGAACCACAAACCTTCTACTTTAATATGCTACATCACAATGAGAAATGCTATGGATATACAGCCATAAGCTTCGAGCAATTTCAGGCATATAAGTCATCTTATCAGGGATGGCTTACAAATGTATGTAATGCACTTGAAAACATAAAGATTCACAGTGAGCTTAACAGACTGGTATATAGGCTGGAGGATATATCTATCAAGGATGAATTGACAGGTTTATATAATAGAAGAGCACTACATACTCTTGGACAGAAATATTTGGAGCAAAGCATAAGAAATAAAAGTAATCTGATGGTATTTAGCGCTGACATGGACAACTTAAAGTATATAAATGATATTTATGGACATACAGGCGGAGATATCGCTCTTAAGGCTGTAGCTAAAGCCATGATGAATGCTTCAGAGGACGACGAGATATGTATAAGATTGGGCGGGGATGAGTTCTCTGTAATAGGTGTGGAATATGATATAGAAAAAATGAATCTATTTCTGAATAAATTCGAAGGTGCTATCCGGAGGTTTAATATGGAGCAAAGCTATGATTTTAAGATCTCTATTAGCATTGGATGGAGTATTACTAAAGCCGATGAAGAGACAACTCTTGAGGAGTGTTTAAGTATTGCTGATAAAAAGATGTATATTCAGAAATATGAAAAGAAGAGAAGAAGCTTGGGAGAGTAAGACTAAGCTGATTTATTAATGATAGATAAGCAGAGAAAGGGCTAGGAGCAATGTCAAAGATATTTATAATTATTGGAAAGAGCGCAACCGGCAAGGATACTATATATAAAAGGCTATTAGAGCATAAGGAATTAAATCTACAAACTGTAGTTATGTATACCACAAGACCAATTCGGGTGTCTGAGAAAGAGGGGGTGGAATATTGTTTTGTTGATCAAGCCAGGCTTAATGAGCTGAAGGAAGAGAAGAGGGTAATAGAACATCGCTCATATAATACAGTTCAAGGAGAGTGGCACTACTTTACTGTTAATGATGGACAGATAGACCTTGAGAACAAAGATTATATTATGCATGGAACTTTATATAGCTATGGACAGATCAGGGATTATTTCGGAAGGGACAAGGTGGTACCCGTATATATTGAGGTAGAAGACGGTAATCGCCTTATACGGGCAATTCTTAGGGAACAGAAACAAAAGGAACCCAAATATGCCGAGGTATGCAGAAGATTCCTTGCAGATGATGAGGATTTTTCAGAAGAAAACATATCAAGCTATGGGATAAGCAAAAGATATGTAAATAATGACATTGAGGACTGCATCAAAGATATCATCAGTGATATCAAGGAGTTAATATAGGAGTCCATATTTGGCTTGCAGATAAAAACATACTGTCAACCATGTGGATTTGTGATATAATCACGATAGGCAGGTTAGTCCATAAAATTTGTAATGTTTTATGTGCAAGCTTGCTTGTACAATAAAATATTGGAAATTTTTTGGATAAATGTATCGGTTCAGCCATGCTGAACAAAGAATCAGCCATGCTGATTCTTGGGCAAAATGCTAGGCATTTTGAATGGTCAACATGTAACATATAAGAGGTGAGATCCTATGGATATTAAGATAAATCAGACACAGCAGGTGAATCAACCTACGCCAAAGCCTCCGGTACAAGAAACGGACGGTTCTTTTAAATTCACCTTAGTTTCCCAGATAGAGGATCAGAACCTTCAAGCAAGACTGAACTTCATGCTGGATGAAATCTCTGCACAGGGTAAAAAGCTAGGTAAGCATATGGATGTGCGGGATATGAAGCACTATAGAGAACTAATCAGGACATTTATGAATGAGATTGTTAGTAGATCTCATAAATTTACTAGGGAAAATTTCCTTGATAGAAAGGGTAGACATAGAGTTTATACCATGATAAAGCTAGTTAACAAGGAGCTTGATGAGCTTGCGCTAGAGCTTATTAAGGATGAAAAGGATCATATCCTAATTCTTAATAAGATAGATGAAATTAGGGGATTATTAATAGATATAATAACTTAACATATGAGGATGGAGAAGCTTATGCATGACTTTACGCAAATCATTGGACATGAAGGTATAATTAAGCATCTGCAGGTTGCAATCAGTGCAGAGAAGATTTCACATGCTTATATATTTCATGGCGAGGAAGGTATGGGAAAGAAGACTCTTGCACTTACCTTTGCAAAGACATTGCAATGTATAGAGAAAAAATATTATCCCTGCAACATATGTAAGTCCTGCAAGCAATCCGATAGCAATAATCATCCGGATATTGTGTGGGTAACTCACGAAAAAGCCAGCATAGGCGTGGATGATATCAGGACTCAGGTCAATGGAGATATACAGGTTATGCCATATCAAAGTCCCTATAAGATATATATTATAGATTCTGCGGATAAAATGACTGAAAATGCGCAGAATGCATTACTAAAGACAATTGAGGAACCCCCTGAGTATGCCATATTCCTATTGCTTGCATGTAACACACAAAGTCTTTTACCTACTATATTGTCACGTTGTGTGGTTTTAGATTTAAAGCCCGTAGATAGACAGCTAATAAAGGAATATCTGATGGGATTATTGCAGATTCCGGATTACATGGCAGAGATTGCAGCGGACTTTAGCGGAGGGAATGTTGGTAAGGCTATAAAATATGCATCCTCAGAGGATTTTGAGAGCAAGAAGGAAGACATCTTCCATATACTTAGATATATCGATGACATGGAGTTTCATGAAATCATATCAGGGATAAAGACTATTACGGAGAACAAATCCTCTATCAATGATTATATCGATTTAATGATGCTGTGGTTTAGAGATGTTCTTATGTTAAAAGCAACTAATGACCCGAATTTATTGCTATTTAAGGATGAATATCAGATTATTAAGAAACAAGCAAATGTAAGAGGCTACGATGAGATAGAGAATATAATAAAGTCTATGGAGGAAGCAAAGACTAAGCTTAAGGCAAATGTTAACGTAGACATTACTATAGAATTAATGTTACTCAGTATAAAGGAGAATTATAATGGTTAATGTTATAGGTGTAAGATTTAGAAATGCGGGAAAAATCTATTATTTTGATCCCGCAGGATTTGATATAAAGCAAGATGACAATGTTATTGTTGAAACTGCAAGAGGAGTAGAATACGGCAGAGTTGTATTAGGACTCAGACAGATAGAGGATGAGGAGGTTATCCAACCTCTAAAGCCTGTAATTCGCCAAGCGACTCCAGAGGATGACGAGGTAGAAATAAAGAATAAAGAAAAGGAAAAGGAAGCCTTTCAGATATGTCTTGAAAAGATTAAAAAGCATGGCTTGGAAATGAAGCTTATAGATTCCGAGTATACCTTTGATAATAATAAGGTCTTGTTCTATTTTACAGCTGACGGAAGAATTGATTTTAGAGAATTAGTTAAGGATCTGGCTTCTGTATTTAAGACAAGAATTGAGCTTAGGCAGATTGGGGTTAGAGACGAAACTAAAATCGTTGGAGGAATCGGAATCTGTGGAAGGACACTTTGTTGCAACTCTCATCTATCAGAATTTGCACCGGTATCCATCAAGATGGCTAAGGAACAGAATCTTTCTCTTAATCCAACCAAAATATCCGGGGTATGTGGGAGGCTTATGTGTTGCCTTAAGAATGAACAGGAAGCCTATGAAGAGCTAAATGCAAAGCTTCCTGATGTGGGTGATTATGTTACCACCAATGATAATCTTAAGGGTGAGGTTCAGAGTGTCAGCGTATTAAAACAGCTTGTCAAGGTGATTGTAACCCTAGAGAATGACGAAAAGGAAGTTCGTGAATATAAGGTAGAGGATCTTAACTTCAGACCGAAGAAGAGGAAGGATAAAGGAAATAATATAGATGATGAGGAATTAAGGGCACTGGAGCTCTTGGAGAAGAAGGAAGGAAAATCCCTTTTGGATGATGAATAGTATGGATATTTCTGATGGATTGTTAAAGCCCTACGAACGAATAGACGAGCTTCATAGAAACAATTATAGAATTATTCAAAATACAAAGAAGTTTTGTTTTGGCATGGATGCGGTATTATTATCTGGATTTACCAAGGTTCTTTTAGGTGAGACTGTTCTAGATTTGGGAACAGGAACTGGAATTATACCCATTCTTTTGGAGGCTAAAACCTCTGGTATGCATTTTACTGGCCTTGAAATTCAGAGCGAAAGTGCTGACATGGCTAGGCGAAGTGTTACCCTTAACAAGCTTGAAGATAAAATTGATATTGTAGATGGAGATATCAAGGAGGCCTCTATGCTATTTGGTGCGGCTTCCTTTGATGTTGTTACCTGTAATCCACCCTACATGAACCACAGTAATGGCATTATAAACCCAGACAGCTCTAAGGCTATTGCAAGACATGAAATACTGTGTACTCTTGAGGATGTAGTAAGAGAGGCGGCTAAAGTTTTAAAACCAAACGGTAGACTTTATATGGTTCACAGACCCTTTAGATTAGTTGATATCATAAATACTTGCTCCTTACATAAGCTGGAGGTTAAGAGGATGAGACTTGTCTATCCATATGCTGATAAGGAACCGAACATGGTGCTTATGGAATGTGTTAAGGGAGGAGGAAGAAACCTTATTGTAGAGGCCCCGCTCATCGTATATAAGACGATAGGTGTCTATACGGATGAGATTTATGAAATATACGGATATTAACAAATTCATACTAGAAGATAAAAGGTATGATAAGTTATAGGAAAGGCATGGTCATATGGCGGGAAAATTGTATTTATGCGCAACTCCCATCGGTAATCTTGAAGACATTACCCTTAGGGTTTTAAGGACTCTGAAGGAGGTGGATTTAATTGCTGCCGAAGATACAAGGTATAGCAGGAAGCTGTTAAATCATTATGAAATAAAGGTGCCTATGACGAGTTATCATGAACATAATAAGGTAGATAAGGCAAGGTATCTAGTCGAGCAGCTACTCGATGGTAAGCACATCGCTCTTATTACAGATGCAGGAACACCTGCGATTTCCGATCCCGGTGAGGAGCTTGTTAAGCAAGCCTATGATGCAGGAATTGAGGTGACCTCCCTTCCCGGTCCCTGTGCACTTATTACCGGACTGACCTTATCAGGTCTATCAACCCAGAGGTTTTCCTTTGAAGCATTTCTTCCTTCATCTAAGAAGGAAAGAGCCAGAATATTAAAGGAGCTTAAAGGTGATACCCGAACGCTTATCTTATATGAAGCACCACATAGATTGCAAAAAACCTTAGAGGAGTTATATGAAGTATTGGGCAATAGGACTATTACTATAGTCAAAGAGCTTACAAAAATTCATGAAACCATCTGGAGAACAAGCCTAGAAGATGCAATATCTTCTTATGAGAGCACAGAACCTAAGGGAGAATATGTACTTATTATCGAAGGCAAATCCCATAAGGTGCTTGAACTAGAAAAGCAAAGCTTATGGGAAGAGAAAACCATTCCGGAACATATAAAGGTATATATTGATAAGGGAATGGATAAAAAGGAAGCAATGAAAGAAGTTGCTAAAGATAGAGGCATCAGTAAAAGGGAGGTCTATCGGGCTCTTTTGGATGCAAGGGTAGAGTGAGAGGGAACCGTCTTTTGGAGGTGTAGCAATGATTAGCAAAATATTGCGCTGGAATAAAAAGAGGTGGATTATTATAACTTCTGCTCTTATATTTCTAGTGGGGACTTTATTAATTTATAATGCTTATATCTCGAGAAAGAGATATGAGGAGCAGGCAGTTATGGCTCAGGAATATCTTGAAGCAGGTAGCTTTGAAGAAGCCCAGGAAGCATATAAAAAGGCCTTGTCTATGAATTATGGGGACAAGGAGCTTATGTCTATAGGCTTAGCTGAGGCTTATGCCGGTGTCCATAATTATAATAAGGCACTAGAGGTTTTAAGATCTATCTATGAAGTGGAGAAAACCACTGTAGTTAAGGAAAAGATAGAGGAGATTACAAGCAAAAAGACTGATTATGGATTTTATCAATTAATCTCCTTCGGTGATACCTATTTTTCTAACGGAGAATATAGTAAAGCCATTGATGAATATGAAAAAGCAAAGCTGATAAAAAGCAAGTCGGACTTAACCTATCTAAAAATTGTGGATTCCTATATGGCAATGGAAAAATTTGATTTGGCTAAGGAAGAGATAGAGGATGGGCTGGCGGTAACAGAGTCAGAGAAATTAAGTATTATGATGAGTAGGGTAGAATTTCGCCTTAAGGAGATAGAGTATGATGAAATACTATTGATGGCTTCAGAATACATATATCAAGAAAATTATGAAGAGGCATTTAACAGCTTTAATGATGCCATATGGATTATACCGGATAGAGATTCTGCCTATAA
Source organism: Clostridiales bacterium (assembly GCA_012522735.1). GTDB lineage: Bacteria > Bacillota > Clostridia > Lachnospirales > Lachnospiraceae > Mobilitalea. The sequence continues at coordinate 26,465 of JAAYJU010000133.1, read as the reverse complement.
TCAAATGGCTGAACTCTATATTACCTTAAAGGATTATGATACAGCAAAGGCTCTTCTCCAGAATTATTTAAGAAGCAACAGGAGCACAGCGTCTGAAGAGATACTAAACAAAGCCAACAATTTAATAACACAAAGAAAAGAAAAGGAAAGAGTATTAAATGAGCTCTATACAGCGCTTAGTGTGGTTGATATAGACTCCGCAACTAAAATCATGGAGGACACCTTTTTTATTGATATAATAGCCGGGTCTGCACCCTTCTATTACAGTCCTTCCGGAGATATGAATATAAATAGAGGCTATGGCTTACTGATATCAGATAAGAATAATGTCTATGCCGGTGGATTTATGGATAGGATGAGAGAAGGCATAGGGATTCAATTTGTACTAGGACTTGAGGGGGATGCGGATTCTGTCTGGTATTATTATCAGGGAGAGTGGAATCATGATATGCCTAGTGGTATGGGTAAAACAGGTGAAAAAAGCTTTGAAAGAGATAAGGAAGGAAAATGGCAAAGTGTAACTACTGAAACCAGCGGTATGTTTGTATATGGCCTAGAAAGCGGTACAATGCAAAAGACCATATATGCTGATGGTCAAGTAAAAAATGTCTACTATACGGCTACCGATGGAGTACCCAAGCTTTATCTAGATGAAAACTCATTGCCTATTCAGGCAGAAAAGCCAGATCAGTATGTAATAGGCCAGCTACTTTACCTCAATAATGAACCAACAGGAGAGTATTATAGTGTTAAGAATGGTACAAAATATTCAGTAAAATTGAACAATAGATAAAGGCTTATGGCTCTTACGTAAAGAGGCCCCGAAACGATGATGTTCATCGTTTCTGGGCCTCTAACTTTACATTGTAAATATGTACTATTCAATAATTCCGGCTAATTTTGCCAGTTCTCTTATTGTGTCCTTAGAAATCTTCTTGTCATGATAGCTAATAAGATTTTCCTTGCTTCCTGTAAAAATATCAGTGGGCTCGTACTTTTGAAGTATAATTCTTCCTTCATCGACAAAAATTTCCAGGGGATCTCTTTCACCTACATCTAACGTTCTCCTTAGCTCGATAGGAAGGGTGATTCTTCCAAGCTCATCGAGCCTTCTTACAATGCCTGTACCTTTCATAATATGGCCTCCTTTTCTCAGGTATATTGGGGATATGCTTACATACTTGCCATTGTACGAATTACAAATAGACTTACATTTATTGTATATAGCATTTATATAAGATACCATAGTAGATTTTTAAAGTCAATTGAAATATTTGTCAAAACATAGCACATTTTAAACAATTAATGTAAAAGGGATGCAAAACAAACTATAATTGCACAAAAAATAGGACATTAATCGCTAAGTTTTGAATATAGTTTATCAATAGATTATAAGGCAGGTATTTAAGTGTTAAATTACTTATGGGGCTTCATGATTATTATCGGCATAATCGTCGGGGTATTTAAGGGTAATATAGCGGATGTTGGTAATGCAGCCATTACTTCCTCTAAGGAAGCGGTTACTTTATGTATATCTATGCTAGGCATTATGGCTATGTGGACGGGTATGATGCAGATTGCAAGAAAGTGTGGTCTGGTGGCCTCATTTACCAAAGCCTTAAGGCCTATTATTCGATTTCTTTTTCCTGATCTTCCTAAAGGGCATGTTGTTAATGAATATATCGCATCAAATATGATTGCAAATATACTGGGGCTGGGATGGGCAGCCACACCCATGGGCCTTATGGCTATGAGAGAGCTTAAGAAGCTTAATGCTGATTCTGATATAGCAAGCTTTGATATGTGTACGCTCTTAATAGTAAATATATCCTCACTTCAATTGATACCCGTAAATATCATGGCATACAGAAGTCAGTATGGTTCTGTAAATCCTGCTGAAATACTGATGGCAGGAATTATAGCGACATGTATATCCACCTTAGCAGGCTTAATATTTGCTACTACCGCAAGAAGACTAAGAAGGCGAAATAATCGTCGAGGGTAAGGAGTTAGGTTTAGGATGAATTTTATTATTTATGTGTCTAATTATATTATGCCATTTATATTCTTTTATATAATAGGCTTGGGACTGCTTACGAAAACACCTATATATGATGAATTTATCAAGGGGGCCAAGGAGGGCTTTAAGGTAGTTATAGACATTCTACCAACACTTATTGGTCTTATGGTGGGCGTAGGTATTTTGCGTGCTTCAGGTGCCTTAGATTTATTATCCAAATTATTGGAGCCAATTACAGATGCACTTCATTTTCCCTCAGAGCTATTGCCTATCGTTCTGGTTAAAATGTTCTCCTCATCTGCTGCCACAGGTTTACTTCTGGATATATTCAAAGAGTATGGTCCGGATTCCTATCTGGGAAGGCTGGTATCTATAATACTAAGTAGCACGGAAACTATCTTCTACACAATGGCAGTATATTTTATGGCAGCAGGAGTAAAGAAAACACGCTACACCTTAGCAGGGGCTCTCGTAGCAACCCTAGCCGGAACCATCGCCAGTGTAGTTATCACAAATCTAGTCTTTTAAAATAACATGGGGCCGTTTCATAATTATAGGGGTATATCAGTTCCCTCACACACTGATTAGTAGTACAGTTTCCTGTGATTTGTATATCTTAATCGGACATTTCATGTCCGCTTCCGATATTACAAATCACAGCAAACTGTTCTCCTAAATGTGCATTATGGGAACTGATACACCCCTTTGATATTATGAAACAGCCCCGTTGTTGGTTTTCTAATCTTGTCCTGTCTTTATCCTTTATTGATAAGATATTATTACCGCTACTTATTCTTATAGTGAAATCTAAGAGAAAAATTGTCTCGTGTTGCATATTAGACTAAAAAAGGGTAGAATTTAACTAAATAAGAAATACTTTAAATCACACAATAATAAAATTTGGACAAGGTTCGTATAAATTAGAAAGGATGATGATGCTATGGCTATTTTAGGGGCTTTTATAGTTCCCCATCCGCCTCTAATAATTCCTGAGGTTGGGAAGGGAGAGGAAAAGAAGGTTCAAAAGACAATTGACAGCTATCATAAAGTAGCAAGTCGTATTGCCGAGCTTAAGCCGGACACGTTAATATTTACCACGCCTCATTCAATCCTTTATTCGGATTACTTTCATATCTCTCCGGGCCCTGGTGCAAAAGGCGATTTTGGACGGTTTGGAGCTAGGGATGTATCCTTGTCGGTAGAGTATGATGAGATTTTTGTGGAAGAGCTGGAGGCACTATCAGAAAGAAATCAGTTGGAAGCAGGAACACTAGGTGAAAGAGATAAAAGCTTAGATCACGGAACCATGGTTCCCTTATATTATATTAATCAATATCTAAAGGACTATAAGGTTGTCCGTGTAGGACTGTCGGGGCTACCTGTCACAGATCATTACAGATTAGGTAGATGTATTACAGAGACAGCGGACAAGCTTAAGAGAAGAATAGTATTTGTTGCAAGCGGAGACCTATCTCATAAGCTGAAAGAGGATGGACCATATGGATTTGCTAAAGAAGGAGTGGAGTTTGATAATAAGGTTACCCAGGCTATGAAAGAAGGGGATTTTTTGAGCTTTCTTACATTTTCCCCAGACTTTTGTGAAGCCGCCGCTGAATGTGGTCTTAGATCCTTTATAATCATGGCGGGAGCCTTAAGCGGTCTAAGTGTAGAGCCTGAGTTTTTATCATATGAAGGAACCTTTGGTGTAGGCTATGGAGTATGCGCATATAAGATTATTAGTGAAGATAACAATAGGCATTTTGATATAATCTTTAAGCAGAAGCAGTTAGAAGAGGCCAGAGAAAGGCAAAAGTATGAGGATTCCTATGTTAATCTTGCTAGGAGGTCTCTAGAAGCCTATATCAAGTCAGGAAGCCATATAAAGCAGCCAGATAGTCTTCCCGAGGAAATGACTACGAAAAGAGCCGGAGTATTTGTGTCATTAAAAAAATACGGTCAGCTTAGAGGCTGTATTGGGACAATTTCACCCGTAACAAGAAGTATAGCCCATGAGATAATTAGAAATGCCGTTAGTGCTGGAGTAGAAGATCCCCGTTTCCCTCCTGTTCGTGAAGAAGAGCTTGATGATTTGGTCTATAGTGTGGATGTCTTGTCAGAAGCCGAGTCCATAGATTCTATGGAAGAACTGGATGTAAAGCGATATGGTGTAATAGTAAGTTCCGGGCGAAAAAGAGGGCTGCTACTTCCTAATCTAGAAGGGATTAATACAGTAGAAGAGCAAGTATCTATAGCAAGAAAAAAGGCTGGAATATATGACAATGAAGATATAAAGCTTGAAAGATTTGAGGTAATTAGGCATCAGTGAAGATTAGGAATTTGAATAGATGTTAGCAAATGAAGATTATTGATGTTTGAATAGAGGTAAAAATTAATGAAAACAGAATGTAATATATGTCCCCATAGGTGTAAACTGTCTGAAGGACAGCTTGGCTTATGTAATGGTAGAATCTGCAAAGACGGTAAGGTGATAAGTGAGAATTATGGAAGGATAACATCCATGGCCTTAGATCCCATAGAAAAGAAGCCCTTATATCATTTTAATCCGGGCAGTAAAATTCTTTCTGTAGGAAGCTATGGATGTAACCTACGATGTCCATGGTGTCAAAATCATGATATATCCATGGTTAAGGGAACTGAGATTGATTACGGCAATACTACCGCTGAAGCGCTGTTTAATCAGGCATATGAACTAAAGGGCAGAGGCAACATAGGTATCGCCTATACCTATAATGAGCCCTTAATCGGATATGAGTTTGTTAAGGACACTAGCACACTAGCCAAGGAAAAAGGTCTTAAAAATGTGGTAGTAACAGGCGGCTTTATATGCGAAGAGCCTCTTAGGGAACTACTTCCCTTAGTAGATGCCTTCAACATTGATCTTAAAGGATTTTCTCAAGACTTTTATAAGAAGCTAAAAGGTGATTTAGAAACAGTCAAAAACACCATAGCAACCACAGCCGCACATTGCCATGTGGAGGTTACCACCCTAATAATCCCCGGTGATAATGATAGTGAGGAGGAGATGGAAGCCTTGTCAAGTTGGCTTTCTAGTGTTAGACCCGACATCCCCCTTCATGTATCACGATTTTTCCCCCGCTGGAGGATGCAGGATAAAGAAGCAACACCTATAGAAACAGTATATCGGCTAGCGGAAATTGCCCGTAGAAAGCTTAAACATGTATATGAAGGAAATTGTTAGTTTATTTGTAGACACATAATTTTATCTATAGAAACCATACTAATCATACTACAACTAAAATTCACAGGATTGTAGAAGAATGGAGATTAATATGGATAAAGATAAAAAAGAAAAATCCAGACAGAAGAAGTCCCAGGAAAAGTTCAATTCTATAACAAGTTCAGTTAAGCCTGAAAATCAAAATCAGGAGCATAACGTAAGAAGAGAGGGTATTGGACCACAAAACCACTTTAAATAAAACTGCCTGGTGATAATATACGAATGGTTTGCGAACGTGGTGGGGATTGATATTGTCTTAAAGTTCAAGCTGATGTATAATTATCGGGAACTTAAGACACTTGATGTAAGGTTATTTTAGGAAGAGGTTAGACTAATGATATTTGAGACCCATGCCCATTATGAGGATGTGGCATTTGATGAGGATCGCAGGGAGCTTCTTGAGAGTCTTCCAAAACATAATATAGAGTATGTAGTTAATATTAGCTCTGGTATAAAGACAGTCGAAAAATCGATAGAACTTGCTGAGAAATATGATTATATATATGCTTCTGTAGGAATACATCCTGGAGATACCATGTTGATGAATGAGGAGCGCCTTCTCTGGCTTAAGGAAAAAGCTAATCATCCCAAGGTACTAGCTATCGGTGAGATTGGCCTTGATTATTATTGGGACACGCCGGAAAGAGAGATACAAAAAGACTGGTTTGTAAGACAGATGGAGATGGCAAAGGAAATTGGCAAACCCCTTGTAATTCACAGTAGGGACGCTGCAAATGACACCTTTAATTTGATGAAGGAGACTAAGACCGAAGAGGTAGGTGCTGTTCTTCATTGCTTCGGTTATGGTGTCGAGCAGGCCAGACAGTATCTGAACATGGGGTTTTATCTGGGTATCGGAGGAGTCGTAACATTTACAAACGGAAGGAAGCTAAAAGAAGTAGTAGCCTTCTCCCCCTTGGAGCAGCTGGTACTTGAGACCGATTGCCCCTACCTGTCGCCTGTTCCCTATAGAGGCAAAAGAAACAGTTCGCTTTACCTTCCCTATATCGCGCAGGAAATTGCTAAAATTAAAGGTGTAGATTATGATACAGTGGTTCGTATTACTAATGAAAATGCGAAAAAGTTCTACAAAATGAAAGGATAGAGAATGGCTAGTCTTGGAAATCCAAAGAATACAATTGAAATACTTAATAAATACAGCTTCGTATTCCAGAAAAAGTTCGGTCAGAATTTTCTGATTGATAATCATGTTCTCGAAAAGATTGTAAGGGCTGCTGATATTACAAAGGATGATTTTGTACTTGAAATCGGGCCTGGAATTGGAACCCTTACGCAGTATCTATGTGAGCATGCCAGAAAGGTTCTGGCTGTAGAAATTGATAAAAAGCTGATTCCCATCCTAGAAGAAACCCTGGCAGACTATGATAATGTTTCTATACTGAATGAGGATATTCTTAAGGTTGATATTGTATCCATTATTAAGGAATATAACGATAACAAACCTGTAAAGGTTGTTGCAAATTTACCCTATTATATTACTACCCCGATTATAATGGATCTGTTCGAGAGTCATGTACCATTATCTGGAGTGACTATTATGATACAAAAGGAAGTAGCAGATCGTATCAAAGCTCTCCCTGGCTCTAAGGATTATGGTGCCTTATCTCTTGCTGTGCAGTATTATGCAAAGCCCCATATAGCGGCAAATGTTCCTCCCAATTGTTTTATGCCACGTCCAAAGGTCGGCTCCGCGGTTATAAATCTTACACCCCACGAAAACCCACCATATCATGTAGAGAATGTAAGTCTTTTATTCTCGCTTATTCGCGCCTCATTTAATCAAAGAAGAAAGACCTTAGTAAATGGAATATATAATTATGAAGGTTTATCATTTAGCAAGGAGGACATAATAGATGCCTTAGATTCATTAGAAATACCTAATGATATAAGAGGTGAAGCCTTATCCTTGGAGCAATTTGTTAGGATTTCAAATTATCTATCAAAGTATATTCATAGCTAAAACATAATCTCAGAGCTTTACTATATATCAAATAATACTTATTAATAAAAATAATGAAAATAACTGTTGCATAATTATATACTTTCCATTAATATAGATAGAAATAAAGAAGAGAGGCATAAAAAGAAATTTATACAAATTTTTTTTGCCCATTTTTATATAAGGACATGGTGACAAAAACAAAATTTGAGGGAGGATAAATCCTCCGTTACTAGTAAAGTGACAAAAACAAAATTTGAGGAGGATTATATGAGTAAGCGTACTGACATTCATAAGGTGTTAATTATAGGTTCGGGACCTATCATCATTGGACAAGCATGCGAATTCGATTATTCGGGAACACAGGCATGCAAGGCCCTCAGGAGCTTGGGATATAAAATCATTCTTGTAAACTCTAATCCCGCAACCATCATGACGGATACTACTACAGCGGATGTAACCTATATAGAGCCATTGAATGTAGAGAGACTGACATATATTATTGATAAAGAGCGGCCAGATGCGCTTCTTCCAAACCTTGGTGGGCAATCGGGCCTAAATTTATGCTCAGAGCTTGATAAGGCGGGTGTGCTAAAGAAATATAATGTTAAAGTAATCGGCGTACAGGTTGATGCTATAGAACGAGGAGAGGATAGGGTCGCCTTTAAAAAGACCATGAACACCTTGGGAATAGATATGGCTAGGAGTGAGGTGGCATATACCGTAGATGAAGCCCTGGCTATAGCCGAAGAGCTATCTTATCCGGTGGTTATTCGTCCTGCCTATACCATGGGCGGTGCAGGCGGAGGCCTTGTATATAATATAGATGAACTAAAGACCGTAGTAGCCAGAGGACTGCAGGCAAGCATGGTAGGCCAGGTCCTGGTAGAAGAATCCATCCTTGGCTGGGATGAGCTGGAGCTAGAGATAGTAAGAGATGCTAGTGGGAATATGATAACGGTCTGCTTTATTGAGAACATAGACCCCTTAGGAGTTCACACAGGGGATTCGATTTGCTGTGCACCTATGCTAACCATATCCAAGGAGCTTCAGAAAGAGCTTCAAAGGCAATCATATATGATAGTGGATGCAATCGGTGTAATTGGCGGTACCAATGTACAGTTTGCCCATGATCCTATATCAGGTAGGATATGTGTAATTGAGATTAATCCCAGAACATCACGTTCCTCAGCCCTAGCATCAAAGGCGACTGGTTTTCCCATCGCCTTAGTTTCGGCTATGCTGGCAGCAGGACTTAATCTAAATGAAATTCCCTGCGGTAAATATGGGACCTTAGATAAATATGTTCCAAATGGAGAGCATCTAGTTATTAAATATGCCCGCTGGGCCTTTGAAAAGTTCAAAGGGGCTCAGGATAAGCTGGGAACCCAGATGAAGGCTGTCGGCGAGGTTATGAGCGTAGGAAAAACCTATAAGGAAGCCTTTCAAAAAGCGATTCGAAGCCTTGAGATTGGCCGCTACGGACTAGGAGATGCTAAGGATTTTGCATCAAAAACTAAAGTGCAGCTATTAGACATGCTCCATATAGCCACCAGTGAGCGCCAATTTATAATGTATGAGGCCTTGAGAAAAGGGGCAAGTGTAGATGAACTTTATGAGTTAACAAAGATTAAGCATTATTTTATAGAGCAGATGAAGGAGCTTCTAGAGGAAGAGGAAGTATTAAAGACTTATCAAGGCTCTATTCCACCAACAAAGGTACTACAGCAGGCTAAGCTAAACGGCTTTTCGGATAAATATCTAAGTCAGCTTCTTATGATAAGTGAGGACAGCATAAGAAAAGCAAGATACGATGCTGGAATTAAAGCAGCTTGGGAGGGTATTCATGTAAGTGGCACAGAAGATGCGCAGTACTATTATTCTTCCTATAATATTAAGGAGGATAAGGTTCCGGTATCCACTCGCAATAAGGTGATAATCCTTGGCGGCGGGCCTAATCGTATCGGACAGGGTATTGAATTTGATTATTGCTGTGTCCATGCCTCATTTGCCCTTAGGGATCTGGGAATTGAGACCATAATAATAAACTGTAATCCTGAGACAGTATCCACGGATTATGATACCTCCGACAGACTTTATTTTGAGCCCCTTACAGTGGAGGATGTTCTTTCAATATATGAGAAGGAAAAGCCCCTTGGTGTTATAGCGCAGTTTGGTGGGCAGACACCACTTAATTTAGCACAGGAGCTAAAGGATAACGGTGTTAATATTTTAGGCACCACACCCGAGACAATAGACTTGGCAGAGGATAGGGATAGATTTCGTGAAATGATGGATAAGCTAGAGATACCTATGCCAGAGGCAGGCATGGCAGTAAATGTTACTGAAGCTCTAGATATAGCACAGAAAATTGGATACCCGGTTATGGTGCGCCCCTCCTATGTATTGGGAGGTCGTGGTATGGAAATAGTTCATGATGATGAAAGTCTTAAGATATATATGAAGGCTGCGGTAGGAGTAACGCCGGACCGTCCTATTCTGATAGATAGATTTCTTCATAACGCCCTTGAGTGTGAAGCGGATGCCATTAGTGACGGAACACAGGCCTTTGTTCCTGCCGTAATGGAGCATATTGAGCTGGCAGGAATTCACTCCGGTGACTCAGCATGTGTAATACCATCTCTAAATATAAAGAAGAATAATCTGGAGACCATAAAGGATTATACTGTTAAGATTGCAAATGAAATGAAGGTTTGTGGCCTTATGAACATGCAGTATGCCATAGAGGACGGTATAGTATATGTTCTTGAAGCAAATCCCAGAGCATCCAGAACCGTTCCCTTGGTATCTAAGGTATGTAATATACAGATGGTTAGACTGGCAACACAGATTATTGTTGGCTCATATACAGGAATGCCTTCCCCTGTACCAGGACTTAAGGAGAGTAAATTTACCCATTATGGTGTTAAGGAGGCTGTATTCCCCTTTAATATGTTTCCTGAGGTTGATCCTCTACTGGGGCCGGAGATGCGTTCAACCGGTGAGGTACTTGGACTTGCCCAGACATTTGGAGAAGCCTTCTTCAAAGCACAGGAGGCTACAAATCATAGACTGCCTTTATCAGGAACAGTATTAATAAGTGTTAGTGACAGAGATAAGCCCGAATTAGTAGAGGTAGCACAGGGCTTCGCAGATTGTGGCTTCAGAATCCTGGCAACAGGGGGAACCTATGATAAGATAGTTAAGAATGGTATTCCTGCCGAGAAGATCCATAAGCTTGGCAAGGGAAGACCGGATATCATAGACGCCATAACAAATGGACAGATAGATATCGTTGTTAACACACCAATTGATAAAAAGGGTGCAGACGATGACAGCTATATCAGAAAGGCTGCAATCAAAGGAAGAATCAGCTATGTGACAACCATGGCTGCGGCCAGAGCTACTATAGCTGGAATTAAGGATATAAAGCTTAATAAGGCAGCAGGAGTCCATTCACTTCAAGAGCTACACAGTCAGATACAATGATTATTGACATGCTATATTTGCTATATTTGCTTGTCCTATAGACCAACCCCTAAATGTTGAACCAAAGATATGATCCTCCTTAAGTAGACAAGGTAAATAACCAAAACCTACTTAAGGAGGTTTTTATGAGTAAATATGGTGTGGTAAAACTTACATATTAATATGGGATTCCATTATATGTACAGCTTTCTTTTCTTCTTCATATGCTGATTTTAATAGTGAAACTATTCTTGCTCTCGCCTCAGGCGATGTCGTATCCTCGTTTGTCTTAATTTTGAATGCTTTAATCCAAGCATGAAAAACTGCCTTGTATACCTTTGTCAGCTTTGCCTTTTCGACCTTTTCAAAGTATTTATAGGCATATTCCTTCAATGCGCCGTATGTTCCGAGAAAGTATTCGGCATTCCATGATGAAGCAAGATTAGGATCTTCTTCGAAAATCTTGATTAGTGCAGGATATACATCCAGTCCCTTAGTATTATCACACCATTCCTCGCCTTTTAGATGGCTTACCGCCAGCTTCATTGTATCATGCAGAATATCCTCCTTTGTTTTATCAGAATTGCCTGTTATGGTCAGCACCGAAAGTAACGGAAGCTCCCGCTTACCCAAAGAATCATAGGGCATCAGTACGCTATTATAAGCTGTACTTGTAGGATCGGCCTTTTCTGCATTTATTGCCAAGGTAGAGAACATCTGTGTATCATCGTCATAGCCGGTAATAAGTCCCCATTCCGGAACACCGATATCCCATGATACAGCAGGAATACCTCTGTCGATACTTGCCTTAATTATCTTTATGGCTTCTAGTCTCTTTTCTTTTTCGATATCCTTCTGTCCCCAATAGCGCCCGACATAATCACAGATCAGTCCACCCTTTTCCACCCAAGGTTTTTGACCGTCAAAGCTCCAGATGCTTGTTGCGGATGGACAGAGGTCTGTGTTTAACCACATTCGGAAGGCAAAGCCGGATGTAGCAATAATATCCTCCGCTTTTTCCGAATAGGGGCTGTTCTTTACTGCTGTTGACAGTGATTTTGCAAAGGAAAACAGATAGCCTGTTGCATCCTGTACACCGTCCCATGAAATATTAAGCTGCTTTTTCATTTTGATTCCTCCTTCAAAGATATATAAATCTTTTCGCTAAATGTGCGGGATTCTTCGATATATACTTCAAACTCATAGCCACCTGTCCGTTCGTATCCACTACTTGGTAGCCACTCGCAGTTTATATAAGCCCATGTACGATGGATGGTATTTACAAAATCATAAATTGAAGTCTTAGGCGTTGTAAATATGGCATATAAACCACCTTGGATTAAGAGCTCCCTCGTGCCACTTGTATCACCTAGGGCATTCTTTTTTTGGATACCAATAAAATATTCAAGTTTGTTCATCGATTCATTCCACCCGCTGACGCCGTAATCCTCACAAACTTTCCCGCCCGATAGCTTTTTAGACCATTTTCGTCGCTTCCTTAAAGACACGAATAAAGTGGTAATCGGAATAGCCAGAAACACGAGCGCAATCGGTAAGAGTGATTTCGCATTTAAGATTTTTCTCAATATAGTTTATAGCCTGCATAACATGAGCTTTATAATCCATAATTGTCCTCCCGGGTTTAGAATAACATATAAAGGAAATAGATCGTTGATAAAAATTGCGGACTTTTTTAAATTATATCATAAATTAAATATCTTAATTAAGTACCCTTTAGTAGGCCCTTTGCTAAGAGTTGGCATAATGATAGTTTTCATGGAATATATTGAATAGAATCATGAAACAACCCAAATCATTGTGAATAAGCAAGGGAGCGTGTTTATTTGGCTGATTATAAAAGATTTGTATCGTATATGTATGAATATGAAAACGGCATTAAGAAAAAGAATGTAGGCTATGCAAGAGTAGAGACAAGAAATGGGGAATGCAGGTTTACAATACATATGCAGCTTGAAGGCTTAGCCGAAGGTATATTTCCTACCTATCTGATTCATAGACCTACAGACGAGATGGATTTGGTCTATCTGGGGGACTGTAGCGTAGAAAATCAGATTATGGACTCTAGGTTAAGTGCAAAGGAGTTTAATATTATGGATTCCGGCTATAGGTTTTCTGATATGGGTGGTATATTGCTTTTCTTAAACTCTGGAGTATTCTATGCCACTCAGTGGGATGATAGGCCTGTAGTCTTGGAAGAGGTTTTGTATGCCCTTAAGCCAAAATCAAAGTCTGAGGTACGTGTTGAAAAAGTGCCTGATGTTAAAGAAACGATTGCAGTTGCTAAGATTCCACCACCAAGTAATATAGAGATAAAGACACCTGAGAAGAAGCCTACTAATGTAATGCCAGTGCTTGTTAAAAAACCTGCTACCGCTGAGCCCATATCTGTTAAAAAGCCTATGGCTGATGCATCGACATCTGAAGCGGATATAGCAAAGAAAAAAGAAGATAGGAAGGCAGAGCGTCCTAGGTACATACTTCCTGGTGGAGCCATGATGAGTTCAGACTTCCTGCATTCAAGCCCAAAACCATATACAAATCCCTGGGATTTAGTGAAGAGATATAAGGAAGCTGAGGACAGGAAGTTGTCTGAGATTGAAAGAAAGAAAGCACCGGAGGCTCCTACTGTTAAGCATATTGTATCGAAAGATATAGATAATAAGGAAACACCTTTAGAAAAGGCCGTAGACGATAGCAAGCAAAGTGATAATCCTTTAGCAGCTAGGATATTCGCCTCTTTCCCAAGAATTTATCCCTTTGAGGACAGTGAAATTACTAGATGTGTAAAGGTAGAACCAAAGGACATCGGGGCACTTCCTTCGGACACATGGATACTAAGCAACAATAGCTTTCTCCTTCATGGATACTATTGCTATCACCACTTAATTTTCGCAGAAACATCAGATTTCTATGGACGCCGTTATATGCTAGGAGTCCCAGGTATATATCATAACAGGGAGCGATTTATGGCTAGAATGTTTGGATTTGAATGCTTTAAATCCATACGAAAGAGGGAGTTAAAGCAGGGGGATTTCGGATACTGGTATCTGGAGGTTAATTTCTAATTCTGCTAGTCAATACCACGTATATCAACATGCCTGACATAAGCAGATAAGAGCTCCTTATATTGGAATAAGGTCTCCTTAGATGGACCTGTAAAGCCCGGTGAGATTACATCACCGGAATCTTTGTAAGCCTGAAGATAATAAGCCTTAGCACCCTTAATCCATTTACCGATAGATTCCATATCGCTTTTAGTATGTAATTCATTTACCACAGTGGTTCTAAACTCATATTCAACCATATCTGAAAGAAGTAGGGATACACTCTCGTTGATTTTATCCAGGGAGATATCCTTATTTCCTGCTGTGTGCTTATATTTTTCCATGGAGTTTTTAATATCCATAGCAACATAATCAATCAATTTGTTATCTGCAAGCTCCTTCATCATAGCAGGATTTGTTCCATTGGTATCAAGCTTTACCTTAAGTCCAATTTCTTTTATCTGATTTATGAATAAGGGAAGCTCCGGATATAATGTTGGCTCGCCACCTGTAATACATACACCCTCTAATATATTCTTTCTTTTTTTAAGATAAGTCAAAAGCTCATCTGTAGGTATAATCGGTTGGGTATTAGGTCTTAACACCAAAGAGGCATTATGACAAAAAGGACAACGCATATTACAACTACCTACAAATATAGTAGCAGCCAAATGCTTTGGATAGTCTAATAGAGTGGATTTGTTAAAGCCATGTATGTTCATATTACCTCCTAATGCTCTTATAAGCGTATGATACTCGAAAGTCTTCGACTTTCAAAAGGTTCAGCTTTGCTGAACCGATTCACGCTGCGCTTATCCATGAGAAATACTACGTTTTTATATAACATAAAAAGAATGTCATATAAAAACATAATGTTTCCCATGGACTAATCCGCTTACCGTGGATATAATAATTATACTACCATAAAACCGGACGATAGAAAAGGGAATGATACCATGACAGATGAAAAATATATGAGAGAAGCATTGAAGCAGGCAAAAAAGGCCTATCTTTTAGGTGAGGTACCAATTGGCTGTGTCATTGTTTATCAGGATAAAATTATAGGTAGAGGCTACAACAGAAGAAATACCAATAAAACGACTCTTGCCCATGCAGAGCTTGCAGCCATTAATAAAGCCAGCAAGAGCATGGGAGATTGGCGTCTGGAAGACTGTACCATATATATAACATTGGAGCCCTGCCAGATGTGTTCTGGGGCTATAGTTCAGGCAAGGATGAAAAGGGCGGTTATAGGAACTATGAATCCCAAGGCAGGATGCGGGGGCTCAATATTAAATCTTCTGCAGATGGAGGAGTTTAATCATCAGGTAGAGATAACTACGGGAGTTCTAAGAAAGGAATGTACGCAGGTATTACAAACCTTTTTTAAAGAGCTGCGGATTCGTAATAAAATGGAAAAGCTTGAGGGTTGACAGTAAAGCGGGGAAGCTGTATACTTTGCATACAGCTCAAAAACAACTATGTCATAAAGCTTCCGTGCAGCCGGGGAGATAGCGGTGCCCTGTACCTGCAATCCGCTACAGCAGGGGTGATATTCTGCCTAGGGTGACTTATTGTGAGGCTGCCCTTTATAAGTGATGTTGACGTCTGGGTCTTACGCAACAGGAATTCGTGAACCGTGTCAGGTCAGGAATGAAGCAGCACTAAGCGAAAGCTTCTGTGTGCCGTAAGGTCACCTGGACTGAGTTAACTGTAAAGGTAACGCTTGTGGTGAGCATTCGAAGCAGAATGCACGGAATAAATTTATATATATAAAGTAGATGCCTGCGGCATCTATTTTTTTTATCACATAAGAGTGGCTCGCTAGGCGTGTCACTCGTTGTTTGCACAATAAGAGGTTTTGTTTGAAAAATTATAATTATTATGAAAATCCACTAAGAATTTTGTACTATTATTGGTTAATTCGTAAAAATAAGCTTTTTATTAGTGTAATTATAGTATATAATTATGTATATGTATAAAAAATAAAAATGAATTGGAGAAATTCGGTTGAAGCAAAAGATAAACTTGAACGCAGTGAATCAATTTCCTAAAGGCACTGTTATTTATACAGAGGGTGAGCCCTTATCCAGCATAGCTTTAGTAATTAAGGGATATGCTCAGATTCATCATGATGGAGCAAGGTATATGATGGGTCCTGGATCATTTTTAGCAGTAAGTGATGTTTTACACGGAAAACACCAAAGTACATACACGGCGTTGGAAGATCTAGTTTTCTATGTCTTTGCCATAGACCATAAGGATGATATAGAAAGTATTCTTTCCATTAATAGAGATTATAATGGATTTATTATTATGTCCATGAACAAGGTTATCAGCGAGCTTGGTAAGCTATATAAGGATATATTAAAGCGTGGCCATGGATTATATAACTTCTTAACAGATACATTTAAGCTATATTTCAAATCAGCCTCTAGGCTGGGGTATACCGCCAGAAGGCCCAAATGGATTGAGGAGCTAACAGGGTTCGAAAGCTATATAATACCGGATTTAGATAAGATAAATTATTATAATGAGGGTGCGTTTGTACCCATCGATGCTTTGAAGTCATACTATTCCCATAGTAATATTATTACCATATATCAGCTAGAGGATCAGATTGAGCTGATAAATCAGCTTAATGAGATTTTAAAGGATCTTTCTGATAAGCTTTTTACTATGTCAGAGTACCTTATAAATGAGTCTGACAATTGTCTTTTTGGATTAATGGCTGCCTATGCAATTGAGGTTACCAATGCTGACGGTAATAGCGGCGAGCTAATAGACCATATGGATAGTATTATTGAGGAGATCAACAGAACTGAGGTCTTCATTAAAAGTAGGTTGGGAAGAAAAATGGCTATAAATCGTAAGCGGATGGAGGAGGCATATCATCTACTTATTACCGGCACCAAGGATAAGGAAATGAGTGTACAAACATATTTAAAATATTCTATGGAGGATGCTGAGAGGGTTATCGCAGAGCTTGAAGTGTCCTATAAACAGATTCTTGATTACTCTGGAATAGATCCGAGTATGGCCAAGAAATTACAAAACATCATGCTGGATTTTATAAACCTAAAGGATAGGCTGTCCATGGATGACAATGCCAGAAAAATCAGAAAACAACTTACAGATGAACACTATAAATTATATAAATATGTATTTTTGAAGGCATACAATGATAAGAATGTTCCTAGAGTTATTGATATGTTTTTGAAGTATGGCTATGCCGATGAAGGGCTTCTAGATAAGGAGCAGCTTTTATCCCTTTATTTTTTAGAGGAAGATAATGCATCGGATAATATCCAAGTATATAATATGAAAGAATGGTTGAAATTAATATATGAGGGCAAGAAGGAGCCTTCAAAGAATGAGTTTGATTTAGAATATAACGAGATGCTTACATCCCTAAAGAGCAAGGGAAAAATTACTGATAAGCAAGCAAAAGAATATGCGGCTGATATGGTAAGAAAGCTTGATTATGAGATACAGAACATGTTTCGTTATAACAACAGGACTACTAACGGTCAAATCAGCACATTTGTACCTGTGTTACACAAGGATATGATGTATGGCCAACTTGATAAATCCTTTGTTACACCAGGTGTTATGATAGAAGAGATTAACAAGCTACTGGAGATTGATTATTCTGTCTTTGACCGTGAAACGCTATATGTTAATAAACAGAAAAATATAGAAAAGGAATATATAGTAGAAAAAATACTCCCCGATATAATTTTAATGCCTACTATAGGCATCAATGGCGTTATGTGGCAGGAGATTACAGGTAAGAAAAGAAACAGTCCGGGGCGATTTTTATTTCCGATTTTTTGTGAAGCCAATCTCTTTCTTAATATAGTCAAGGTATGCGGCAGGTTCCGTTGGGAACTGTGCAGAACGATAGAAGGTACCGCCTGGAATGATATAAAGGTTAAGTCCTTAACCTCAGAATATTCCGATTATCTTCAGTTTTATAGAAAGAATAGGGAGCTGTCGGAGGAAAGAAAAGAAAAGCTTAAGCTCCAGATTCAAAAGGGTAGAAACAACAGCAGAGAGATATTCGTTATTGACTATGAGGCTTGGATTGGTTACGAGTCAAGAGGGGCAATAAAATTAAATAAGCCAGTCAGAGAAATTATGGCCACCTATTGTCCCTTTACTAAGAAGTTAAGAGATAGATTGATTATACAACCAATATTTGAGGAAGCATATGCTAGATATAATAGAAATAAATTAAAGAAAATCAGAGAGACAGAAGGTAGACAACGCTTGTTGCAAAAGGATAATATTGAACTAACAAAAGAACTGATGGATACGCTGATATATTATCAAGAAACCTAATTATAGAATGCAGGTAAGGAGATAAAACAATGGGAAGCTATGATATTATCGTAAAGACAGAAGAGATTAGAAGGAGAGTTCAAGAGGATGATTTTGACTCCGCTCAGAAAATAATGGACACCATGGCACTAAAAAAGGTAAAAAATATAGCAGACCTTAGTCTTTTCGCGGATGTTTTTATAGAAAATGAAAAATATAATGAAGCTATGGAACTACTCCATCGAATTTATAAGAAATCAAAAACAAGAAGAACCTTGTATCAGATGGTAGAGGCATCGATTGGTAGGAAAAACATAGAGGAAGCGGAAGCTTATTTAAAGGAGTATGAAGAAGCGGCACCGAATGACTTTTCAATATTTATATTTAGATATAAAATTGATAAAGCTAAAAAGGAGCCCTATATCATTCTGATTGATTCCCTAAGGAAGCTAAAAGAATATACATATATGGAGAAATGGGCTTATGAGCTTGCAAAGCTTTATTATAAAGCAGGAATGGAAAAGGAATGTATTCAGGAATGCTCAGACCTTATATTGTGGTTTGGAGAAGGAAGCTATGTAGAGAAAGCAAAAATACTTAAGGCTTACTATTCAGGCGAGGTTGACAAGGATGAAATTATCGAAAACCTTAAGAATAGAGCTGCTAACACAGATAAAACCTTCAATATAGAGGGTAATATAGAAAGTAAAAATATACTTAAAGACGAACAAGTTAAGGAGATTAATGAGGAAGCAGGCCTTGAATATGTACATGAAGGTGAAGATGATAGCTTTGATGATTCGGTAAGCGTTAAGCTACACGAAGAGCCAGAAGATCAAGTCTTAGATAAGCTAGCCGAGAGTGTTGGAAAAGAAGTAGAGATACTAATGACAACTGAGGAAGAAAGTATAAATGATTCTCGGCCTATTGAAGAAGAGGCGACTAATACAAATGATATTATAAATTCAGACGATAAGAATGAGCATATAGAAAGGCTTGAAAAGTTATCTGAGAGCTTTGATATAGACATATATCAGATCTTTGGTAACTTTCTACATGTAAAATCTATTCAAGAGCAGCTGGTTAAGAGTCTTGAATTAATTATGAATAAGCATACAAAAAGTGTTCAAATGATAATAACAGGACCTCCTTCGTCTGGTAAAACCACCTTGGCTAAAGATATTGCCATATTTTTAAATAGAACAGGTAAATTAAAGACGTCTAAAATAGCTAAGATATCGGCTATTAATTTAAATGAAATCGATATAACAAATATGAAGGAAGAATTACGAAACAGCTGTCTGGTTATAGAAAATGCCAGTGAATTAAAAAAACCGACCATTGACAAGATATTGGAGCTTATCAAATATTTTCGTGGAGATATTGCTATTATATTTGAAGAGAACAAGAAAAACATGAATAGATTGTTTAGAGAATGCCCTAAGCTCATGGAATTATTTAAGAACAGAATACATCTACCGGTGTATACAGAGCAAGATTTGATGGGATTTGCCTATTCATACATAACACTTAAGGATTACAAAATACAGCCCTTAGCACTTGATGTACTAAGGGACGGAGTAAGTGAAATTATCGCAAATACGGAAAAAGAAAAGAGACTGGAGAGCATTGCCAGATACGCTCAAAATGCTATGACCTCGGCAGACTTAAGAACAGGAAAGCAATTACCTAAGCTTGCCGCAGAGGGTAGACTGGCAGATGTAGAAATCCTGTCCTTGCTAGCTGAAGATTTTACTAATGAAATCACAACTTAAATTGTATTATTATATCATCCTGTAGCTTTTGTCCTCTTTTAGATTCAACCATACCGGATACATGTAAAAGATAAGATTCGTTTTTGTTATATGGTTCCAAGGGCTCGATTTCTATATAATTATTTACTGAATCATAACGAATATTAGTTAATAAAGGTGTGTTATTTAAGGTCGTTACATTCAGATTCTTGTTATTTACCGTTGAAGGTTTAAGAGGAGCAGTAAATTTAATACGCCAAACAAAGTTGCCGGTTTTAAATTTAAGATTCTGCTTAACACGATTTTTAACGCCGCCAGTTACTGATTCAATTGTAATGTATTTTGGTGCCATAGTTTCATCCCCTTAAAATGCCAAAAAAGCAATCCGATTTGACAAATCTATAAAATTATGTATAATCTTCAAGTGGTATCTTACAGCTATTATATCATAAGTAAGCATATTAGCTTATGCGTGTATATTATATCATGAATTGCAAACGTTTTCAATAAATATTAGACAAGATGATTAAAAATGGTTATTATTAATACTTTTCCTTTCTTTTTCAGAAGTTTACTTGTATATAAAAAAGCATATTATTTAAAATAATTTTATCTGAAAATTATAGCTGAAGAAGGGGGTGGCATAAAATGGCATATTTGCACAATTATAGTAGGGTGAATATCCCAAAAAACGATTTACAAAAACCCACATTGTGGTATAATCAAAATAGCTAATAAATATTAACAAAATTAAGAAAAATTATTGGCATAATTTAACAACAAAATAGATAAAATACGAGGTGTGTAATGGAGCAATATATTATAAAGGGTGGAAGGCCGTTAAGAGGGGAAGTGTCAATTAGCGGTTATAAGAATGCAGCACTGGGGATAATTGCAGCTGCTATTATGACTGATGAAACTGTTAAGATAGAGAATGTTCCTGATATTAGTGATATAGAAATTTTACTAAACGTATTAGAGGAATTAGGCGCAAAGGTTGATCGAATAGGTAAGCATACAATAAGAATCAATGCCTCAAGAATCAATACTACAAAGGCGGATTCTGATAATGTCAGAAAAATAAGAGGGTCCTATTATTTGGTGGGGGCCTTACTTGGTAAATATAATAAAGCACAGATAGCATTACCCGGCGGCTGTAATATCGGAAGTAGACCTATTGATAGACATATTAAGGGCTTTGATGCTCTGGGTTCAGAGGTCAAGATTGAACATGGCTTAATCTGTGCAAAAGCAGAAAAACTAATCGGTGCTTCTATATACTTTGATGAGTCAAGTGTAGGCGCAACGATTAATGTTATGTTAGCTGCAAGTATGGCAGAGGGACAGACAACACTTGAAAATGCAGCTAAAGAACCTCATGTCGTAGATGTAGCAAACTTTTTAAATAGTATGGGTGCTAATATAAAGGGAGCAGGTACTGATGTTATACGTATTAAGGGCGTTTCAAAGCTTCATGGAAGTGAATATTCAATTATTCCCGATCAGATCGAAGCAGGAACCTTTATGTTTGCGGCAGCAGCTTCAATGGGAGATGTCCTAATTAAAAATGTCATTCCCAAGCACTTAGAAGCTTTCACGGCAAAGCTTTTAGAGGTAGGAGTAAATGTAGAAGAGTATGATGATGCGGTAAGAGTTATAGCAGGTAACAGGCCCGGCAGTGCTCATGTTAAAACCTTAGCTTATCCGGGATTTTTGACCGATATGCAGCCCTTGATGACAACTCTTTTATCCCTGTCAAACGGAACGAGTATTGTAACCGAAAGTATTTTTGAAAATAGATTTAAATTTGTTGATGAGCTTACTAAGATGGGAGCATCGATTAAGGTAGTAGAAAGCAATACCGCAATTATTACCGGTGTGGAGCGTCTAACAGGAGCGATAGTTAGTGCCTCTGACTTACGTGGCGGGGCCGCGCTAGTTATGGCCGGAATTATGGCCGAAGGCTATACAATAGTTGAAAATGTAGAATTTATAGAGCGAGGCTATGAGGATTTTGAAAATAAGATGCAGAAATTAGGAGCAGCTATGGCTAAGGTAGATTCAAATGATTTAAAAGCCATCAAAAAATTCAAACTAAAGGTAAGTTAATAAAATTAAAATAATATAAAAATACTGCTATACTAAGATCTTAGTATAGCAGTTTGTTTTTTGCTTTTATTCTTACTATATTAATGCCTCTATATATAGGTTACGGTGCTTAGATAAATCAATAAAATCGTCACCAACCATAACTATAGGTCTTGAAAGCTCGAATTTATTAATCAGGACAATCTCACCTTCCATATGGTTGTTTAGTCGTACATTGTTATTAATATATGTTTGTACTATTCCTTCTAAGAAGGTTAGGAGATATTTTGTATCATATTTTAAATAGCCCTCTGTCTCAAATAGATTGATTACATCGAATGGACATAAGGGACCTCTGTATACCCTAGCACAGGTCATAGCATCATAAACATCGGCGATTGCTACCAGCTTTGCAAAGGGGTCGATTTCATGCTCTATTAGACCGTTGGGATAACCACTGCCATCACATCGTTCATGATGCATTAATGTAGCATTCTTTATCCTATCATCCACATCTTTATTTTTTAGTAAACTAAAGCCCCTAATGGTATGAGTTTTTATTAGAGAAAACTCTTCATTAGTAAGCTTCTCTGGCTTTGAAATTATGTTGTTTGGAATCAAGAGCTTTCCCACATCATGCAGTAAGCCGCTCAGAGTAATAGCCTCTAAATCCTCAGGCATAAAATGAAGCCATTTGCCCAATATATTACATATTAAGGATACATTCAGACTGTGAATGTAGGTGGTATCATCATATTCTCTCATGCAATGCAGCATATTAAAAAGTTCAATGTTGGTATTACATTGATATAGTATTTTACTGACGTCAGATAAGAGCTGCTCGGGATCAACCTCTTGATTATTTACAACAAGGTTATCTATGGATCCTCTTAAATGATTTACTGTATTCTGATATGCCTTACGAAAACGCTTGAAGGAGTCGCTTCTTTTTATTTCACTATAAAAAGTATTCTCAACATACTTACCCGCGGCAGTTTTAAGGCTGTCGTCTGAATATACTGAGAAATCTGTTATTGAATAAAATTCGAGCCGAGTTATAATCTTATCTGTAAGGGTGGTGTCCTTACCAATTACAAGATGAAGATCCTTTGTATATACATCGTCCGAAACAACCATTCCGGGTATAGCTTGTGATGTTAAAATCTTTATGATACTCATAGGATTACATCAGCCATAGTATATATTCTTGGCGCTCCTTTCTCATCTTATCTTTATGCAAATGAATATACTGGGAGTTAATCTCAGTATAGTTAAAAAAGGTCGAAAAGTCAATCATTTTGTAGGTTATGTCCTATGATTCAAACAAATTGGTAACAATTGTTTTAGTTCTCATAATATTTTTATAATATTTGAATTTAAAAAACAACTTGACTAGTTTCATAATAAAGCTTATCATCATATATATAATTTCTCTTATTCAGAGTGACGGAGAGGTAAGGCTCTATGAAGTCACGGCAACCCCAGAAACGGAAGGTGCCAACCTGAGCGAGTAATCGAACAATAAGGGGATTTGATTTTAAGATTATCAAGTCCGCTTCTTGCGGGCTTATTTTATGTAATGGAAAGTTCGTCCTATTACATAAAAAACGCTTCGTTAAGGATATTTAACAGGATATTCTATGATTATAATCAGTGTAAACCTATAAGAAAACGGAGGAAAAGACATGGAAAAAAGATTATTTACTTCAGAATCTGTAACAGAAGGGCATCCCGATAAAATCTGCGACCAGATTTCAGATGCAATACTAGACGAATTACTAAAACAAGATCCTATGAGTAGAGTGGCTTGTGAAACCGCGGTTACAACGGGGCTGGTACTTGTCATGGGTGAGATTACAACACAGGGCTATGTGGACATACAAAAAATAGTTAGAGAGACCATCAAAGAGATTGGATATGACAGAGCAAAGTACGGCTTTGATGCAGACACCTGTGGAGTAATAGTATCAATAAATGAGCAATCACAGGATATTGCTCTTGGGGTGGACAAGTCATATGAGGTCAAGGAAAATCTGGCTGATGATGTGGACATGTCACTTATAGGAGCAGGAGACCAGGGAATGATGTTCGGTTATGCAACCGATGAGACGCCTGGATATATGCCATATGCTATATCCCTTGCCCATGATTTGACCTATAGGCTTACTCAGGTTAGAAAAGAGAAGATTTTAGATTATCTAAGGCCTGACGGCAAATCTCAGGTAACTGTGGAATATGATGAGCAGGGACAGCCTATACATTTGGATGCAGTAGTGTTGTCTACTCAGCATGATGAAAAGGTGTCTATAGATAAATTAAGAGAAGATATTAAGAAGCACGTATTAGATGAGGTGTTACCTCAGGAATTAATAGATGAGAGAACAAAGTTTTATATAAATCCCACCGGTAGATTTGTTATAGGCGGACCAAATGGAGATAGCGGACTTACCGGAAGAAAAATTATAGTTGATACCTATGGAGGCTATGCAAGACACGGCGGAGGAGCATTTTCAGGTAAGGACTGTACCAAGGTGGATCGCTCCGCAGCCTATGCAGCACGCTATGTTGCAAAAAACCTTGTAGCAGCCGGACTGGCAAAGCGTTGTGAGATACAGCTTTCCTATGCCATAGGGGTAGCCGAGCCTACATCTGTTATGATAGATACCTTCGGTACCGGTAAGCTGTCTGATGCTGAGTTGGTTAATATTATAAGAAAGCATTTTGACCTTCGTCCTGCAGGAATTATAAAGATGCTTGACCTAAGAAGACCTATTTATAAGAAGACGGCAGCCTATGGACATTTCGGAAGAGACGATAAGGATTTCACATGGGAAAGACTTGATAAGGTAGAGGAGCTTAAGGCTTATTTAATAAAAAATTCATAATTAGCATTATTCCTTAAGATGCATGGCTTGTATATTTATGATATACTTATTTGTAGAATGGACTCTTGTTGTATAGTAACTTAGGTCAGGTGAAAGATGAAGCTTAAGCATAGATTGATTATTGCCTTTCTAATTATGATAGCCATGCCGGTTATATTGATATCTTTAACCGCAGGTACTATAGTACGCTTTCAGATGGATTCGATACATGAATCCTATGATGTGGAGGCAAAGACCATACAGGTAATTACAAATCCCATTCAGATTCTCAATAGAATAACAAGGGGAATATTTAATGAGATTAAGCTTCTTTCCTTAAATTATTCCGAGAAGCTTAGTGATATGGATTATTATATTGAGATAAATGAAATACTGGAACCAAAGCACTCCTTTTTAGTCGTGAGAAAGGATAGTGAATTTGTGTTTGTGGGTAATGAGGAGAAGCTTAACATGATAGACGGCTTGCTTCCGGGCTACGGAACAGCATCTACCGATGTTGATGGTGGTATCTATCTTGGAGGTAGGAATCCTTTTCTTGTTAAATTACAGGATTTTATATATACAGACAATAGTAAGGGAACCATATTTGTTATTACAGATTTGAATATTCTGATGCCACAGCTTAAGGCGGTCGCTATACAGTCTGTAATATCCTTTATCATAATATTATTCCTTACGGCATGTCTTTTGATTTTCTGGATATATCGGAGCATTCTTAGACCCTTAAATATCCTAAGAATAGCTACGGATCATATTAAGGAGGGCGATTTGGACTACTCCGTAGGCTCGCCTGATACCAAGGATGAGATCGGTCAGCTATGTGAGGATTTTGAGAGCATGAGATTACGTTTAAAGAGGCTTATTGACGATAGAATCCAGTATGAGGAGGATATTAAGGAGCTAGTAAGTAACATATCTCATGACTTAAAAACCCCTCTGACTGCTATTAAAGGATACTCAGAAGGATTGATTGATGGTGTGGCTGACACCGAGGAGAAGCAGAACAAATATCTAAAGACAATATATATGAAGGCAAATGATATGTCTGTGCTGGTGGATGAGTTGGCATACTATGCCAAGATAGACTGCAATACAATTCCCTATTCATTTACTAACATCAACCTAGCTGAATATTTTGAAGATTGTGTTGAGGATTTACATCTTGAGTTAGAGGTTGAGAATATAAATGTTGTTTATGAAAACTCTGTGGATCATGATATTAAAGTAGTTGCCGATGCTGAGCAGCTAAAGAGGGTTATCCATAATATTATAGGCAATTCTGTAAAATATATGGATAAGCCAGAGGGTATTATAAAGATTAGAATAGCGGAAAATAAGGATTTTGTTCAAGTTGATATAGAGGATAACGGAGCAGGGATTGATAAAGGGGATTTATTCTTTATCTTTGATCGCTTCTATAGAGCAGACGCTTCAAGAAGCACGAAATCAGGAGGCAGTGGCTTAGGTCTTGCTATAGCAAAGAAAGTAATAGAGGACCACTTCGGAAGGATATGGGTAGAAAGTGAGAAGAATAAGGGTACTACCATAAGCTTTACACTTAAAAAAGCCACCTAAGGAGGATAATTCCTCCGTTGGAGGTAACAAGGATTTTTAGGATGCTTAGGAGGATAATTCCTCCGTTG
>JAAYJU010000132.1 GCA_012522735.1 Clostridiales bacterium | reverse complement strand
GTTGAGACGGTTTGTCTGCTTTGTAGAATAAAGGATAAGAAGAAATGAGTAAAATACTTAATGAAGATTTGATATATACTATTTTGTCTATTGTCGAGGAAATCCCCGAGGGAAAAGTGGCGACTTACGGACAGATAGCTCGGCTCATGGGAAGGGATAGAAACTCACGACTTGTTGGAAAAGTCTTAAGTATGGCTGAATATTATGGGAGCTATCCCTGTCATCGGGTTGTTAATCATTGCGGTAGAACAGTTCCGGGATGGCATGAGCAAAGATACCTGCTTGAAGATGAAGGTGTTGTTTTTAAAGATAACACACACGTTGAAATTACAAAGTATAAGTGGGATTGTTAATGCTATGAGAGATAATGAAAAAGCATGGGATAAATTAATTAAGATAAAGACCACAGGCAGAGATGATACTAGGTCAGACCAGTACCGCTATCCCTATGAGCCAACACCTTACCTTGTGTTAGAACGATTGGCTAATAGTGGAATGCTGAGAAAAAATGATGTGCTTTTAGACTATGGTTGCGGAAAGGGAAGAGTAGGCTTTTTTCTTTCATTTCGGATTAGAGCAATAACAATAGGAATAGAGTATGATGAAAGAATTTATGAAGCAGCTAGAGAAAATCACAAGACTTCTATTTCGGCTGATCGTGTTGGCTTTTTAAAGCAGAATGCAGAAGATTATGAAGTTCCATTAGAGGTGAACAGATTTTATTTCTTCAATCCATTTTCAGTAGAGATTCTTCGAAAGGTTATGGCTAGAATTATTAAGTCTTATTACCTTGAACCTAGGAGGATGTTATTATTTTTTTACTATCCTTCGGATGAATATATATCTTATCTTATGACAGTAGAAGAATTGGAGTTTAAGGACGAAATTGATTGTAGAGATTTGGTCGATGTGGATGATCAGAGAGAACGGATTATGATATTTCAGACTCAGGTGTATTAACTAAGCAGAAACATGAAAAGTATTATTCCGCTAAATCCAAAAATATCATTCCAGCTATCTTGATATTATTCCGATAACTTGATATAATACTGTGGATTGGAGGTGCATTTATGTATATGAGTGTAAAACAAGCCGCAGAAAAATGGGGTATTTCAGATAGAAGAGTAAGAGTGCTTTGTTCCAAAGGGAAAATTCCTGGTGCTTATCAAGAGGGACGAGGATGGAAAATTCCTATAGATGCTGTAAAACCCGCCGACGGAAGATATAAAGCTACTGAAAGCCTGTTGGATATGATTGACCGTAAAAAGGAGGAACTGGATGGCAAACGTCCTTTGACAGAGGGTGAAGCATCCCGACTTAGGGAGCAGTTTATTGTAGAATACACTTACAATTCCAATGCGATTGAGGGCAATACACTAACGCTTCGTGAAACCGATTTGGTACTAAGAGGCCTTACAATTGATCAAAAACCACTGAAGGACCATTTGGAGGTAGTTGGGCACAAAGAGGCTTTTGATTTCGTCATTGAATTAGTAAATGATAAAGTTCCGATTAGTGAAAGTATTATTAAGCAGATTCATCATCTAGTGCTTGCAGATAAGAGGGAGGATCGTGGCGTATATCGTCGCGTTCCTGTTCGTATTATTGGTGCACAGCATGAGCCAGTGCAACCGCATTTAATCCAACCTAAGATGGAACAGCTATTGAATAATTTTGCTGAAAGTACCGAGCATATAGTAACAAAACTGGCTCGTTATCACATAGAATTTGAAGGCATCCATCCTTTCATTGACGGAAACGGAAGAACAGGACGTCTGCTTGTGAATCTGGAATTAATGAAAGCAGGTTTTCCCCCTATTGACATAAAGTTTAGTGACCGCCTTGCTTATTATAATGCTTTTGATGAATATCATATAAAACATAATATTTCTGCAATGGAAAAATTATTCGCTAGATATGTTAATGAGCGTTTGGATATGTATTTAGAAATACTGTAGGAAATCTTGTAGTATATTGCTATTTAAAAAGGTGCTGGGATTGAGAAGTAAGCCTTTTCGCCAATAAGCTTTATCAATTGGCAAAAGGCTTTTAAATTTTGGCCAACAGCTTAATATTATAGAAACTATAATATAGATGTGTTCTTAGGCTATATCAAGGGTGATTTTGTATTAAAATAATTTTATAAGTTTGTAACATTATTACCATCTAAATTGTATTACTATTGAAGCCAAGAAAGGGGGAAGATGTAAGATGACTCATAGTGATTTTACTGCTGTATTTAACCAATATAGAACTATGATATTCTCTATTGCCTATAATTATTGTAAAAATGCATCGGATGCAAATGACATTACGCAGGAAACTTTTTTAAAGTATCTGCAGTCCAAAAAAGTGTATGATAGCGAAGAGCATAGAAAGGCCTGGTTAATCAGAGTAACAATTAACAAATGCAAGTCCTTGCTGATCTCACCTTGGTTTCAAAGAACGGTGCCGCTTAATGATATGCTTCCTTATGTCGACAAGGAGGATTCTGAACTTTTCCATGCTGTGATGGCTTTATCTGTTAAGTATAGGATAGTGATTCATTTGCATTATTATGTGGGCTATTCCACTAAGGAAATTGCCACAGCTCTTTCCCTGGGAGAGAGTACAGTAAGAGTAAGGCTATTAAGAGCACGGGAAAAACTCAAAGCAACATTGGGAGAGGATGGTATTTATTATGAATATGGAGAAATATAATGAATTAGTGGATGACTTCTCTGTTGCTTATTGCAATATCAAGGAGGAGGATATAATGCTAAAAGCAAACTATACAAAAAGGAAAAATTTTAAGACATTTGTGGCGATTGCAGCCTGCTTTGCATTGATTTTTGTAGGAACTACTGTAGCTACAGCCACAGGCTGGCTGGATTTGTCCGGCTTGTTTAGTAAGCTATTCCACGACCAGGTAACAGAAGACCTAATCGAGGAGGGTGCTCTGTCTAAGGTAAATATCTCAGCACAAAGTGGTAATTATGATATTAGCTTTGAAGGAATTACAGGAGATTCAAACACGCAGTTTGGAGTATTCAAGCTTGTAGATAAGACCGGAGAGTTAGGAGATCCGGCTTTGGTACAGATTGATGTAACTATGGTAGGTATGAGCGTGGTCGAGGATGGACGTTTATCAGAATACACCTCCTGCCTCAATGATAGCTTTACGGTTCTAGAGGAGGAAGAAGACACTTACTATATTAAAGTACATCTACCTTCACATTGGATTTACTATTCGGATGAAGATATTTATATTTCTCTCAAGGGTGTAACTGCCTATTATGGCGATGTGGTATTTTGGCCAAATTCCGTACAGGTTGAAAAGGCAGACAGAAGCCTTGAGATACCATTTGACTTCGTTCATTCTTTTGCTCCCGACAGAAGTGTATTTCCCAAGTCGAAGGAGTTAACAATTGAAAAGACTTTGATTTCTGAGGTCAGTGAATTTACACTAAAGACTCTTGATCTTTCCAGATATAATTCCGAATTAATTGTAACCTTCCCGACGCAAGAAGGTATTATTCATATGGCTGATGCCACTGCTCTCTGGCACAGCATAGATAAGGACTATATTTTTGAATATCTAGGCTATGCTGCTAATTTGGAAGAATGGAACGAGTTGAAATGGAATACGATTGGGAGTGATGATGACTATGAAGTATTTGGAATACAACCGCCCGAGGAAGGTAGTCGTCTGTATAAAACAGTGAAAAACCCTTCCGATTATTCAGAAGGAGATATCAAGCTATTCGTGGATGGAGTGGAAATAAGCCGTACCAAAAGTAATTATGTTAACTGGGCTTCTGCCATGGATTCGACCGATAATCCGGATACCTGGGGTATTATTGTTAGCTTTGATGCTGTTGATTTGTCCTCTGAAAAGTCAATTGAGATTAGATATCTGGATCAAATAATTCCAGTAAAGTAAGAGTATAGATAGGAAATAGCAATGAGAGAAGGTTCGCACTTATGTGAGAGCCTTCTTTTATGAGCACAAGAAGAACACTAGTGACCGTAGACATGAGAAGTTCAATGCAAAAGAGTGAACTGGATGCCAAGCATCCTATTCTAATAAAATTGAAGATAATGGAGGGGCCTATGGGTGAATGCCGTCACTTAAAAAGATATGATAGATATCCCGCTATTAATTTCTATTTTGATAAAGCCGGGTTGACTAATGATGAAGTTAAGGTCATTCTAACAGTAAGCTAATCATTGAAAAGATTATTACCGAGATGAAAGCTCAGGGTATTAAAGATGTTGAGGTAAGATACCTGATAAATGTTAAGGAACATAAAATGTGGGCAGAGGATTTTGCATCAGTTGAAAATAATCTATTTGTATTTCCCCTTTATGTTCATGCAATGCCTGGTTCTGTAATGAAGTTTTTTGAAGAACTTAGGCCAATAAATAATAAAGACGTGCATATGGCATTTTTGGTTCAGTCCGGTTTTCCGGAGACCAGTCAGTCATATTACCTGAGACCTTATCTTGAACTTATTACTAAAAGATTAGGGGTATCCTATGATGGAACCATAATTAAAGGTGGCGTGGAGGGTCTTAAAATGAAACCTGAAAAAGCCAACAAAAAGTTCTTTGATCAAATGGGGCAGGTAGGTAGAAATATGCTACTAAAGGAATTATTGATTTAAAATTAAAGAAGGAGTATGAAAAAACTGAATACCTTTCAAAAGGTAGTCAGTTATTGTATTCAATATTATCATTAACCGGGATAACGAACTTCTATTGGGATTACAATCTTAAGAAAAATGGTGCTTATGAAGAAAGATTCGCAAGACCATATGAATTACTTCTTAATAAATCCACCGACAGTTGATTTAATATCATTGACGCTTATATATGCACTAGGATCGGTTTCCTTTATAAGCTTAATAGCTACGGGAATTCTCTTTCTTTTTAGCTGAACAAATAGAAGATCCTTTTTGCTTTCATTTTTACCCTTTCCATCAATAATCGTTACTCCAAATTCATTGTCACGAAGTATGTTAGCCATAGCATCACCATCTTCTTCATTAACAACAACTTGAATAGAAGCAAGACCAACAGCAATTTTAGATTCTATAGATACGCCCAAGTAATTACCCAAGGAGAAACCCGCTGCATATGCAAAGATTTTAAAAGGATCGTCAGTAATATTAGTAAGGACAGAGCTTACGACCAATATCCATATCAATATCTCAACAAAACCAAGAATCGCCCCCTTTACTCGTTCTCCCTTGTTGACATACACTAAACGAATTGTAGATATAGAAACCTCAATAGTCTTTGCAATAAAGATTATTATATAAAGAGCGGGACCGCTTAAATTCAATAAAAAATCCATAGACATATCTCCTTTGTATTCTCATTATTATATTATTGTATCCTGATTTAGTTTTTTATGCAAGAAAAAGCAAAGGGTTTCGAACTTCATACAGGGACATTGGAAACAAGACTACTTCGATATCAAAAAGAACAAACAGATTAAATCATATAAATATAAGGAGGCTAAAGCATGAAGGTTGGTGAAGTATGTTTATTTACCAATGATGTAGTTCGACTGGCAAACTTTTATAAAGAGCTATTTAACATCGATAATGGAAGTGATGATAATGTACACCAGTTCATTATTGTAGAAGAGACATCATTAACAATACATAATGATGGTGTTTATCGCAAAGATAATCTGCATAATATTTGCATTGCTTTTACTGTAGATGATGTAGATGTTGAATATAAGCGATTACAAGAGATGGAAGTTAAAATTGTTGCTCCTCCGACGGTTCGCCCTTGGGGAGCAAAAAACATGAGCTTCTTAGATCCGGATAATAATTTAGTTATCTTTAGATGCTTTCCGAAGCAATAGACAATATATATAGCTTTTGAAAAACAGTAAAATTGAGGGACGTTTTTCCTGTCGTCAATAGAAGACAGGAGAAGGGTCCCATTGTTTTCCTATTCATGCTCTTGCATTGTTATTAACCACAGGTTAACATATTTAACATAAAGTTAATTATAAATCCATTGTAGATACATTTTAGATAGAATAAAATAGAAATAGATAAAGATGATGATAGAGAAGAAGGAGGTAAAACCTCCGATGCTAGTAGCAAAATATTATAATTTGTTGAGGAGGTTTGCATGGGAAACCTACAAATTGGCAACAGAATCGCAGAACACCGAAGAAAGAAGGGAATTACACAGGAGGAGCTGGCAGGCCATTTGGGAGTGTCAAAGCCTGCTGTGTCAAAATGGGAGTCCGTCCAAAGCTATCCGGATATACTGCTTCTGCCTGTACTTGCCGCTTATTTTGACATAACTATTGATGAGCTAGTCGGCTATGAGCCCCAGATGACTAAGGAAGAGATCAGGGTGCTTTATCACAAGCTAGCTAAGGCCTTTACTGAGGAGCCCTTTGACCAGGTGCTGGCTAGGTGTGATGAGTACCTAAAGAAATACTATTCCTGTTGGCAGCTGCAGGTTCAATTTGGATTACTTTTACTAAACCATGTGTCCTTATCAGGAAGCTTGGAGAAATCAACAGAGATTATTACAAAGGTGCTGGAGATATTTAAGAGAGTTGAGAAGTCATCAGATGATGTGCATCTTGCGAAGATGTCTGTACAGCTTCAAGCACTATGCTATATAAGCCTACAAGAGCCAGTCATGGCTATTGATCTGCTTGAAATAGGAAATGAGCCTCTGATGCAACCTGAACCATTGTTGATTAAGGCTTATCAGATGAAGGGTGATATGGATAAGGCTAAGGAGTATTTGCAGGGCTATGTATTTGTTAGCCTGATGAATATTTTGGGAGCGGTACCTGATTTTCTTAAAGTATATTCATACGATAATGAGAGGCTGGAGCTTTACTATAGTATATTCACAAAGCTCTGTCATTTGTTTGATATAGAGAATCTACATCCAGCCGTACTTATGCAGATTGAGCTTGCAGCCTCTATGGTTTTTGCCGGGCGGGGAGATAAGGAGAAAGCATTGGATGCTTTAGAGCGTAGTGTAGAGCATATGTCTAGCTTTAGTCAGAGTAAGGGTAAGATTATGATAAAGGGAAATCATATTTTTGATGCTCTAGAGAAGTATCTCGAGGATATCGATGTCGATACTGCTGCGCCCAGAAGCTCAGTAGCTATCTGGCATGATTTAAAGAACTTAATTAAAGATAATCCTGCATTTGTCATTCTACAGGAAGAAAAAAGGTATAAAAGTATCCTAAATAAACTAGAGAAGATGAATAACAATAAATAGTATCGTGTAGCAAATTTGTGCTCTACAAAACATGAAAATCAGAGATTTTCATGTAAAAAGTTTGCAGACTGTAAGAAAGGATGGTTATTTAATGAATGAAATAATGGAGTATTTACCTTTTATTATCCCGATTATTATAGTGGAACTTGTACTTATGGTAGCAGCCCTGGTCCATTTACTAAAATATAAGAAATTCCGTTTTGGTAATCAGATTTTGTGGATTGTAATTGTAGTTTTTCTACAGATTATTGGGCCTATTCTTTATTTTACCATTGGAAGAGGGGATGAATGATGGCTGTATTGGAGCTTAAAAACCTAGAGAAGAGTTTTGGAAAGCTTGAGGTTATTAAGGACCTAAGCTTTGCAGTAGAGGAGCATTCGGTCTTTGGCTTTATAGGAAAGAACGGTGCCGGAAAGACCACAACTATGAAGATGATTCTTGGATTCTTACAGCCTGATGCCGGAGAAATATATGTTAACGGCGAACGAGTTGCATATGGAAATTCTAAGACCAATCGTTATATTGGCTATCTTCCTGATGTCCCTGAATTTTATGGATACATGAGTCCTAAGGAATATCTAAGGCTTTGCGGTGAAATTACGGGATTGCCTAAAGAAGTCACACAAGCAAGATCTAAAGAGCTTCTTAGTATGGTAGGTCTTGAGAACACGAATAGACGAATTCGGGGATTTTCCCGTGGTATGAAACAAAGGCTTGGAATTGCACAAGCCTTGCTTAATGAACCAAGACTTTTGATATGTGATGAGCCAACCTCTGCCTTGGACCCGATTGGGAGGAAGGAGATTTTAGATATCCTATCTATTGCTAGAGAGAGAACCACAATTGTATTCTCTACTCATATCCTATCGGATGTGGAGAGAATAGCTGACAATATTGGTGTAATAAATGACGGAAAGCTAGTTCTTGAAGGACCGGTACAAAATATTAAGAATATGAAGCGCAAGGATACGATACAGATAGTATTAAGCAATCAAGAGATGAACACAGAACTGATGTCAAGAATAAATGAGCTTCCCTTTGTACTGGAGGGAGCTTTGGAGAAGGACGGAATCCTTATTAAGCTTACTAATGCTGAGAAATTTGGCAAGGAGATCATGTCATTATTGGTAAGGGAGGATATCCCTGTGCTTCGCTATGAAATCTTGGAGCCCTCTTTAGAAAATGTATTCCTGGAGGTGGTAGGATGAAGGGATATCTTGCATTTACGAAAAAGGAATTTGTGGAACAGATACGCACCTATAGATTGCTGATCTGCTTATCTGTATTTTTTTTATTTGGCTTAATGAGCCCGCTCTTGGCTAAGCTCCTACCGGAGATCCTTTCAGGTATGGACCTACAGGGAATGGTTCTTGCAATCCCAGAGGCTACGGCTATGGATGCTTATGCACAGTTTTTCAAAAATATTACACAGATGGGTATTATCGTAATCCTTCTGGTATTTGGCGGAGTAATATCCAATGAGCTAACCAAAGGAACTCTGATTAATATATTAGCAAAGGGATTAGGAAGACATACTGTTATCCTAGCAAAATACACAGCCATGCTGGTGCTGTGGACCCTGGCATTAGCATTTGCAAGCCTTGTAAACCATGGCTACACTATGTACATGTTTGATACCTCCGATATAAGCAATCTACTATTTTCATTGTTCTGTTTATGGTTGTTTGGAGCATTTTTATTATCCTTAATTATACTGTCAAGTGTCCTGACAGGGGGTAATTTTGGAGGGCTGATTTTAACAGTCGTGGTGCTTGGAGGCTTACTGATACTGGATCTATTTCCGAAGCTAGAGAAGGTAAACCCTATTTATCTTTCCTCACATAATCTGGAGTTTTTAACAGGAGCACTTATGCCTGCAGATGCATTACTCCCTGTACTGGTCACCATTGCATTATTAATTGGGAATATCTTAGTCTCAATCTCCCTCTTTAATCACAAGAAATTATAAGATGAGTATTGAAGAAGAGTTCGCAACCATATATAATAACTGATAAGGAATGACAGAAGTAAAGAGGAGATAAACATTATGCTTGATTGGATTTTACGATTTGTAAAGGGTATATTTATTGGTTCGGGGTTTATTCTACCGGGTGTAAGCGGTGGTGCTTTAGCGGCGGTATTTGGAGTATATGAGAGGATTATATCTTTCTTGGCGCATATTACCCGTGATTTCAAGGAGAATGTAATATATCTCTTTCCGCTTGGACTTGGAGGAGTTACAGGGATATTCTTATTTTCATTTGTTGTCAGCTTTTTCTTGGGAGAATATGAAACACAGATACTTTGGTTCTTTGTAGGCTGTATTATCGGTACTGTTCCGGCTCTTTGGCAAGAGGCCGGCAAGAAAGGAAGACACAGTAAGCACCTTGTAATTCTAGTAATCGCATTTACTCTAAGCCTAGCCTTTTTACATTACGGTGAAGGCCTTTTTGGTGGCGACATTCCGAAGAATCTTGCCACATGGACACTGGCAGGTTCTCTGATTGGTCTTGGTGTTATTATACCTGGCCTTAGCCCTTCTAATTTTCTTGTATACCTAGGAATGTATAAGGATATGTCAGACGGGATTAAGGATCTAAATTTCATGATAATAATACCTATAGCCATAGGAGCAATACTGACAGTATTGTTATTTTCTAAACTAGCCGACTATATTATCAATAAAGCCTATGCGGGATTTTTCCACATAATAATGGGAGTGGTTTTTGCATCAACTGTTATGATTGTGCCCCGTGATTATAACTATATAGGCTTAGGTACTTTAGTAATAATATTATTTTTAGTGGTTGGTGTGGGATTAGGTTATTGGATGAGTACTTTAGAAAAGAGATATAAAAAATAAAAATAATAGAATAAAATCAACCTATAGTTGAAGAAAACTAAACCTAAATGTTATTGTTGAGCTTTTATATAATGCTATAATAAGGTTGTAAGAGCGCTTTTAAAATAAGAATATAGGAGGTAAAACCTCCGTTATATGTAACGGAACTATAATATTTTTATAGGAGGTTAAAACCTCCGTGGGAGGTTTAGGGTGAATTCTATAGGTGATAAAATCAAATTATTAAGAAAGTTAAAAGGTATTACTCAGGAGGAGTTGTCTGATGTATTGCATATTTCATTTCAAGCAATAAGTAAATGGGAAAATGGATTGGCACAACCAGACATATCAATAATTCCTCTTATAGCAAATTATTTTGGTGTAACAATCGATGAGCTATTTGGCTTTAAGCTAAACTCTCTGACTAATAAAGAGCGCTTTATACAGTTCATGATGAACAACGGAATGCTTAAAATTAATACAGAGCAGTGCGCTGACCACAAGGAAGAAGAAATTAGCATTAATACCGAGAAATTTGAGACAAACTCTCAAATATCTAAAATTGGAAGTTTCTTTGCTGATTTCATTCGGGAGAACAATATAGAATTTGATACTATGGTTGGATTGGCTTACCATGGGATTGCTTTTTCATCTGCTGCCAGTATTGCATTATATGATAAATACGGTATAACAACAAATTATTGCTATGATAGACTTGTTCCGGACAGTAGACAGCGAATTATATGCGGTCATACATTAGAGGATGGAGAAAGAGTAGTAACAGTAGATGATCTTATCTTTTCAGGAAAGAGCTTATATGAAAGGATAGAAAGACTTAAAGAACTTGCAGATATAGAAATAGCCGCTGTTATTGTAATAGCTGATTTCATGTCAAAGAATGAAGATGATTTAAAGACTGGATCACAAAGAATAGAGGAAATGTATAACACTAAGGTATATTCTATGGTAACAAAAGAGGATATACAAAAGACAATAAAAAATGAGATTATCGTAGGTAATGAATACATAAGCTAAGTAGAAAAAAGTAAGATGACAAGGGACCTTATATCTGTTTAAAAGGCAGATGTAAGGTCCTTTTGTAACATTGTAACCGCTGTCTTTTTGTGGAATTAATTGACACT
This sequence comes from Clostridiales bacterium, assembly GCA_012522735.1. Classification (GTDB taxonomy): domain Bacteria; phylum Bacillota; class Clostridia; order Lachnospirales; family Lachnospiraceae; genus Mobilitalea. The sequence continues at coordinate 21,839 of JAAYJU010000132.1, read as the reverse complement.
TATAACATGAAAAGGTATTATGAAATGAGATAGAAAAAGCCCATATTTGAAAATGGAATTATACTAAGGAGAAGAGTATGCATAAGTTCAAGCTAATTTTGCAGTCGATTCTTTGGACAATAGAATAGCAGTTGTATCGTAACCATGTACAAGATAATATGCGATATTACGTAGTTGCCCTAGACAATAATACATTTATAGGGCTGGAGATATCGGATTATTTGAGTGATGATTATGACGCTATGGTAAAAAGAACTAGGGATTATTTACTGGGTAATATTAATAAACCCAGCTCAGGAATCCGTTTTAGAGGTGTAGCCCGTAAAATGGACTATGAAGTAAAAAAGCTATACACAGAGTGGTTCAAAGAAATGAATATAAGCGGTAACGCTATTCCTTATAATCTATCAGAAAAATCATTTTCTGGAGCAAGAGGATTATTCCTAATGGGTGTCATAATGCTCTTTACACCTATTATTCTATTAATTTCAGAATTTAAAAGAATGCGAAGTAGGAAAAAGGCAAAGTTTTATATAACTAAAGCCGGGAAAACAAATGAGGTGAAGTATTTCTGGGATAATATTCTATAGATTATATTATTAAAAAGAAGGATAGAATAAAAAACAAAAGAATTGTATGTACAAATCTACGGAGTATTATAGATCATTTTAGTCGTGTTTACAAAGACGGGAAAGCTCCATTAGTATAGTCATAAAACACCATAAGGATATAAGCTTTAACTATAACTTGACAACAACAAAGTTATTCATTAAAATGAACATAAATTCAAATGAATGAATCAAGATTCATTAAAATGAACAGGAGACTCAAAATGAATAATATTAAAGATGTCATTTTTAATAAAAACCCTATGTTAGTGTTTTCGTATCTTACAAAAAACCCTCATAAAGACAATATGGCAACATATGTTGCGAAAGAACTATCACTAAGTGTAGGCAGTGTTCATGCTATACTAAAAAGATTTGAAAGCTTAGGAATTACAGATAGCAAACATGTAGGGAGCTCTATTATTTATGATGTGGATAGAAACAACCCTCTTATAAAGTCATTTAGAATATTTGATAACCTCCTTGAATTAAAACAGCTGATAGACAAATTAAAAACTCATACAAGAAAAATCATTTTATTTGGAAGTTGTTCTAGAGGGGAGGATACTTCGGATAGTGATATAGATCTTTTTATTATTGCTGATGAAAGCGATAAAGATATTGTATTGGAAATTACTAGAGGTTATATAGGAGAACGGGAATTAAACCCTGTAATTGTTGATGAAATAGAATTTATTGAATTGGAAAAGTCAGATGCTGTATTTTATAATGAGATTATGAAAGGTATAGAGCTATGGGAGGTAAGTAGTGAGTATAATTGATAATCTAATTAGCAAAGGAAAGTTAAAAAAAGGTACATACTCCGATGATATGTGCAAAAAAGAATATAATGTTGGTAAAAAGGATTTAGAAGCTGCCATTGTAAGCTATGAAAGTGAAAATTATAAATGGGCGACTATTCAAGCTTATTTTTCCATGGAGTAAGAGCTCTTCTATATAGGTCTGGTTATAGAGAAGAAAGCCATGTAGCACTAAAGCTTGCTTTTAGTGAATTATATATTAATACAGGTATCCTAACTCAAAATGTATATAAAGCATTAGAAAGAGGAATGAACCTTAGAGAGATGGCTGATTACAAGGAAAACTATTCTCAATCTGGTGCCAGTAATCTAATAGAAATGGTAATAGAAGGCCTTAAAGAAATTGAAAAAGAGTTAGATTACTAAAAGGAGAAAAGGTAGCATGAACTTAATGCATAAAACTTCTGGATATACACATGATATCTCAATATTATGTTGAGCTACAGAATAGTGAGAGAGGGTTACTGTATTTTTGGATAGGTGATTAGGTTCTTAGTATAGTAATAAAATACCATAAGGAAACAATAGAAAAGACATAGATATATATAATATAATACTATTATATGACTTGTTAAGAAACTAACAAACTAGTAGAACTTGGATTGACTAATTTATTAAGCAATAGCATCAATATATAAAGGAATATAAATTTATTCATGGGAGTGGAAAATATGAGAAAGCTTATATCTTTATTAGTTTTAGTTACACTTCTTTTTTCTAATGTTACTCATGCAGATGCAGCTAAAATATGGACTAAGTATGTTGCGAAGGATAAAAGCTATTCCTTTCATTATCCAAGTGGATGGAAGGTTACTGCGAATGATTCAATGATAGGGATTGAAAATGCTAAAAGTAATGAGGAATTGATTATGGCTATTCTTCCATATGAAAAGCAAAAGACCTCTAAACAATTGGCAAGCAGTTTTATAACATTAATCAAAGATGCAAATCCCAATCTTAAGGCATCTAATTGGCGTAGCCTATCTGATTCTATGGGAGACCATGTGGTATTTGATCTATCAGATAAAATCGGTACAAAAAAACACCTTGGGCTAGGACTTGTAATTAAGGACATGGGGCAGGCAATGTGGTTTTCCTATTTTTCTCCAGAAGCGGATTATTATCAGATTCGGGCATATAGCATAATGGAGGGATTTATAAGCTCTATGGCCACGGGCACGACGTCAGTCGCCCCAAAGATTGATTATACAATTGATGTGGCAGCTAATATTGATAAGAATGCAAAGGGATTTATGTTTGTTCTGGAATTTGCGCTTGGAGCACCACTAACTAAGAGCCAAGAGGATGCAATCATAAAAGAGCTTAAATCTGGTTGGCGACACCTCTCTAAGGAAGAGCTGCAAGTTTATGATGAATATCCGATTCTTGTAAAGTCTATAATGAAAGCCAAGCAAAAAGACATGGAAAAGCTCAGGAGCAGTCTTGAAGAGGTGATAAAGGAATGGCTTGATGAGACAGACCAAAAAGATCCGGCTGTTAAAATTATAAAAAGTTCTTTAGATAAACGTGGAAAAGTAGTGATAAAGGGAAGTCCTCCCCTTACAGAAATGTCACTACAGGCATATAGTGAAATCATTGCATATTCGAAGTTGTTGCAAAAAGACTCTAGTTCATCACCTGATAAGATAACAAAAAAATCAGTTGATAGTGTTAAGAAGCAGGTTAAGGAGGTGTGGAAGAATCTTTCTAAGGAAGATAGGGAGGATATAGCTACCACACCTGGGCTATGGGTCTGTATAAGATCACAGTATAGGTTCGGAACTAAGGACCAGAAGAAAGAGATTCGTGATAGTGTTAAGAAGATTGAGCAAGCAAAGGAAGCACCAAAGGCAGACAGCTCCAAAACTACCAAGGATGAACCTATGAGTATGGCTGCGCATTGGAGTATGATGCAGATTCAAAAGATGACATTTAACTCCTACATGTGGAGTAGAGGCTATAATTATAGTATTACTACAGGTAAGATGTGGTAGAAAATATTAATTTGCGCTTTGTATTATATTAGTCCTTACCCCATTTACAATAGGGTAAGGGCTTTTACATATGAAATAATAAACAATAGATTAATATTTTATTAGAAATTTGAGATTGTCTTGTATTTATCCAGCAAGATTAATATAATAGGAATGTGTATCTGGCAGGAATTGGTTGGGGAGATTGAGGAGGAATATATGTTAGGATTTATTATAATCAGTGTTATGTTTATTTTCTTAGGATTGGGAGTTCATGTATTTAAGTGGCATTTCTTAATATCAGGCTATAATACTATGCCAAAGGAAAAAAAGGTTAATGTTGATATAGAAGGTTTAGCACGTCTCGTAGGAATATATGGTTATGTGATTGGTGGCATGCTATTACTAGCTGGTGTTCTATTTGGATTAGGGTTAAAGATTGTTCTAGCACCAGTTATTATAATATTTATTGTGCTGACTATCTATCTGCTGATTAAGGCGCAAAAATTTGATGGAAATATATTTGATGAAGCCGGAAAAATGCGAAAGGGAGCCGGAAAGCAATTTATTATACCTCTTAGTATTACTGCTATTGCGCTTATACTTGTGGCAGTGTTGCTAACTTCATCATACAAAGACACAGAAGTGTCATTTTCTGATGAGGGAATAGAAATTCATGGTATGTATGGAGAAATATATAGTTGGGAGGATATTGAGACTGTTAAGCTTATGGATGAACTACCAACCATAGAGTTAAGGACAAATGGTTCAGCACTAGGCTCAAAGCTTAAAGGACATTTTAGGACTACAGAGCATGGTACGGTCAAGCTGTTTGTTGACAAGAGTATCCCACCCTTTATCTATTTGGAGACAGTAAACGGTATTACTATCTTTAATATGGGCAATGCGAATGATACCGAGAGTGTATATAATACAATTTTAAATGAAATAGACTAGACAAAAGGAGAAAGAAATGCTTCAAATCAAAAATATTAGTAAACAGTATGTTACTGGTGAGCTGACACAAAATGCTCTTAATGATGTAAGTCTGAATCTCAGGGACAATGAGTTCGTAGCGGTACTCGGTCCCAGTGGATCAGGAAAAACCACGCTACTTAATGTAATCGGTGGTCTTGACCGCTATGACAAAGGAGATATGATAATTAACGGTATATCCACCAAAAAATATAAGGACCGTGACTGGGATTCCTACCGAAATCATACAATTGGCTTTGTATTTCAAAGCTATAATCTCATTTCACATCAATCAATACTCTCAAATGTAGAGCTTGCGCTCACCATTTCAGGAATATCGGTTATGGAGAGAAAAAGAAGGGCGAAAGAGGCACTTACTAAAGTTGGACTTGGAGATCAGCTTCACAAGCGTCCTAATCAAATGTCAGGAGGGCAGATGCAGCGTGTTGCTATTGCCCGAGCTCTTGTGAATAATCCTGACATCCTTCTGGCTGATGAGCCTACTGGAGCCCTTGACACCGAGACAAGCGTACAGGTTATGGAGCTGATTAAGGAGATAGCTAAGGACCGTCTTGTTATTATGGTAACTCATAACTCTGAGCTAGCGGAAGAATATGCAAACCGTATTGTTAAGCTACGTGATGGAAAAATTATAGACGATTCTAATCCCTTAGAGATTGATGATAATGAGCTAGAAGATCCTAAGCATAAGAATATGGGAAAAGCATCGATGTCCTTCATGACAGCTTTGTCTCTAAGCTTTAATAACTTACGTACTAAAAAGGGTAGAACCATCCTGACATCCTTTGCAGGCTCAATAGGAATTATTGGTATAGCACTTATATTATCTCTTTCCACCGGTGTAAATAATTATATTGACAAGATTCAAAGGGATACCATGGTGTCCTATCCCATAACTATAGAAGCCCAGTCCTTTGATATTACCAGTATGATGGAGGTTGGACGGGAACATGTCGTAGGTGAGGTAGACCATGAGCTGGATAAGATATACTCTAATTCCTTTGATTTGGAGATGGCAAGCAAAACAACAACCAGCATCAAGAAAAACAATCTGTCACCCTTAAAAGAGTATCTGGATGATAAGAACAATGAAATTCATCAATATATTGGTGAAAACGGTATTGTCTATTCCTATAATGTTTCCTTTGACACATATGCTTATGACCCCGATGACCTGCTAATTAATACAAACGGCAGTGATTTTAGAAACCAAGGTTCCTATGGAATGAATAGTGATATGTCTATGGGTATGGGCATGCAGATGAATAGTAGTAATTTTGTCGAGCTTTTACCAGGCTCAGGTGATTTACTAATCAGTCCTGCTGTAACAGAAAACTATGAGATACTATTCGGTGATTGGCCTAAAGAGTATAATGAATTGGTTTTAGTCCTTGATAAGAACAACGAGATTTCCTTATCCGCTTTATATGAGCTTGGTATTTTACCCTCAGATGAGTATAAGGAGATACTAGATAAGATTGGATCAGGCGAAGAGATGGTCTTTGATTCCTACAACTGGAGCTATGAAGATATATACAGCCAGTCATTTTACTTGCTACTTGCTAGTGATTATTATGTGGAAAATGAAGGTGGCTTATTTGAATATGTTGCTGAGGATAAGGAAAAGCTAGCAGATCTGGTAAAGGAAGCATTGGAGCTTAAGATTGTTGGAATTATTCGCCCCATGGAGGATGCCAGCTACACATCTATCTATAGAAATGTCGGATATACTAAGGCTTTGACCGATTATATAATTGAAAAAACCAATAATAGTGCTGTTGTTAAGGCTCAGGAAGCAAATCCTGATACTAACGTGGTAAATGGAATGACATTTGAGCCTAAGGACGACAAAGCCAAGGTCGCGGATACAATAGAATATCTTTCGGGGCTTGGCATATCTGAAAAAGCCAAGCTTGCCAAAGACATAATACAAGTCATGTATATAAATGATCCGGCAAGTGCCGAAATGATGCTTTCAATGGGTGAAGCAGAAATGGCAACTATACTGGATGAATATTTAAAGGAACCAGATGACGATACATTACTTGGAATGTATGATTTCTATATTTCAAGTGGAAGCTATGAGGATAATATGACCGAATTTGGCTATGTAAGCCTAGATGTACCATCATCAATAAGTCTTTATGCTGATAATTTTGAAGATAAAGAAGCTATTACGGACGGAATCGAGAACTACAATAGCACCGCTAGTGCGGAGAATCAAATAAACTACACTGACTATGTAGGTCTATTGATGTCCTCAGTAACAACAATAGTAAATGTTATTTCATATGTATTGATAGCCTTTGTGGCGGTGTCACTCATTGTATCCTCAATCATGATTGGTATCATAACATTTATATCTGTTCTGGAGCGTACAAAGGAAATCGGTATACTTCGTGCTATCGGAGCATCAAAGAGAAATATATCACAGGTATTCAATGCAGAAACCTTTATCGTCGGTTTGTTTGCCGGTCTTATTGGTGTAGGTATCACCTTATTACTGCTGATACCCATAAATGCAATAATTCATAAGGCGGCGGGTACCGCGGATATAAGTGCTTCTCTACCCATGTGGAGTGCGCTGGTGTTGGTTTTATTAAGTATGCTATTGACACTTATAGCCGGACTTATTCCATCAAAAAAGGCAGCCAAGAAGGACCCTGTTGAAGCACTTAGGACTGAATAGTTAAAAAGAAGATTAGGACTGAATAGTTAAAAAGAAGAGTTGACATGTTATAAAAACCCTGATATTATAATAAGCAATATTTAATAGAATGCAGTAATAATTTGCTGCGCATAAGAATATAAGAAAAGACTAAGATAAGAAATAGTAGCATTTTTGATTTCAAACAGAAAGAAGCCGGTTGATGAGAGGCTCATGAATAGGAAATGTGAATACCTCTTGGAGTCGCGTACCGAAAAGTTTAATCAAGTAGGCTACGACGGAAAGCACACCGTTATCAAGTGCAAGGGTATCGCTATTGCCGTACTCTATAAGGTAGGTAATGTGAGTTACCTATAAACTTTAGGTGGTAACACGAGATAATCTCTCGTCCTTTTGGAAACAGAAGGACGGGAGTTTTTTATTGTAAATCTATATATCAGAGGAGGATAAATCCTCTGTTATATGTATCTAAAAAATTAAATTTGATTGAGGAGGATAAATCCTCCGTTATATGAAATGTTTAAATAATAATGATTAGAGGAGGAATTGAAAATGCTAACACCAAATGAGCAAGAAAGAATCATATTAAAGGGGGTTCACCAATGTGTGAACGAAGAGGAGTTATTACAGAAGCTTAAAAAGTCCTACAAGCAGAACAAGCCCCTTATCATTAAATTGGGATTGGACCCATCTGCACCGGATATTCATCTTGGTCATACGGTAGTACTTAGGAAGATGAAGCAGATGCAGGATTTGGGGCATACTGTTGTTATCGTAATTGGGGACTTCACCGGTAAAATTGGAGATCCGACTGGAAAAGCCAAGGGTAGAGTTGCGCTTACAGATAATCAGGTAAAGGAAAATGCACAGACATATTGTGAGCAGATATTTAAGGTGCTGGATCAAAAGAAAACGATAGTTAGATTTAATAGTGAGTGGCTTTCAAAGATGAATTTTGAAGAGGTTATAAAGCTTGCTGCCACAACCACAGTTGCTAGAATGCTTGAAAGAGATGATTTTCATACCCGCTACAATAATGGAATTCCAATAGGAATACATGAATTTTTCTACCCCTTGATGCAAGCCCGTGATTCCATAGAGCTAAATGCCGATATTGAACTGGGCGGGACCGATCAGACATTCAATATTCTTATGGGGAGAACATTGCAAAGATCCTTGGGACAGGAGCAGCAGGTAGCTATATTTATGCCTATACTGGAGGGGCTTGACGGCATAGAGAAGATGAGTAAAAGCCTTGGTAATTACATTGGTGTAAGTGAACCCTCAGAGGTAATGTTTAAGAAGGTTATGGAGATACCTGACGATTTGATTATCAGATACTATGACTTAACAACAGACGAGCATCCCGATGAAATAGATGAGATTAGAAGAGAATTGGAAAGCGGTGCTAATCCAAGGGATATTAAGTATAGATTGGCTAAGATAATAACATCATTATATCATTCAACTGATGAAGTAGAGAAAGCCATGGTCTATTATGATACAGCCTTTGGTAAGAAAGCAATACCTGATGACATTCCATCCATGCTTATAGAGCTAGATAAGGATACTCTAAATGATGTTATACCACAGCTGGTAGACATGGAATTAGTAAAAAGCAGGAGTGAATTTATCAGATTATTAAGGCAGGGAGGTGTACAAATTAACGGTGAGAAGATTAATGAGGATGATTTGAACCAGGTTCTAATTAATTCTGATGTTATTAAGATTGGTAAAAAAAGATTTATTAAAATTGAAAAATAATAAAGGCTTATAATGGCTTGATTAAAAAGGATAATGGCATAATAGCTTATGCCCCTGCAGACACAGATTATTTCGTAAATCCCGTCGATGGTCAGGCTAAAGCCAATGCCGTTGTTACTGTAATGACTAATGAGAAATCAGATGATGCCAATGGTATTAATGTGGATACCAATGAGATATGGCTTCAGATGGCTCGTAAGGACAATGCATTTGCTATTCATTATTCTCTAGATGGTAAGGAAATTAAATATTAAAGCTTAGAATAAAAGAAGAGGAGTGAAAGGTTGTCAACTATCACTCCTCTTAAATACTTAAGGTTCTATATTTTAAACATGCATAACTTCATTTATCTCTATTTTATTTATAATATTATCTATATTATCATGTGCTCTTTTTATGGCATTTAATCGTTCTTCCTCAGTGGTTCCAGTTCCATCTACTAAAAGCCTTTCAAATTGTTTTATTCCCATTGATTTCGTAATATCTTCGATGTAGTTGAGACCTTTATTCAATAGCGGTCTCACCACAAATGGAATATCTGCACCTGAGGATTGGATGTATATTACAGTTCTGGGTTTATCATTAAGAAGTCCCTGTGGCTTGCTACCTTTCTCGGGGAAAGTAATTGTACGATTCGATTGTACTATACAGTCAATATACTCCTTTAAAGGAGCTGGGAATGATAAACTCCACATAGGAGCAGCTATTACATATATATCTGCACTAACAAATTGATTGCATAGGTTTACAATGGTATGAACTTCTTCTTGCTCCTTTTGGGGTAGGTCATTTGTGGCGTCTTCATTAATTATGCAGTTTCTGCTTTGGAAGTACTGATATTCTAATCTTGGTATATGTGTCTTGTATAAATCAAGCTCTTCGACTGTAAAATCCGGATACTGTTTAATAAATTTGTTTATAAAGGATCTTCCAACTGTTTTACTTGATGATAGGTATTCGGGTTTTGAGTTAACAGTGATGTACAATAATTTCCTCATAGAAATATACCTCTTTTCATATATTCATTTGTATTAGTATGCTAAAAAAAAAGAAATTTATTATTAATACCTGGCACCTATTTTCTAAAATAGGCTTAGAAGCTCAATTGCTTAATCCATTAAATATTTATGTCTTTTAATTTCACTCTTTATTTATGAAATGTTTATGTTATAATAAGGTCACCATATTTTTACCAAGGTAAGATTTTACTTCATTACAGAGGATATAACTCATATATAAATGGTTAAGGAGGATCAATAATGGACGCTATTTTTAACAGAAGAAGTATTCGTAGATATAAAAAGCAAGCTGTGGAAAATGATAAGATAGAAAAGCTTCTTAGAGCAGCTATGCAGGCACCCTCTGCCGCTAACCAACAACCCTGGGAATTTATCGTTGTTCAAAATAAAGGTGGGCTTGAGAGACTGGCTGGTATAAGTGCATATTCTAAGATGGTAGCAGATGCTCCATTAGCTATAGTGCTTTTGGGAAATGAAGAAAGAATGAGATTACAAGTCCATTGGGAGCAGGATATGGCAGCAGCTACTCAGAACATCTTATTAGAGGCGGTCCATCTTGGACTGGGAGGCGTATGGCTTGGAGTTGCACCAATGCAGGATAGGATGGAGCTTATCAGCGACCTATACGGATTAAAGAGCAAGCTTAGACCATTTTGTGTAATTCCGATTGGATATCCTGAGGAAGGGCAAGACCACAAATTCGTGGATCGCTATGACCCTGACAGGGTTCACTATGAAATATATTAAAATGGTACAAATAATACGGTGCAAATAATACGGTACCAGGTACAAAAATAAGTACCTGGTACCTTTTTAGGTACTTTTTTAGCTTTTTAGAATGTTTACGAACATCTTTATATTGGCTTTCTGTCCGGTGTAAAGGACTAGTCCCTTATATATCTTTGCAGATAGAATAATTACTATTAATGAGAAAACACCCAGTACAAGCAATGATAGCAATCCTTCCCCTAACCCGATCGTACCCGTGATTAAATCTGAGGGGACACAGAAGGGTGCGGTAAATGGGATGAATCTGGCAACCGAAAGTAGCTTGTAGTTGCCCGTTAGAGGTGCAAAATAGCATAATAGCCAGCTGATTATAACCGGAAGCTGGAACAATCCCTGCGTTGAGGCAACATCCTCAGGCTTAGATACCATGCTTCCTGTCAGTGCCGCCAGCACACAGTAGAACAAGAAACCAATTCCGAATATAAGAATAGCCAATAACACCGCGGGAAGAGTCATACCGGTTTCGCCAATATTATCCTTAATAAAATTAATAATAGAAATAACCGAACTCTCATAACCTGGATACATCTTGTGAGCAAGAGCATTACCTCCATATAATCCAACTACCCCTGACACTATCCAGATTATAAATTGCAGCAAGCCTATAGCGGTTACCGCCACTACCTTGCCGGTAATCATGGCATATGGATGGACGGAGGTAAGTAAGGTCTCCATCAGCTTGGAGGTTTTCTCTGTGGATACAGACTTACTTACAACCTGACCGTAGATAAGGAGCATAAAATACATCATAAAGCTAAATACCATAGGGGCGACAAGCTTTATAACCATAGCGGCAGCAGCCCCGCTTTCTCCGAATTCGGAATAAGTGGTTATTACAGGTGTAAATACTGCAGCCACTGCCTCTTCACTTAAATTTGCCTGCATAATTTTATTTCCTTCAAAAGCTGATGTCATTTGAGCAAGTAATTGGTCCACATCTGAGCGAGCAACAATAGAATTGTGAGGTATAATTGCCTCCATCTCAAAGGCAGCGTCTTTACTTGTAATTAATACAGCTATAGTTCTATCCGAATCCTTGGAGGCCTTTTCCAGTAAATCCTCTCTTGTGCTAATGTCTGCGATAGCAAATTGGATATTATTAAAATATTCCTCCGAAAGGCTTGGATTTAAGGCTTTATAATCTGTGGCTGGTAAGCCACTATTATCCTGTATAAGTACCTTATTAATTGTGGATATTCCCATTGTAGTCTCTGGCCCTATTCCCTGATGATCTTCCTGCTTATCTGGCCTTGCAGCAATTATATTTAATAATATAATCAACCCAATAATCAAAACAGCTATAAGGGTGGTTATAATTTTAAAGGCTTTTTTGGTAGACTGAAGAAAGGTAAATCTAAATACTGCAGTCCATCCCCTGAAATTATTCTTCATATATCCTCCTTTAACGGTACAGGTACCAAATTCTCATTTTACTATACCAGATACCAAATTCCCTACCTGGTATCGATTCATATAGATTTACTTATTTTAAAGAGTTCCTTTAATTTTATGGTATTTCCACTATGGAGTATAAGGGTCTCATACACTCTGGCAACAAAGCGAAAGAGTATCATGATAAATGCTAACTGAAGTACAATCGCTATACCGATTAGAGGTAGGCTGGCTTTCCCTACTAATATTGCACCAGGCAATACAAAGGGAGAGGAAAGCGGGAAAAGAAATGCAAAGACAACGAAAGCATTAGTACCGCTACCCATTAGTGTGTTTGCAGCCCCTAAGCCAATATAAACACCGACTAAAGAGGTCATAGTAAAAAGTGTAAGACCTTCATTGAGAACTTCGAGTCTACTGACAGTTGCCCCCGCAAGGCCCGCTAATACTGCATAGAATACTATACCAAGAAAGACCAGTACAATACATAGAAGCATGTTCGTTAAATTTATATTTGCAAATAAATCGCTTGGTAATAGCTGAGATAGCATAGTTTCTTTCTCTGGAGCATATGCTGCTGAAATTTTATTTGATACAAATAATGCAGCCACCATGGATAGCATCTGTATCATAGCTGCTGTCAACATAGCAAAAACCTTTCCAATCATAAGAGCAAGAGGCTTTACAGTAATCAAAAGATATTCGACAACTCTGGTGGATTTCTCTGTAACGATGGATGTGGCTACCTGAGTTCCCGTAAGCATAGTAGTCATCATTACGAAGAAGAGTATTCCATAGACAAACCAATATTCACTAAAGGAGATAGATGTGTTCTCATCTACTATTTCTTCTCCATTAATGTCAGTCATGGTAACCTTTGATACCACAGGAGTTTGTAAGAGTAAAAGCTGTTCGTCGCTCACTCCAATAGATTCCATACGCATGTTAGTAAAGCTAGACAATAGTGCATCACCCAGTCTCTGTAGATGGGCTCTTTTTATCTGACCCTCTTTACTCATGGATAAATGTAAGCTAAAAGCCCCATTTTCTTCTGAAATGTTTAGAATGACCGAACTATTCTCTTCCTCTATAATATGGTCTACCAATGAATCATAATCCTTATTCATGGGCTCGAATTCTATATGACTAAAGGAAATGGTACTTTCTAAATCTTTAAAATCTATATCTGTATAGGAAGTCGTATTATTTACATAAACCTTATTTACAGGACTAAGAGCATTTTCATCCTCACTGTTATTAAAAAGTAACTTACCGGTAATCGGCATAGATACTAGAACCATCAATACCAATAATATAAAGGTGATACGATATGCTTTGCTTTTTAATACCTGAGCTAATGTAAATGAATAGACATCCCTCCAGCCGGTAATATTATTCTTCATCTTGATCAGCTCCCACCTTTTCTACAAATATTTCATGCAGTGACGGCTCCCGTAATTCAAATTTGATTACAGTAATATTATCACCTATGAGCTTGGATAGAAAAGCCATTGCCTGGTCCTCTCCCTCAACCCTTAGATGATATTCGCTGGGTGTCTTATTTATAATCCGAAGGTTAAAGGAAGCTATGTAGGAAGCAATGTCCTGCTCGCATTTAACAATAAGATTGACACGTCCATAGCTTTTCTTAATATCAGATAAATTACCCTGAAGCTTTACTTTACCACGATCCAGAATAGTAATATCAGAGCAGAACTCTTCAATAGTTGGCATCTGATGACTGGACATGATTAGGAATTTGTTCTTGTTTATTTCCTCTCTAATGATGGATTTGAATAAGTCTGTATTAAGGGGATCAAGCCCGCTAAATGGCTCGTCAATAATTAATAATTCGGGATCAGACAAAAGTGCGACCATAAGCTGTATCTTTTGCTGATTTCCCTTAGAAAGCTGATCGGCTTGATTAGATTTTGCGACTTTCCTGCCCTTTCCCTTGGCAGGGAATACATATTCATTCACATCTAGACGATCAGACCAATACTTAATTCTTTCCATAGCAGTGTGCTTATCAACCTTTTTTAGCTTAGCAAAATACATTAGCTGGTCCATTAAAGTATATTTAGGATATAAGCCTCTTTCTTCCGCAAGATATCCAACATTGGTATTGACCACGTCTATCGATTGACCTTTCCATAGAACCTCGCCGCCGTTTTTAGCAAGCATACCTAGGATTATTCTTATTGAGGTGGTTTTCCCTGCACCGTTTGTTCCCAGTAAAGCATAGACACCGGGCTCATTCATCTCAAAGCTGAGATTATCGACTACCAGCTTATCCCCATATTTTTTAGTTATGTTTTTAACACTTAAAGACATAAGATCCTCTTTCCACTCCTCTAAAGATTATAGAGTTATTCTTGTTTTTTAAAGCTTTCGCGAATAAGTATAGCATCTTTTTATGGCTATGAAAAGGAAAATAATACATTTTAAGTAAAATCTAATCAAATATTAATTTTTACTCTTGCCTAATAAGTTGACGATATTATCAAATCCCATAAAATGAGATGCTTTTACCAGTATAGTATCCCCGTTTTTTAATAAATCGGGTAGTGCTTTTATTAATTCATCCCTTGTATCAAAGTGAAATAAAACCTTTGAAGTATCTGACAACAGCTCCATAGCACCCTCATACATATGCTTTGAAAGCTTGCCAACACATATAATAATATCCACATTTTTAGATCCAATATATTTTCCTATTTCCTTATGTAATTGAACTTCAGACTTGCCTAGTTCACCCATATCTCCAAGGATGGCAACCTTTCTTGTATCTGCCATATCTAGAAGGTCTATGGCAGCCTTCATAGATACGGGATTGGCATTATAGCAATCATCTATTATAGTCCAGTTTTCTTTGTAAATAATATTATTTCTTCCGCTTACAGGCTGAATCTGCTCTATGCCATCAGTAATCTCCTTACCGGTCAGTCCAAGAATCCTACCTAGAGTAGCAGCAGCCAGGGCATTAAGTATCATATGATTTCCGGGCATTGAAGAGTTAATGGATAAAGCTTCACCCATAAAATGAAGAGTGTAGCTAGAACCTGAAAGGTTCTTGCTTATAATATTATCTGCGTAGACATCATTATCTAAGCCTAATCCATATCGTATAGGAGTGATGCCCCGTACATCATGTATCGCGGAAAGCATATCGTCATCCCCATTTAGAATTACTCCGCCATCCTCACTCATAAAATCAAATATTTCTGATTTAGCCCTTAAAATGCCCTCCCTAGAACCTAATTGTTCAAGGTGGCATTGACCTATATTGGTAATCAAGCAATAATTAGGCTTGGCTATCTTGCTTAAGCGGTGCATTTCACCGAAATTACTGATACCCATTTCCAGAACGGCTATTTCATGTCTTTTGCGAATCTGTAAAATGGTAAGAGGGAGCCCTATTTCGTTATTATAATTTCCTTCGGTCTTAAGTACGCTATATCTTCTTGATAGAACGCTGCTAACAAACTCCTTGGTAGAGGTTTTACCAACGCTACCGGTAATGCCCACGACAGGTATATTAAGCTGCATACGATACCATGTGGCTATATCCTTAAGTGCTACTAGACTGTCATCCACCAATATATAGGGTATGCTTATATTAGTGGGGGTCTTTTCGCAGACTACTGCCATAGCCCCAAGTCTGATAGCGGATTCAATAAAATCGTGACCGTTGACCTTTTCACCCCTGGTGGCAATAAAAAGAAAATCCTCGCTAACTAAGCGTGAATCTATAACAATGCCCTTAACATTGGACTCATAGGCACTGCCATTATTAAATAGCTTACCCTTACAGGCCTTAGCTATATTATTTAAAGTCATATTCTTCATATATCCTCCTCATCAAAGTATTATTGTTTCGTTACTTATAACGGAGGATTTATCCTCACTCATCAAAGTATTATTGTTTCGTTACTTATAACGGAGGATTTATCCTCATATTATTTATATTTCTCCAATGAGATTTCAATTATTAGCTCACAAAGGTCGGTAAAATCTATGCCAACAGCCTTGGCTTCCTGAGGCAGTAAAGAAGTAGGCGTCATACCTGGTAAGGTATTTGCTTCAAGGCAATAGAGCTCATTCTTATCATTTAATAGAAAATCCATTCTTGCATAGGTTTTTAAGCGAAGAGCATGGAATACCTTTTCCGCAATTTCCTGCATCTTAGCAGTAAGTGTAGGGCTTAGATCTGCCGGACAGGTTTCTATAGCATTTCCTGCCTGATATTTATTCTTATAATCATAGAAACCAGTTAATGGTGCGATTTCTATAACAGGTAAGGCCTTTCCGCTAATTACACCAACAGCAAATTCCCTTCCCTTAATATATTGCTCAATTATCACCTCATCACCGTATGATAAAGCGTTCTTTATGGCAGCATCCATCTCATTCGGTGTATTCACAACTGAAACACCAACGCTAGAGCCTCCGTTATTTACCTTAACGACACAGGGGTACCTATCCCAGGAATAAGTCTCGCCCTTCCTTACATGGATACCTTCGGGGGTGGGTATATTATAGTAAGCGAAAAGCTCCTTAGTTACGGATTTATCCATGGCTAGAGAACTGGAGGCATAGTCGGTACCGGTATATTTAATTCCCATCAAGTCAAGAGCTGCTTGAACCTTGCCATCCTCGCCGTTGGTACCATGAAGAGCCAAGAAGACTATATCAGCCTTATCACAGATATCTATTACCCCTGGTCCAAAGAAATGATTAGGATTGTCTTTTCTAAGAGCCCTAATATGCTCGATATCCGGATTGTCCTCTCTAATTGTACCTATACCTTGAGCCCAATCCTTCTCTTTATTAAAGATATCAATGATATCTCCTTCGTAACCCAGATATACATCTAATAGTAGAACCTGATGTCCCTTGCTTTTTAAAGCCTTATAAATCATCGTACCGGTAGAAAGGGACACATCACGTTCCGGACTGGTCCCACCTGCTAAAACAACTATCTTCATATTGACCCCTCGCTTTCTTACTTTCAGTCATCAGTATAACTCAATCCTGGTTCTAAGTAAAGATACACCCTTAACTATAATATATAGATTTTTCAAAAAGTTACCTAAATTTTTTATTATATTCTAGCATAAAAATTATGGTTGTATTTGACATAAAATATCAAAAATGGTAACATTTATATAGTAATAAGTCTGATAATTGGATTAATGTTATAGAGGGGGTAATAGACATGAGGAAATATAAAAATATGCTGCTATTATTGTTATTAATAGTACTAGCAGGTATAGTGTTTGGTGGCAAGGACACAGCGAAGGCTTATGTGCAGACTAAGATAGATGAACTAAAGATAACTAAGGTAAGTGATATTGAAGTATATAATCTTTATGATATAAATAATATAACAATTGACAATTCTTTTTATCCTTACTTAGATACAAGAATATTTAAATTCACTCTGGAAGAGGATGGATTTGTTAAGATGCTCTTGACAGCTGATAAGCTTACAAAGAACACCTATAGCAATTCGAAGCATACTGTTCAGGAGCCACTTGTGTCAGCAACAGTTTATCGTGATGAGAAGCTGATATTTGAAGTTATTCCTACAATAACAGCAAAGGGCAGTACAAATACAGCTAAAGCCCCGGTAAATGGAGAGACCAAGGCGAAAGTTGCACTTGACAGAGGAACCTATTATGTAGCAATAAGGACAGATAAGATGCAACAGAGTGCCAATACATCTACCTTTGTAAAGGGCGAGGCAGGGTTTATTCTTTATTATCAACCGGTAGAAAGTGATGAGATTTTTAGACCTTCAAGTGTCGGAAATGAAAATCCTATTAAGTCAGAGAAAGCGGTTCAAGGATTATTGACCGTAGCTAATCCAAGAGATTATTATATGTTTGAAATAAAAGAGCGTTCCTTAGTAGACATTACATACATGTATGAATCCTCTAATAAAGCTAAGTTTGTATTGTACGGAAAGGATAGAGAGGCGATCATAACAAAGCAATTTAGTGGAAATAATGTTAAGTACCTGGAGGAGCGTCTACTAGATGTGGGTAAATATTACCTTTCTCTAGAAACACTTTCTGTAGGAGATGGGGGGCGAACCAGTATAGAGATTAGTTCTATTCCCTATCCTCTTAATCTGAGACAAGTAAACAGGACAAAAAATTCATATATTAAGGTTGATACCATCGAGGTACCGAAGGAAGTGCGTTATATTAGAGGAAAGCTTTCACAGAGGGATATTAATAATTCAAATTGGAGAACAGCAGAATTAATAACAGATACTCTGCAATTTGGTATAAATAAGGCTGGTAATTATTCTGTACGTGTTGTAGATGATTTTGGAAATATATTTATTGAAAATATCAGTGCAACGGCCTGTGACAATACAGCCCCTGCGAAACCTAAGATCAAAGGGTATGTTGCTGGAGACTATGAGGTTACTGGAACTGCTGAGGCGAATTCGCTTGTAACCGTAATGTTTAACAATAGACCCTATAAATGTGAAGCAGATTCAAAAGGAAATTATTCCTGCATTCTTCCGTCCCGTCTAGCTAAAGGCGCTAAGATAGAGGTATATGCTACTGACATCTCAGGTAATGTCTCTAGCAGTGCAGTCGTAACCGTGAAATAGAAAAATTTAGTTTCTCCTTTACTAATATGATCTTATGGGATTAGTATTCACAGTTCTTATAATTATATAATAACATTGGCATACTAATAGGGCATAATAATTAAGGAGGCCTTATATGTCGAACAAAATGAAAAGTACAAGAAATAATAAGAAGGAAGACGGTAAATTCCATTCCAAGCATATAAAGCATAATCCTCAGACAGAGAGTGCAAGAGCAGTCTTTGGGCTACATGAGGATAATCCAGTAGAAAAGAATAGTGATACCAGTAGATAGAGATTCGCCCAATATGGGCGAATCTCTAATCATATGCATCACTACAATTAGTTTTTAAGCCATCATAATCCTCAATGTTAATGCAATCATACCTGTCAATTGGTTCAGGACCACGGACCACGGCTCTGTCTATGCGCATAATTCCTTGGTCATTTACCTTTACTCTCCAATCAACCAGCTGAATAGTATCATTTACAATCTCAATACCTGGAATCCCTCTTGTATTAATACAGCATCCTGTATTAAAGTAGGGTAACTCATCTTGCTTTGGAAACTTTGTACGATGTGTATGACCACAAATTAGCATAATCTTATGCTTCTTAATCCATTTATTATAATTCTTTTCTACCTTGTGCCTTTTGTAAAGATTCCGTGCAGGGCTGGCAGGGTTTTCAAAGCCCACTATATGAAGAAACCGCCAAAAATACCGCAATAATATCATTGATAGAAACCAGAACTGATCGTTAATAAAATCTCCCTGGTGTCCATGAACGATAAGTATTTCCTGGTCTGTTACCCTGTGCTTTAGTAGAAGAGCTTCCATGGGTTCAATTCCATTAAATAGGTCCACTCTTTTTTGATTATATTCATCATAGAATTGATAGTAATTATTTTCTAAATATTCTTTATCCTTTAAATATATATTATGATTTCCATATATCATCCTAAGTCTGCTCTTATCAAAAAATTTTTTGAGAGCAATAAATATATCCTTATGGGCAAGCCTTATATGCCTAAAATTCTTATGCTCCCATAGCTCATCTCCATCCCCTGCTTCTACATATATATAATCCTGATTATTATAATAGTTTAATACATGAAAAAATATGGCTTGATTTCGGGCAAATTCATCTGAAACACTATCATCACCACGGTGTACATCTCCCAATATTATATATTTTGAATTTTTGTCGAAATACTCGACCTTAGCTTCCTTATATGCTTTTGTTAATCTCTTTTCAGTATTCATATTAATCTCCTTGATGGAGTTTTTATTTAGCTTGCACAGATATTAAAAGCTTATTCATTTTACTGGCATTGACAAGAGACTTATCAAATAGTAGATTGAGAATAAGAAGAAAAGTTGAGGTATGATCATGGTTGTAGGAACTCTTAAGATTAGACTATATGTCCCTTGGGTTCAGTCCTTAAAGGAAAAGCGCATGGTGGTAAAAAGCCTTTGTGCCAAGGTGAAGAACAAATTTAATGTGTCTATAGCAGAGATAGAGGATCAGGATATCCATAAAAGTATCGTGATTGGCTTTGCCTGCGTAACTAATGATAATTCTCATGCAGATCAAATTTTAGATAATGTAATCAAGTTTATAGAAGCTATTACTGAAGGAGAAATTATACACATTGAGCGTGAAAACTCTTATTGACATGCATTGGAGGAATGGCTACAATTAGTAAAAGTTTTACCTATTATAGAAAATGAGAATCATGGTAGTAAATTAGTTGGCTGCGAAAGGAGTTTAAATTCATGCAAATAGCGTCGTTGTTTCAACAAAAAAGGGCTGTTCTTTCTCTTGAGGTCTTTCCGCCTAAAAAGACAAGCCCGATTGATACCATATATAAAACCTTAGATAATTTAAAGGATATTCAACCGGATTTTATTAGTGTCACATATGGTGCGGGGGGAAATGCAGGGGATACATCTACTGCAGATATAGCATCAAATATCCTACACAAATATGGGATATTGCCCTTGGCTCATCTGACCTGTGTAAATTATACGAGACAGGAGATAGGACAGATACTTGACAGCTTAAGGGAGAAGGATATTAAAAATGTTCTTGCCTTAAGAGGCGATATAAACCCTGATAATCCTCCTAGAAGGGAGTTTTCCTATGCAAGCGAGCTTGTAGATTATATAAAGGGTAAGGGAGGATTCTACATATCCGCTGCCTGCTATCCTGAAGGTCATGTGGATGCTGAGAATGTTGATGAGGATATTAGAAATCTGAAGCTAAAGGTAGATGCAGGGGCACAGCATTTAATATCTCAGCTATTCTTTGATAATACACATTTTTATAAGTTCATGGAAAAGGTTAGAGGGGCAGGTATTATGGTTCCGGTTCAGGCGGGTATTATGCCTGTCATTAATAAGTCACAGATAGAACGGATGGTGACGCTTTGTGGGGCGAGTCTTCCCGCTAAATTTACTAAGATGATGCAACGATTTGAGCACTCACCGGAGGCTATAAGGGAAGCCGGCATAGCCTATGCAGTGGATCAGATTGTAGATTTGGTATCTCAGGGCGTTGACGGAATTCATCTATATACCATGAATAATCCCTATGTGGCCAGAAAGATTAATGAAAGTATTAAGGGTATAATACATGCATAGTCCCATAAAATAGATGGTATATATGACATTATTATAAGTTTATCGACAAATTACATTGCACTATCCTGTAAATTACATTAAAATATAGAAAGAGTGTGTAATATATACTCAACAAAAACAGGGGTGATATGTATGATAGAGGTTAGAGAGGTAAGAACAAAAAGAGAGCGAAGGATTTTTGCTTCATTTAATGCTGATATGTATAAGGGTGTAGCTCAAGCCATACCAGATCTTGTTTCTGATGAATATAATAATTTTCTTCCCAATAAGAACCCAGCCTTTGAATATTGTAGGGCTAAGCAATTTCTTGCTTACAGAGATGGAAAATGTGTAGGAAGGATTGCAGGTATCATAAGCGACGCTGCAAATACTAAATGGCAGACCAAACGGATTCGATTTTCTAGAGTAGACTTTATCGATGACCAGGAGGTATCAGAGGCATTATTTAGGGCTGTAGAGGACTGGGGAAGAGCAGAGGGCTTGACTCAGATTCATGGCCCCATAGGCTTTAGCGATATGGACCAGGAGGGAATGCTTGTAGAGGGCTTTGATTC
>JAAYJU010000131.1 GCA_012522735.1 Clostridiales bacterium | reverse complement strand
TATCATCATCAGAGGTATCATCAGAATTCTCAGAACCCTCCTGGGAGTCCTCCTCCTTATCATCCTCCATCTTCAGTTCAGGTGATTCGAGGTCATTTTCATCCTTTTCCTCCTCCTGATCCTGTGCATCTTGCTCCTCCTGCCTTCTTATAAGATAGACGCTTCTTTGAAACCAGGTAGGTTTCTTCTTGCCATATGTGATATCATCGTCTCTTTCCTGAGCGCCGCTAACTAGTAGCTCAATAGCATCCTCATATAGATAGTCATCACTATCAAGAAAATATATATAATCTCCGCAAGCCTCATCCAGTCCAAGATTTCTGGCCGCGGCTACACCTGTTTTATCACTCAGATGATAAATTCTTAAATCAAGCTCATGCTCATACTCCGAAAGACAAGCCAGCTCCTCTTCAGGTGCATGATCACTAATTACTATAACCTCCATGTCACGATATGTCTGCGTTACTAAGCCATCAAGGCAATCTCTTAAATAAGCTTCTCCCTTATGAAATGGAATTATTATGCTAACTCTCATCATCAAGCCTCCAATCGTTGGGATTATATTATAGCATTATTTTCCCCCTGTTTCCATAGATTAAACATGAGCATATATATTGACATATTAAGGTAAATGACTGCATGGGACTTTTAAAGGATGATAAGCCTATAACGATTCGTCAGACTATTCAAGCACGGGGAAAAATTGCGGAGTTCAAACAGGATTTATCAGATAAAATAGCCACTATGCTTTTAAAAATGATAAAAGCGGCGGGATAACCCGCCGCTTTAAATATTTATATAAAATCACGATTATATTATACTTATTATCTTATGCCCAGACGATTCATGGCAGAGAATATGGCTCTGATTGATGCTCTGGTGATATTGGAGCTTACTCCTACACCAAATGTCGTCTTGCTTGTTGTCATATCCAGCATATGAATATATGCCGCAGCCTGTGCTCCTGCACCACCACCAAGAGCATGCTCTGTATAGTCAAGAACCTTAATATTGATATCTAGTTCATCCTGCAAGCCTTTCAGAACCGCGTCAATAGGTCCATTTCCTGTAGCTTCAAAGGATTTCTCCTCTCCATGGTCAGTATAGTGGATGGTAGCATGGGTGCAGCCCTCGTCATTATCCATAATGTCTTCAAACTTACTACCTCTATAATGTAGAGGCTCTTTTCTATCTATATAGCATTTCTTGAATTCATCCATTATCTGATCAGGAGCTACTTCACCCTGCTTTTCAGACAGTGCCTGGATTACATCTGCAAATTCCTTATGCATACCCTTAGGAAGCTTGTATCCGAAATAAGTCTCCATGATAAAGGCCACACCGCCCTTACCAGACTGACTGTTAATTCGTACAACCGGCTCATAGCTTCTACCGATATCTGAAGGGTCGATAGGAAGATATGGAACCTCCCATATGGGATTATTTCTTTCCTTCATAGCATGCATACCCTTATTAATGGCGTCCTGATGAGAGCCTGAAAATGCTGTAAATACCAGTTTGCCGGCATAGGGATGTCTTTCATGAACCGTCATTTTAGTTAAACGTTCATATTTTTCTATAATGTCATTTATACTCGATATATTAAGATTAGGATCTATTCCTTGGGAGAATAAATTATATGCAATGGTCAGTATATCTACGTTACCGGTTCTTTCTCCATTACCGAACAAGGTTCCCTCGACTCTGTCTGCCCCTGCTAGTATAGCAAGCTCAGTCGCAGCTATACCGGTACCACGGTCATTATGAGGGTGAACACTCAAGATTATATTCTCTCTATTCTTAAAGTGTCTGTTCATCCATTCTATCTGATCGGCATATACATTTGGGGTATTCATCTCAACCGTTGAGGGAAGATTAATAATTATCTTGTTATCAGAAGTAGGGCCCCAGGTATCTATTACCGCAGAGCATACCTCCAAAGCATATTCAACCTCGGTTCCGGAAAAGCTTTCAGGCGAATACTCCAATATGATTTTACCAGGAAAGCACTCTGCATATTGTTTAACAAGCTTAGTACCTTCTATTGCAATATTTTTTATTTGCTCCTTACCCATATTAAACACCACATCTCGCTGTAATACGGATACGGAATTATAGATATGAACTATTGCCCTTGGTAAACCCTCCAAGGCTTCGAAGGTTCTTTTTAACAGATGTTCCCTACACTGTACCAGTACCTGAATGGTTACATCATCGGGAATCAGCTTGCGGTCAACAAGCTGCCTCAAAAAGTCATACTCAATCTGTGATGCAGATGGAAACCCAACCTCAATCTCCTTGAAGCCCAAATCTACAAGAAGCTTAAAGAATTCTACCTTCTCTTCCACAACCATGGGCTCAATTAATGCTTGGTTTCCGTCTCTCAAATCCACACTACACCAGATTGGTGCTTTATTAATTTCCTTGTTTGGCCATTGCCTATCCGGATAATCAATCACCGGATTCTTTTTATATCTCTTATAATTCATCACTTAAAATCCTCCTTATTAATATAGCTATTTTTCATAAAAATACATAATCAAACTATACTAAAGACGGAGTCGATATATCACGCTGTATTTTTTGACTATAAATAATGTGATGTCATCTATTCGAGTCCCAATTCATCAGATCCTTTCCTTTGATATTTTTGTTAGCTTATATTATGTTCCAATGACTAAAAATATGTATATACCACGAATGCCACGCCTCGCGTGCCACTCTTATGTATAAATATAAGGCCACTAGAATATAGTGACCTCAATTATATCATCGAAGAATTCAATTAGCAACCATTTTTATGGCGTATATAACAAACTCAGTCTAACCATGGGCGTATCATATATTGATATGTTGTCCGATATATCAGTTTCTATATTAAACGAATATGTACCTGAGGAATATCCCAGTAAACTAATTTGTGGCTTTAGGGTATTCCTGGTTACCGATTCTATTTCGCTAGAGGGGCCTAATACATTAACATTAATAGGTCCTTTTGTTATATATGCGACTTGAATTGTATCAGCTTTGTTCTTAATCTCAATGTCATTTGGCCATATGGATAGCTGCTTTGTTTCAAGTTTTTCTATAGTAATATTTACAGCCGCTGTTGTATCCGTGCCAACAAGATACACACCACTATCAAGCCACTCCTGTAGCTCTAAGAATTCCTCTATATTAGCACTTGCACCACTTATATCATATGGTACCTCTAAGGAATCAATTTTATCTAACTTGGAATTATCGGCT
>JAAYJU010000130.1 GCA_012522735.1 Clostridiales bacterium | reverse complement strand
TATTATTACCGTGTATGCTTCCTTGATCCCTTCCAGGGAACAGTAATGGCTAACTATGCTTTTCAAGAAAATGCTAAAACAGCTGCTGTTATTACACAGCTTGGTGATGACTACTCCTCAGGTTTGGGTAATTTCTTCGTAGAAGCATTCGAAAAGCTTGCCGGAGCAGGCTCAGTAGTAAGCAAGGAGCAATTCCAGACTAATCAGACGGACTTCAAGGCAATCCTTACAAATGTTAAGGCAGCTAATCCTGACGTAATATTTGCGCCTTCATCAATCGCTACAGCTCCTCTAATCATCAAGCAGGCCAGGGAATTGGGAATTACCAGTGTTATCATGGCCGGAGATACCTGGGAGAACTCCACTATTATCGAAAATGCAGGTGAGCATGCAGATGGAATAGTTCTCTCCACTTTCTTTGATGAGGGAGATCCTGCAACTGATGAAGCGGCTTCCTTTATAAAGGGCTTCAAGGATTACCTAAAAGAAAATAACCAGTCCGAGATTATTCCGGCTGTTTCTGCTCTTGGTTACGACGCATATTTGGTAGCTTTGGAAGCAATTAAAAAGGCAGATTCTGCTGATCCTACTGCTATCCGTGATGCTCTTGAGGGAGTTAAAATAGACGGTGTAACAGGCTCTATTGCCTTTGATGTAAATGGAGATGCTCTTAAGGATATGGCTTTCATAAAAACCGTTGCGGATGGAGAATTCAAATTCTTAAAGACTGTTACCATTGCTGATTAACATAATAATTTTATGTTTATATTAGTCTCTTAAAATACATATTTTGACTTAGAGGCTACCTACAATTTGTAGCGTAGCCTCTAATACTTTTCATCTTGTATTATTTTGGAGGTTTACCACATGTCATTAACTACGTTTTTACAACATTCTTTAACAGGAATATCTCTGGGCGGGTCTTATGCTTTAATTGCAATAGGCTATACAATGGTTTATGGTATTCTTCGCCTGATTAATTTTGCTCATGGCGATATATTTATGATGGCCGGTTACTTTATGATTTTTGCAATGGCAAGTCTTCCCTGGGCTATTTCAATCCCGCTTGTTATCATATTGACTGTAATCTTAGGTGTATCTATAGAACGGATTGCATATAAACCCCTTCGAACCGCACCCCGTATGTCAATAATGATATCAGCCATCGGTGTTTCCTATCTCTTGCAGAATTTAGCAACATATTTATTTACCGCACTTCCCCGTGCATATCCGGAAATACCTTTCCTCAAGAAAATATTCCGAATTGGCGATTTGTCTGCCAGTCTGGTTACATTAATTACGCCTATATTAACAATAATTCTAGTATTTTGTCTTCTATTCCTTATTAATAAGACAAAGTCCGGAATGGCTATGCGTGCAGTATCTAAGGATTTTGAAACCGCTCAACTTATGGGAATTAAGCTTAATAATACTATTAGCTATACATTTCTGATAGGTTCATTTCTTGCTGCCGTAGGCTCAATACTATATTTTACGGATAGAATGAGCGTCACCCCCTTTTCAGGTACATTACCGGGGCTAAAATGCTTTGTGGCGGCGGTACTTGGAGGTATTGGTAGTATCCCCGGGGCGGTCGTAGGGGGCTTTCTTATAGGTATATGTGAGACCTTCTTAGTAGCCTTTGGATATTCAACCTTTTCTGACGCATTTACATTTATATTACTTATAGTTATCCTTCTCTTTCGTCCTACCGGCTTATTTGGCGAAAAGATAATTGATAAGGTTTAAGAAAGGAGTATTGTATGAAGAAATCAAGAAAAGTAATTGCTTCTGTCCTTCTGGCACTACTCATTCTGGCCTTGTTCATGTTCTTAGATGCAAATAAAGCCAGATACGGTATGGCATATACAGTATTACAGAAGGGAATTATCATGGCAGTGGTTGCGGTATCCATGAATCTCGTAACCGGCTTTACCGGCCTCTTCTCCTTGGGACAGGCGGGCTTTATGGCCATAGGTGCTTATGTAACTGCAATATTTATGATACCTGCCGAACATATTCAGGATGTATATTATATAAGCGGAATTTCGCCAGCAATATTAGAGTTTAAATTATGGCTTGAGTCATTACCCTCATGGGTACAGGCTATTTCGCCTTATTTTACATTATTGCTAGGTGGCTTGGTTGCTGCATTATGTGCAGCCTTAATCGGTATTCCGGTACTTCGCTTAAAGAGCGATTATCTTGCTATAGCTACCTTGGGGTTTTCAGAAATAGTAAGAGCGATTATATCAAGTCCTCAGATGGATACCATAACAAACGGCTCTTACGGGCTAAAAAAAATACCCGGATTTTCCTCAATGGTCCAGACAGGTATTATAGCTGCAGTATGTATAGCATTTATGGTATTATTGCTTCAAAGTACCTATGGAAGGGCCTTTAAGGCAATCCGTGAGGATGAGACAGCCGCTGAAGCCATGGGTATAAATCTCTTTAAGCATAAGCAGCTTTCATTTATTATCGGTTCTTTTTTCTCGGCCGTCGCCGGTGGAATGCTTGCTATGTTTATGCGCTCTATTGACTCAAAGACCTTTAGTATAACCTTAACCTATGACATACTTCTTATAGTAGTTATAGGCGGTATTGGAAGTGCCACAGGAAGCATTATATCTGCCATATTAGTTACTCTTAGCAAGGAGTGGTGGCTACGCTTCTTTGATAATCCCTTATCTATCGGAGGCTTTAAGGTACCCTTGTTTAGAACGGGCTTTCGCATGGTAATCTTTTCGATCATACTATTAGTGGTGGTACTCTTCTATCAAAGAGGTATAATGGGTAAAAATGAATTCTCCTGGGAACGAGTAGGCAATCGTATGAAAGGTTTAAAAGATATGATTGGCTCGAAAAAAGGAGGTGCTAAGGATGTCTAACCTAGTGCTTCGTATAGAGGACATCACCATGCAGTTTGGTGGTGTTATAGCAGTTGATAATCTATCGCTTGAGATTAATAAAAATGAAATTGTATCCCTAATTGGGCCAAACGGTGCAGGAAAAACCACAGCCTTTAATGTGGTTACAGGGGTATATGCACCCACTAACGGCGCAGTATATTTTAAAGATAAGGTAATAACAAGCAACTTCCCAAAGGGACAGATGAAAAAGCTTTATGCAGGTGCTAACAAAGATAAATATACTAGTACTGTAAAAAATACTCCTGATATGATTACAAAGCTTGGTATGGCACGTACATTCCAGAATATCCGCCTATTCAAAGAATTAACGGCATTTGAAAATGTATTGATTGCCAAGCATATGAGAGCAAAAGCTAATTTCCTTAGCGCTTCTCTACGAATTAATCATAAGGAAGAAAAAGCTATGCATGAAGATACCCTGAAGCTTTTAGATATTCTAGGACTTACAGACGTTAAGGACGAGGTGGCTCACTCACTACCATACGGACAGCAAAGGCATCTGGAGATAGCTAGAGCTCTTGCAACATCCCCTGAGCTTCTGCTTCTTGACGAACCAGCGGCCGGTATGAATCCACAGGAAACTGATGAGCTGGCTGCATTTATATATGATTTAAGAAAGAAATTCGACCTGACAATCTTTGTTATAGAGCATCATATGGACTTGGTTATGGATATATCCGATAGAATCTATGTGTTGGATTTTGGCAAGCTGATTGCCACAGGAACTCCACAGGAGATTCAGAATAATCAAAGAGTAATCGATGCATATTTGGGGGTGCCGGAAGATGGAGAATAATATATTATCAATCGAGGACTTATACGTATCCTACGGCGGAATACGTGCGGTTAAGGGAATTAGCCTTAAAGTACCCCAGGGGAAGATTGTAACCCTAATCGGTGCAAATGGTGCCGGAAAAAGTACAATTCTTCGTACCATAGCGGGTCTTGTAAAGGCCGAAAGCGGTAAAATCATCTATCAGGACAAGGATATTATAGGCTCTTCCACCTCTGTAATTGTAGACCAAGGCATTACATTAGTTCCTGAGGGACGTCGTGTATTTCCAGACCTTACGGTCCTCGAGAACTTAAAGATAGGCGGATACCTTAGAAAGGATAGCTTAGATGAGGATATAGAATGGGTATATCAGCTCTTTCCCATCCTTAAGGATCGTTCCTGGCAACTAGCAGGAACCTTATCTGGCGGTGAGCAACAGATGCTTGCTGTAGGCCGCGCCCTTATGAGTAGGCCTAAACTAATCATGATGGATGAGCCCTCTCTTGGTCTTGCGCCCTTAATTGTTCGCGGAATCATGGATATAATAAAGACTATCAATAAGGAAGGTGTAACCATCCTACTAGTCGAGCAGAACGCTAACCTGGCATTAAAAATAGCACATTACGGATATGTCTGCGAAACAGGATCAATTACTCTTGAAGGAACCGGTGTAGAGCTACTTAACGACGAATCAGTCAAGGCAGCTTACCTAGGCAAAAAAAGATAAAGAGGTGCCAGGCACCATTACGTAAATGTTAACTCTGTTCACAGTTCTGTAATGGTGCCTGACACTATTAACTTAATTTACTCTTTAGCCAATTCTTTCCGTCTACAAATCTTGCCACTATCATGGCGCATACTGTATTACCCGATGCATTAAGAAGTGTTGCAGGTGCATCGATAATTGTGCTTATTACTGCGATTACCGGTAAGGCAGCAGGAGGAAATCCGTATATGCTGAGGATTAACATTTCTCCTATCATTCCGCCTCCGGGAATTGCTCCCATAACAGCACCAACCAATAAGGAAACTATAAGAATCGATAAAAGCATCGGTATGTTCTTATAATCCATGCCAAAAAGTCCAAAGAGAAATACGATCTTAAATACTCCTCCAATTACAGATCCATCCTTATGGGTGTTTACACCCAAGGGGATAACTGTTTCTGCTATATCATCAGGGATTCCGATTCTTTTAGCCGCCTCCAAATTAACAGGAATTGAAGCAGCCGAGGAGCATGTGGCTAAAGCTGTTACTGCTGGTGCTACTGCATTCTTCCAAAAAGCCTTTACACCCGCTCTTCCAGCCCCTACATATGCATAGATAGAAAAGAATACAAAGTAATATATTATAGATACTATCAAGTACATTATAAATACCTTAAGATATCCTTCTAAAATCTGTGTTCCAAGCTGACCTATTATGGATGCAAAATAACATGCCAATCCTATTGGTGCATAATACATTATTATCTTAATCATTTTCATTATAACGGAAGAGCCTGCATTCAAGAAATCCTTGATGACTTTTGCCTTCTCTCCTG
>JAAYJU010000129.1 GCA_012522735.1 Clostridiales bacterium | reverse complement strand
GACTACATGGCACTTTATAAACATTTCTACTATAATTACAGTTAGCAATCTATTCATAAAAAAATAAATGGGGGATGAAAGAGTGGGAAATAATAAGTTTTTAAAGAACCTATACTCATTAGCAATTACACTGTTTATGATTATTGGCTCAATTATGCCTGTAACAGCATTAGGTAACAATGGCAACCTTGAGCTTTCTGAATACCAGGGGCAAATTGAGCAAGCCACAGGCGGAGTTGTTGTAAGCGAGGACACAGTTAGCATCCGCAATAATGGCAGTATTACTGTTCCAATTACTTTTAGTGGTAGTTCACCTGATATAGCACAGGTTGTGGTTTCGCCTCCTGTTGCCCGTACTTTTTCCTTTAATGAATTGAACACAGAACAACCGGAAAATAACCCACCTAAGAGAGTCGAGACAAAAATGATTCCTCTAACAGATGATGAAAAGGAAGATATTAAGCTGATTACAGCAGATAAATATTTTCTTAATGACAATATTGTTATTAATAAACAGCTTTTTGTGGTGATAACGGGAATGGATGATACAAGAGACTGTCATATTAGAATATCTACAAAAGAAGACGATGATGATAATAGAGGCAGTCAAGAGGAAATCAAACAATTAGGTAATTTAAATTATGTTTACTATAGCGATATTTCAGAATATTTAGATGGAAAGGAACAACAGACAGTATATATATCACTGTGGAAGAAGGACAGCGAATCAAAAGTCGTTAAGGCGTATCAGACAGGGCCGCTTGAATTGAGATATGTAAAGGACACACAGGCTAACTTAGAGAGCGGACGGTATATTAGTATAAATGAAATGAATTTTGATGTTGAATTAACGACACCTATGATTGACAGCCTAATAAACCTTAATGATAGTGATAAAATAACTATCAATATGATTAATGCTAATGATGAAATAATTGCAACAAGCGATGTTAGTAACAGCTATATCAAAGATGAATTGAAATCTAACTTGGTCGATACAAGATATAAAAGTGTTTTCAATTGGCATGAAATGAAGAGGAAATACATATATTTTTATACCAAAATGTATCGTACAAAAGAATGGAGCGAGGGTGTTGCTGGATTTACAGTTACAGTCAATGGAGAAGTTAAGGCGCAATTTGATAATGTAGTAGAAATTGTTGATGGCTTTATAATACAAAATATATCCACAGATGGTTTTGATGGCTATCCTCCTCTGACGCTTGGCAGTAATCAAGCAATCGTTAGACTTTTTGGCGAAATGATTAACAAGGATGCAGTAAATGTACGCATTAAGGATGAAAGCGGAAATACTATTGGTAGTACCGTTGAAAGCAGATACCATCAGGAGCTCAGCAATTGCATCGTATATAAAGTAGAATTTGACGGAGAGAGTAAATACACAGGGTACGATAATTACTATGTTGAATGTAGCTCTGATTTTGACTTATACTACAATGGTGCACAATCATATTTAAATATAGAAAGAGATCTTTATATTTACGATTATGAATTGGTAAATGGCAATAAAGCAGAGCTGAAAATTAAAGCTGTTAATTCTCCTGGTATTCCTATAACTTTTGAATTGTATAAAGAAAGTGAGCTTACAAAAAATCTCATAGCGAAAGAAATAGACGTACCACTTGATAGGGAATATTTGCTACAATTTAAGGATAAATCAGGAGTAATCCTTGATCTTAATTCAGGTACATATATTGTAAAATATAGTCATGATGACGGTAGAAGCGTATATACAAATACTTTTGGCTTTAACATTCCCAATGATGCTTGGATGACGAAAAGTTTCATTGGAAAAAGATTTTTCACTATGACTGATACAAAGGTGCCTTTTTACATACTTTTGTCTAAAGGAGAATATGGGGTTAGTTTATCTGATCAATATGAAGTCACATTAGTTGATAGAAACAGTAAAATTGTTGGTCTAGCTACTGATGATATTACTATTAATAATGAGTCCATTAGCCCCAATGTGGATGCAATATCCTTAAATGGTACTATTTCTATAAACAGCGATATGAAGTTAACAGAAGGAAATTATTACATTAATATAAAGTATACTAATGAACTAGGAAAGATACAAACGATTACTTCAAATATTGTTTGTGTAGATAATACCAAACTGTATGCAACATCAACCAGAACACAGATTCGTTATAATGACGGAATAGAGTTAGAAGGCTCTGCGTATATGGTGAAAAAGGATGAACCCTATGACACAACTAAATTCACATATGTAATGACGGATTTATTAGGTAATACAATAAAAGTAAGTAATCCTGTAGTAAGCCGTTCATCGGGCCGTTATGAGTACGAAGATTATTATAATATTATAGCAAAGGTCGAAGATGATATATCTACCGGGTATTACTATATAAAGCCTCAATATGATGGCAAAGATATTTACAATACCATGATGCTGGGAACAGTTGAAAAATATATGGTACCGGTATCTTCAATAGCTGAAATTTCCTACCCAATAAGTAATGAGTATGGGCTAGTTGGATTTATAGTAGAAGGAAAAGTTGAAAAAACTGCCATAATTAAAGCGCTCATATATGATAGGGACAATAATACTAATTTTAGACCGGTCAAAACCGTTGAGCTAATGGAGTATTCTGACATGCCGGGCTACTTTGTATTTACAAAAGAAAGCCTATCTGGTCTTGATTTGAGTAAAGAATACTGTGTAGCTGTAACAATAAACGGTGTACACAATTTTACCAATGATTATATTATAAATACAATTGATACAAAGGACATACCTGTAACAG
>JAAYJU010000128.1 GCA_012522735.1 Clostridiales bacterium | reverse complement strand
TAGAAGAATTCACGACCGATAGTACCGGGCTGACTGAGTATATCCCTCTGCCTGCTCCCCCTATAGAACTGAGTCTTGAACCATCACAGATACAGCCTTATTCAAATTATGACCTACAGATATTCGCACCGGGCTATGAATCAGAATTTATCTCTGACGTAGAAATACTACCTAATGTAACAGCTGTACAGGAAACAACGCTAAACCCTTCACCTGAACCGTCATTAAGTACCTTTGCCATTCCACCTCATACCCTTTACGGCGAATATCCACCTAAGATACCCGAAAACGAAATCAAACCTACAGGCGAAACTGGTGAAATAGTCTTAAGCAGAGTCGTAATACCTGAATTCGTTATTGTTCATGACGGACCTCCTACAAGCAGTGCCACAAATCATTATGTTAAATTCCAGGATTATGTTAAAAATGTGGCTTCCAGCGAGATATATGCCACATGGCCGGAGGCTACCATTTATGCAAATGTTTTGGCCATACTATCCTTTACTTTAAATCGTGTATATACAGAGTGGTATAGAAATCAAGGCTATAATTTTACCATTACAGCCTCAACTGCCTATGATCACATGTGGATTAATGGAAGAAATATTTATGATAATATTAGCTGGATAGTTGATTCGGTATTCGTAAACTATCTTTCAAGGCCAAATGTAAGGCAGCCCATATTAACACAATATTGCGACGGTAACCGCGTACAATGTCCCGGATGGATGACACAATGGGGCTCAAAAAACTTAGGTGATCAGGGCTATTCAGCAATTCAAATATTACGTAATTTTTATGGTAACAGCATATATATAAATACTGCTGTTCAGGTATCGGGGGTACCCTCTTCTTGGCCCGGCTATAACCTAGGCATCGGAGCTTCCGGAAATAATGTAAGGATGATTCAAGAACAGCTTAATGTCATTTCGACTGGCTACCCCATGATTCCCACTATTGCAGTAGATGGCATTTATGGTCCCCAGACCGCAAATGCAGTTTCAATATTCCAGCAAATATTCGGTCTTCCCGCAACCGGTGTAGTAGACATAGCCACATGGTATAAAATATCAAGGATATATGTAGGTGTATCCAGAATAGGTGCATAAGATCGGTGCCAGGTAGGGTAACACCTGGTACCGATTTACGTATTGTTGACACAAATTTTCTTCTATATCATATTTTGGTATTGAATGAATTTTAGAGGTTTAAGCATGAATAATCCTAATTCCAGTAGTACTTCTATTAAAAAGGATAAAGGTATAAGAGTATACCCGACAGAAGTAGGAACTCAATCCTTTGGAAGATTACAGATACACTGTGTTACACCGAATATGATTCCAATTGAAGGAGCGACCGTCCGAATCTCATCACCGGCCCAACCAACCGAAGTAATAGAAGAATTGACAACAAATGTATCAGGGATTACCCCTGAAATAGAGCTTCCTGCTCCATCGATTGATTATAGTCTTGAGCCATCAGTAGTACAGCCCTATTCAGAATATAATATTTTTTGTATGCAGCCGGACTATACGCCTGTAAGTATTTCTAATATGCAGGTATTGGCTGATACGACTGCCATTCAAGATGCAACCATGAGAGAGTCAGATGATCCTGAGGCAGAGGGTTCCTTATATGTTGTCGGGCCTCATACCTTGTGGGGGGATTATCCTCCAAAGATTGCAGAACCTGAGATAAACCCAGCGGCCGAAACCGGTGAAATAGTATTAAGCCGGGTAGTTATTCCAGAGTTTGTTATAGTTCATGACGGACCTCCGACAGATGCCTCGGCAGCAAACCATTACGTCAGATTCAGAGATTATATTAAGAATGTCGCATCGAGTGAAATATATGCCACCTGGCCGGAAGCAACTATTCAAGCTAATGTTCTAGCTATACTATCATTTACTCTAAATAGAGTCTTTACAGAATGGTATCGCAACCAGGGCTTTAACTTTACTCTTACTTCTTCCACGGCATTTGACCATAAGTGGATACCCGGACGAAATATATTCGATAATATAGGTATTATAGTGGATTCCTTATTCGTAAATTATCTGTCAAGGCCTAATATAAGGCAGCCTATCCTTACCCAGTATTGTGATGGCAATAGAGTTCAATGTCCTAATTGGATGACACAATGGGGTTCAAAGGATTTAGGAGACCAGGGCTATGATGCTATCTCTATACTTAGGAATTTTTATGGAAGCTCCATCTTTATTAATACTGCTCCGCAGGTTTCAGGCGTACCTGCATCCTGGCCGGGTCAGAACCTGAGTATCGGAGCAAGCGGGGATAATGTAAGAATGATTCAGGAGCAGCTGAATGCTATTGGAAAAGCTTATAGTCAAATTCCAAGTGTTGCTGTAACGGGTCAGTATAATGAACAAACCGCAGATGCTGTAAGAGCTTTTCAGAGTATCTTTAACATGCCTGTAACAGGAGTTGTAGACTTTCCTACCTGGTACAGAATATCAGGCATATATGTAGCAGTTACCAGAATTGCTGAGGGTTAGAAGGGGCTGTTGCCCCTTTTACCACTCGAATAGATATGGCTCTCTCTTATCTAAGGTGTCGAAATCATAGCCCTTATCTCTTATCATATCTATAATTTCGGGCAGCGTCTCAGCTGTAAGATTATGAATATCAGAATCATGCATCAGTATAATGGGATAGTCATGAGCACCCAAATCTTTTTCAACATTACGCCTTATAGAGTATGCCGTTGGCCTTCCAACAGAATCATTTGAATCCAC
>JAAYJU010000127.1 GCA_012522735.1 Clostridiales bacterium | reverse complement strand
TGGCAAGAGGCTTTTTAAGCATGCCCAGAAATATGAATTATAGACCTAAACATTAAAATGGCTCTAAATACAGTAATGGAGCGGGATTCAAAGAATCCCACCCCAACTATTGACATAGAGCCAAAAATCCCTAAGGATAAACCTTAAGGATTTTTTTAATCAAATTCGCTGTTTATAACAATATATCCAATTTTTAAAACTTATATATAGTTTAGAAAAAGGTACATTGTAAACCCAATCTTGATTAAACTCTTACTACGTTAGTTGCCTGAGGACCCTTAGCTCCTTGAACTACTTCAAACTCAACTTCTTGGCCTTCTTCTAAAGATTTGAAGCCTTCCATGTTAAGACCTGAATAGTGAACGAATACATCGTTACCCTGCTCATCAGAGATAAAACCAAAGCCCTTCTGATTGTTAAACCACTTTACTGTACCTTTGTTCATGTATAAATTCCTCCAAAAAAATAATAATTTATGTGCCGATTATTCGGCAACACACTTATCATAGCACTCTTTTTTAGTGGTGTCAAACATTATTTGTTAACAATGCTAACATGAAATTCTCATAAATTTTTATTTATTTGAATTATTGTTTATTTCGTAAGCCTCTTTTGCAGTACACACAGCATATCCATTCTCTTTTAATAATTCCAGTGCTTTTTCTAGATCAGAGACCTTCATAATAATAGAGGTATCTCTTCCTGCTGTTGCCAATGTATACATATATTCCACACTTAAAGCTGCATCAAACAGTACCTTTAGTACCTCATGGAGAGTTCCGGGCTTTTGCGGAATCTTAACTGCAATTACATCAGTAAGCTTTGCGGAAAATCCTTCCTCCTTTAAGACACGTTTTCCCTCATCAGGATCGGATACAATCATCCTAAGCATACCATATTCTGCAGTGTCTGCAAGACTAAAGGATGCTATATTAATATTATGCTCCATTAATACCTGGGTAACGCCTTCCAATCTGCCTTCCTTGTTCTCAATAAATACCGATAGCTGTTTTATTAGCATATTAACCTCCATTCTTCCGCAAACCCGCGAATTTGGGCGGTAGCACTACCTATATCAACTTTCTCTTGTCTATAACCCGTTTGGCTTTTCCTTCACTTCGGGCGATGGTCTTTGGTTCAACCAAGGTAACCTTAACCGCAAGACCCAGGGCTGTCTGTAGTACATGGGCAATTTTCTTAGTCAAGCTCTCAAGCTTTCTAATCTCATCGGAAAAGAAGACTTCTTCAACCTCTACTTGGATTTCTAAGACGTCAAGGTTGTTAATTCTGTCTACAATAAGTATATAATGGGGACTGGTTTCCCCCATTTCAAGTAAGGCGGCCTCTACCTGGGACGGAAATACATTGACACCTCTTATAATAAGCATATCGTCGGAACGTCCTTTAAATCTGGATATCCTCGCTAAGGTCCTTCCACATTCACAGGGCTCATAGGTAATACTGGTAAGATCCTTAGTCCTATAACGAAATAATGGCAGGGCTTCCTTAGTAATGGTGGTAAATACTAGCTCACCGACCTCGCCCTCCTTACAGGGAGCAAGTGTATCGGGATTTATAACCTCTGGAATAAAATGATCCTCATATACATGAAGTCCCATATGTGCATCACAGTCAGCAGCTACTCCGGGGCCTAATATTTCGCTAAGTCCATAGATATCATAAGCCTTTAGATTTAGCTTTGCTTCAATTTCCTTGCGCATATTTTCAGTCCAGGGCTCTGCTCCGCAGATCGCTACTTTTAGTTTTATTTTATCAGTTTTTCCTGCTTCTTCGAGTGTCTCTGCTATATGCAATAGATATGAGGGAGTACATGCAATAGCAGTAGCTTCAAAATCCTCCATCATGGTAATCAATCTCTGCGTGTTTCCTGTAGACATAGGTATTACCGTAGCTCCAAGATTTTCAGCACCATAATGAAGACCGAGCCCTCCGGTAAAAAGTCCATAACCGTATGCAACTTGTATCTTATCATTGGCACCTATTCCGGCCATGGCAAGTACTCTTGTTACGCATTCCTGCCATATCTCAATATCTCTTCTGGTGTAGCCTACTACGGTAGCCTTACCGGTCGTACCTGAGGATGCATGAACACGTATAACCTCAGACTGCGGAACAGCAAAGAGACCAAAGGGATAATTGTCTCTTAGATCCTCTTTAGTTGTAAAAGGAAGCTTATGTAAGTCTTCCATCCCTTTAATATCACTAGGTTCCAAGCCTAACTGCTGCATCTTTTTGCGATAGAACTCTACATTGTGGTAGACACGACTAACAGTTTTTTTAAGCCTAGCTCCTTGCATATTATGGATTTCATCCCTACTCATGCATTCCTTGGTCTCATTCCATATCATTATAATACATCCTCCTGTTCGGCCACCGAGTATCCTTTATCCAACAATACCTTCTTAGTCTTTTCCAAGTTGTCAGTGTTTAGTATAATCAAAGGAATCTTACCATTACGAAATACTATGGAATAGATATAATTTACTCCAAAACCTGCATCAGCTATAACCTGTAGCAAATCATGCAAAACCCCGGGCTTATCATCCAACTCTACTGCTATTGCCTCTGAAACAGTGACTGCAAAACCACTATCAATTAAAATTGTTTTTGCTTTCTCAGGTTGATCAACAACGATTCTTAGAATTGCAAACTGGGGTGTGTCAAATGATGCAATCGCCCTCAAATTAATATTATTGTTTTTAAGAATGGCGGTTACTCCCGCAACGCTTCCAATTTCATTCTGTATAAATATTGATAGCTGTCGAATCATTTAATTACCCTCCCTTTTCTCATCCTAGATACTATGCTCTCAGGCATAGACCTTTCTTTCTATCTCCTATTTTATATTATATCCCAATTCAAATGCCTTTTTATTAATGTCGATTGTCTTTGCAGGTACAGTGTTTTCAATTACGGATATCCATTCTTCTTTAGAAAATTCCATATGCTGAGCAGCTATTCCAAGTACAATTACGTTAAACACCTTGCTATTACCAAGCTTCTTTGCCTCAGTTATGGCATCTACCTTAAATAATCTGTAATTCTTAGATAGTTCCTCCAGGATGTTTTGTGGATATTTTTCAGCTCCAATAACTACAGGCATGGGGTCAATTTGCTGGTCATTAACAACTATTGCCCCGCCTTCTTTAAGAAAATGAGCATACCTTAAAGCTTCTAGTTTCTCAAAGGCTATGAGCACATCTGCTTTACCTTCCTCAACTATGGGCTCATAAACCTTTTCTCCATATCTAACAAATGTTACGACACTTCCTCCCCGCTGAGCCATACCATGTACCTCTGAAAGCTTAACATCATAGCCGGCACTAATTGTGAGCCCACCAAGAATTCTACTTGTAAGTAGGGTACCCTGTCCCCCTACACCTACTATCATTATATTTTTCGTATTCATAATACACTCCATTCTTCCACAAACCTGCTAATTTGTGCATAAATCGAGAAGAATAGCTGCCTTTGCTATTCTTCCAAAGGCTAGCATGCTTTTTGCTAGACTATTCTCCTAACTTAGCTTTATGCTTTTAATTGCATCAAACCTACATTGGTCTACACATAGGCAGCAGCCGTCACACATGGTATCGTTAATTACAATATCACCATTCTCCATCTTGGTTATGGCTGGGCAACCGGGCTTCATACAAAGTCCGCACTTCTTACATATATCCTGATCTATAGAGTTCTGCAATGAGGCAGGCGATTTATCAAGTAATGCACAAGGAGCCTGTGCAATAATAACTGCTATTTCATCCAATGCAACAGCTTCCTTTATTGTCTTTTCAAGCTTTTTAGAATCAAAGGCATTAACAACACGAACATGCTCTACCCCCACAGCTTTGCATAGCTTTTCCAAATCCACAGAATATGTAGCCTCACCCATAAGGGTCTTTCCCGTAGAGGCATGATCCTGATGCCCTGTCATACCTGTGGTGGAATTATCAAGTATCAAGACTGTTCCGGTACCTTTATTATATACCATGTTTATTAAAGAATTAATACCAGTATGCAAAAATGTACCATCTCCGATTACAGCAACCCAGTCCTTGATATAATCCTTTCCCTTTGCTTTCTCCATACCATGAAGGGATGATATACTCGCTCCCATACATATAGTAGTATCTACTACAGCCAAAGGCGCTACAGCCCCTAAGGTATAGCATCCGATGTCTCCAGCAGCACGAATTTTCAGTCTCTTTAATACTGTATATACACTTCTATGAGGGCATCCCGGACATAGAACAGGGGGACGATTTGGTACCTGAGCCGGTGTAGTTAAGGATATTTTCTCTCCCTTAATTGCTCTTATTAGCATGTTAGTAGAATACTCTCCCTGTACAGTAAGAATATCCTTGCCTATAGCATCTATACCCCAGGACTTTACCTGCTCCTCAATAATAGGATCCAGCTCTTCGATGACATAGAGTGTATCGACCTTGGATGCAAACTCTTCAATCAGCTTTCTTGGAAGTGGATTTACTATTCCAAGCTTTAAGACTGATGCATCAGGAAATGCTTCCTTAACATACTGATAGGGTATTCCAGATGTTATAAATCCTATATTCCTAGCCTTATATTCCACGGTATTAATGGGGAAATCGCATCCATCCTCCATTAGTGCCAGCTCTCTGCTTTCTACTACAAGGTGGCGCCCTTTAGCATTTCCTGGCATCATAACATTCTTAGCTGCATTTCTTACATAGGGTTTATCCTCTATATCCTGTCTATCATTAAGCTCCACCAGCCCCTGGGAATGTGAAAGCCTAGTAGTACTTCTCACTATAACAGGAGTATCATATTTTTCACTTAAGTCAAATGCAAATCTGACAAATTCCTTTGCTTCTGCACTATCAGACGGCTCTAAAACCGGAATTTTGGCCGCTCTTGCCACTGCTCTGGTATCCTGCTCATTCTGCGAGCTATATAATCCCGGGTCATCAGCAACTATTGCTACAAGTCCACCGTTTACTCCTATGTATGAGGCGGTAAAAAGCGGATCGGCCGCTACATTTAATCCTACATGCTTCATGGAGGCCAATGCTCTTACACCGATAATTGATGCTCCTATTGCCACCTCCATTGCCACCTTCTCATTAGGTGACCATTCTGAATATATTTCATTATATTTTACTATATTTTCACTTATTTCTGTACTGGGTGTACCCGGATATGCTGCAGACACCTTACAGCCCGCTTCGTAAGCACCACGTGCAAAGGCTTCGTTTCCGAGCATTAAAACTTTTTCTGACACTTGTGTTTCCCCTTTCGTCATTCAAACTTGTTTGTATTTTCTAAGCCTTTCTTATCGTAAATCCGTAACTCGTCTTGCCTTACCCTCGAATCTTTTTAAACTTCTTGGTGCTACTAATTTTATCATAGCATCAAGACCAAGTACAGTCCTTAGGTTGAATTTGATTTTCTTTTCCAGCTCACCTAGCTTAGCATAGGAATCAAGTAAGGATTCGTCTGCTAACTCAACTGAAATTGTCATGGAATCAAGATAGTTTTTACGTTCTACAAGGATTTCATAATGAGCACCAATCTCTTCAATATTAAGTAATACCTCTTCAATCTGGCTAGGAAATACATTAACACCTCGAATTACCAGCATATCATCAGATCTGCCTGATATATTCTCCATTCTTACTGTCGTCCTGCCACATTTACAGGGCTCATAGAAGAGTCTTGTAATATCTCCCGTGCGATAACGGATTAAGGGAAGGGCTTCCTTAGTAATACAGCTGACAACAAGCTCACCCTTCTCACCTGGTGCTAATACCTCCCCTGTCTCGGGATTAATAATCTCAGGGATAAAATGATCCTCATTAAAATGCATACCACAAAGCTCCAGACATTCACCTGATACCCCGGGGCCTACTAGCTCACTCATTCCATAATTCTGAGTTGCCTTCATATCGCTTCCCCAAAGCTTATGCATTTCATCTCGCATAGGCTCTGTCATTCCCTCACCGCCAAAAAGGCCAATTTTTATATTCAAATCCTTAGAAGGATCTATTCCCAAATCTCTTGCAATCTCGCCAATATGTAATGCATAGGAGGGTGTGGCAACCAGAAGCGTTGCACCAAAATCCTGCATATATAAAATCTGCTTCTGGGTATTTCCCGAAGATACAGGTACTACGCTGGCTCCAATCTTTTCAAGCCCATAATGAAGTCCCAGTGCACCGGTAAACATTCCATATCCAAAGCTAATCTGAGCAACATCATCGGACGTGGCTCCACCCATGCAGGCCATTCTGGATACACATTCTGTCCACATTTCCATATCTTTTCTTGTATACCCTACTACAGTTGGTTTACCTGTGGTACCCGAGGAAGCGTGGATACGTATCAAATCTTTTTTTGGTACAGTAAACATTCCGAAAGGATAATTATCTCTCATATCCTGCTTCACTGTAAAGGGAAGCTTAGACAGGTCATCAAGTGATTTAATGTCTTCACAGCCAATCCCTGCCGCATCCATCTTCTTACGATATGCAGGTACCTTATCATAGATGCGTTTTAAGGTTTCCTTTAATCTGGCAAACTGTAATTCTTCCATTTCCTGTCTTGGTAGGGTTTCTTCCTTAGCCCAAATCATCTCATCATTCCCCTTTATTATATCATTTTAATATTTTATTCTCTATATTCTATTCCTGTATGGATTTTCTTTTATGTACAGTTACTGTTTCCTCATAACACTCAAAAACTATATCTACTTTTTCCTTATTCATTTTCGGTGTAAGTAAACTCACAAGCGGGACAACTATAAGTCCTGCAACCATAGCTATAGCTCCAGCATTTATCGGTGAACTGATATAAGCAAATATCATATTAGAAGTTGTAATTCCCACACCTGATATAAAGCAAGCCCATACTGCAGCTTTTGTAACTCCCTTCCAGTAGAGCCCATATAAAAACGGTGCAAGGAAAGCTCCTGCTAAGGCTCCCCAGGATATTCCCATAAGCTGTGCTATAAACACCGGAGGGTCTAGGGCTAGTATTACAGAAACCAGTATAAAGAACACTATGAATATCCTCATTATACTTAGCTGCTTTTTCTCACTCATATCCTTATATATAAAGCCCTTGATAAAATCCAATGTAAGTGTGGAGCTGGATGTAAGCACCAGACTAGATAGGGTTGACATGGATGCAGATAGCACCAATATAATAACTATTCCAATTAATACATCCGATAAGGAGTGTAGCATATAAGGCACTATAGCATCATATATAACTCCTCCCTGCTGATTATATATGGCCTGATTATCGAACAATCTTCCGAAGCCTCCTAGAAAATAGCATCCTCCTGCTATAATCAATGCAAAGATAGTAGATATAATGGTTCCGGTCTTGATTGATTTTTCATTCTTAATGGTGTAAAACTTATGTACCATCTGAGGAAGGCCCCAGGTTCCTAAGGAGGTTAAAATCACCACACCAAGTAGGTTTAGGGGGTCTGGTCCAAAGAATGATGCAAAAACTCCCTGCTGCCCTAAGGTTATGGGAACGTCACTTTCAATCTGTGAAAGCTTCCCTATAGCCGATAAGAAGCCTCCATGCTGACTTAAGACTGCACCTATAACTGCAATGATACCAAAGAGCATTATAATCCCTTGAATGAAATCATTTATGGCTGTTGCCATATAGCCACCCACTATAACATATACCCCGGTTAAGGCTGCCATAGCAAGTACACATATCCAGTATGGAATATTAAAGGCCATCTCGAATAACCTTGATAATCCGTTATATACAGAGGCTGTATAGGGTACCAAAAATACAAAGGATATGGCTGATGCGGTAATTTTAATAGCCTTACAGTCATAACGACTACCAAAGAAATCAGGCATAGTAGCTGATTTTAGATGGTTAGTCATAACTCTGGTTCGTCTGCCTAGAATTACCCATGCTAATAGACTGCCTATTAAAGCATTTCCGATACCAATCCATGTGGCTGAGATACCGTATTTCCATCCAAACTGCCCAGCATATCCGACAAAGACTACGGCAGAAAAATAAGAGGTTCCATACGCAAAGGCTGTTAACCACGGTCCAACCGATCTGCCTCCCAATACGAAATCTCCCACATTCGTAGCATGTTTCCTGGCAAATATCCCTACTGCTATCATAATAGTAAAAAAGCATATTAAAAATACCAATTTAATAACCACTTTTTTATCCTCACTTTACCCTTTATTCTTTTCTGATTTAACGCTTTAAAGCGTTTATGCTCTAAAGTATCTTATCACTAATCGAAATTAATGTCAAGACTTTAACGAAAAACACAGAAGAATATTAAGTAGTAAGGCCAAGGGAATAAGGATTATAAATTTTATATGCTTTGTCTTGTGACTAAATATATGCATTCCTAGAAAAGAGCCTAATGCTCCTCCTAAAAAGGCAATGAAAATGAGGGTGCGCTCGGGTATGCGCCACCCTCTCTTTATAGATTTTCTCTTATCCATGGATCGTTTTTTATCCATTCCCATTGATACAAATCCTATTACACTCATAATTAGCATATAGACTGTACCAAGAGTAAATAATGTATCTTTCATATCTATCCTCTTTATCACTAGCTGCTATAAAGCGATGAACATTTTGAGGCACCATATTATGACGGTGACTGGCACCGTATACCCAATTCCTTAAGCTGTTTGTCATCTACAATATTCGGTGCTTCTGTCATGAGGCATGATGCATCCTTTACCTTAGGAAAGGCAATGACATCACGAATACTATCCTCCTTAGCCATAAGCATAATTAATCGGTCAAGGCCATATGCTAATCCAGCATGAGGGGGAACGCCTAACTTGAATGC
Organism: Clostridiales bacterium; assembly: GCA_012522735.1. GTDB lineage: Bacteria > Bacillota > Clostridia > Lachnospirales > Lachnospiraceae > Mobilitalea. The sequence goes on along the minus strand of JAAYJU010000127.1, from coordinate 22,854 downwards.
ATTCAAGAGGAAGCCAAATCTTTCATAGGCCACTTCCTTTGTAAATCCAAGAACCTCAAACATCTTCTCCTGTATATCACTTTGATATATTCTTACGGAGCCTCCACCCACCTCAGTTCCGTTTAGAACAATATCATAAGCCTTTGCTCTAACCTTCTCAGGAGCTGTATCCAGCATATGAAGATCCTCGTCCATAGGCATGGTAAATGGATGATGCTTTGCAACAAATCTCTTATCTTCCTCGGAATACTCAAGAAGAGGAAATTCTGTAACCCATAAAAATCTATATTCATCCTTATTAAGAAGCTCCAGCTTCCTAGCTAACTCAAGTCTAAGATTACCCAATACAGCAAATACAACTTCATCATCATCAGCTGCAAAGAATAGTAGATCTCCTGCTTTTGCATCCATAGCCTTTACCAGACTATGAAGCTCATCCTCTGTCATGAATTTTGCAAAGGAAGATTTATAGGATCCATCCTGATTAACTGCAAGATATGCAAGTCCCTTGGCACCGAAATCCTTTGCGTAATCAACCAAGGCGTCAATCTTCTTTCTAGGCATATCAGCTTGACCCTCTACCTTTATACCACGGACCCTACCACCCTTTTCAAGGGCTGAGGTAAATACACCAAATCCACAGTTCTTCACTATCTCGGACACATTCTTAAGCTCCATGCTGAAACGAGTATCAGGCTTGTCAGAGCCATATCTATCCATAGCCTCTGCATAGGTCATTCTTTGTATGGGAAGCTCTATATCGATACCGATGCTTTCCTTGAACATTCTCTGTAATAATCTTTCATTTACATCAAGCACATCATCCACATCCACAAAGGATAATTCCATATCTATCTGTGTAAATTCAGGCTGGCGGTCTGCTCTTAAATCCTCATCACGAAAGCATTTTGCCAGTTGGAAATACCTATCATAGCCCGCACACATAAGCAGCTGCTTAAAGAGCTGAGGTGATTGAGGTAGTGCATAAAAACTTCCCGGGTGCACACGACTAGGAACAAGATAATCCCTTGCTCCCTCAGGGGTGCTTTTTGTCAGCATAGGTGTCTCGACTTCTAAGAAGCCTTCATCTGATAAGAACTGGCGTGTAATATTAGCCACCTTACTTCGAAGCATCAGATTTCTCTGAAGATCAGGTCTTCTCAGATCCAAATATCTGTACTTAAGCCTAAGCTCCTCCTTGGTCTTACTCTCCACTTCGACAGGGAAAGGAGGGGTTTCTGCTTCAGACAAAATCCTAATCTCACTTGCTCTTATCTCAATATCTCCTGTCTCTAGGTCCTCATTAACCGCACCGGATCTGGCTTCTACCATGCCCACTACGGCTATAACATATTCACTTCTTAAATGCTCGGCTTTTTCAAAGCCTTCGCTTCCTACATCACTTTTCTCAAAAATAATCTGCAGAATGCCGGAACGGTCCCTTAAATCTACAAATATGATTCCACCCTTGTTCCTACTTTTTTGTACCCATCCCATTACAGTAACCGCTTCTCCGATATTACGATTAGATAATTCGGTACACCGATGGCTTCTGTGTAAGCCCTTCATTGATTCTGCCATTTTTTAATCTCCTCTTAATCAAAATAGTAATCAAAACATTTCCTATTACATGTTCTGGGTCTAACCACATAAGTTCCAACCCTCTCATGCTCAGGATGTGTCTGATATACCTTATATGCTTCCTCGTCAACAAAAACGGCATCAAGTAATATATCAGCTTCAGAAGAAAACATAGCATTTGTTAAGACCTTTATTGATACGATTCCTTCAATAAGGTTCTTCAAATTCTCCAGTTCCTTCTTAATTTCTTCTCCATACACTTTGCTCTCTTCATCCGTAAATTCTTCTCTAAAATCCCAAGCTACAATATGTCTAACCACATTGCTTCCTCCTTATCACACTCTCGTCATATTCGTCTATATAGTATATCATATGATTTTAATTATATCAAAGGGTATAATATTCTTATTTGAATATCATACCCCTATAAAAGATATATTAAAATCTACTTATACTTTAAAATAAATATCAGTCACTAATAAAGGGTGATGCCGGAAGACCTTCCTTATTATACAGATTAGCCTTCTCCGGATTATCCGCCCATGCATAGCGTACTTTCCCCGGTTTTGAGACCTTCTTACAGGATACTATAAGGCAATCCACATCCTCAATTGTAGCTTCGGCAGCATAAAAAACACCATCCTCTCCACAAATCTCAAAAGTTTCTAGCTTATCACCCTTAGTAATTAAGCCACTTCCGACATGGTCAAAATAAAGCCTTGCTTTCTTATCCTCTATCGCAATACGACTATATATTGGCCCGCTGCACACTAGATTATCCCCATAGACATCGTTTAGAGCCCACAGTGCAAGTCTCTCACCTACACTCTTCTTATCCCAAGGATGAAGATCATTATACATTCCTACATCTATGATTACAGCCATTCCTGTATTAGGCAGCTTCATATTCTGCCTTTGTGCTTCTCTTACAAAGGCCCATCCACTTATCTCAGGCTCTAATCTCCATGGGCAATGGTTAGCAAGCTGAACATAGTAAAAGGGTAGCTCCTCTCTCTTCCATAGCTTTCGCCAATCACTGATAACAGTTTCGAACAATTCCTTGTAATCAAAAGGATTTCCAGTGTTTGATTCACCCTGATACCAGAGTACCCCTCTGATACTATAATTACGTAGTGGATAAATCATTCCGTTATAAACTCCCGTAGGCTTATATTGAAAGAATGTTGTAGGAGCCTGGGGCTTAGTAATGGCACCTACTTTATATTTCCATGTTCCAGATATAGGTATCTGCTCTTCCTCTATCTTAATAAAATAAGGCATATCAGTCACAAAGCCACCGATATTTTGTGTCATAATGGTACGAACCGTTATGGTATTCTTCCCTGCTTTAAGCAAGCCTTGCGGGATAATATATCGTCTTGGCGGATACAAGTATCCTGTATTACCAATCTTAACACCATTGATATAGGTATCATCCGCATCTATAACCGTGCCGAGCACAAGCTTTCCTTCCTTGCCTGCCAAATTCTCTGATATTATAATATCCTTCCTAAGCCATACACTACCTCTTATAGGCTCTAGCTCTGTCCCACGAAAGCTTGCAGGAAGCTGGATGTCTTTCCAGTCATTATCAATGTAATCATGGCTATACCAAGGTTCATCTTTAAGGCCCTCATCTGATTCATAAAGCTCATGATACCATTTGTTGTTGTATTCATTCTCATTATTAATTGTATTCTGCACATAGGAATCATCCTTGCACATATTTAATATCTCTTTAAATCTATCAAAGCTCATTAATGAGCCTTCACTAATCCAGGATTCAGCAGGTGTACCCCCTATGGCTGTAAAGAGTAACCCAATAGGAATCTGGTATTTATCATATATTTTCTTTGAAAAGAAATAACCGATTGCGCTAAAGCTATATACGGTTTCCGGAGTAACCGGTACCCAGTTACCATCACTAAGTTCATCTATAGGTCCATGAAAATCATAAACCATAGGGACAGTAAACTGTCTTATATTATTATTAGCAGCTCCCTTTACTTCTTCTTCAAACAAGTCTAGTGTTCTGCTAATAGGTATCTGCATATTAGATTGACCTGCCAGTACCCATACATCGCCCACAAGAATATCACTTATGCGTTTTTCCTCACCATCATGATAAATAACCATATCATGGGGTCCACCTGGCTTTAAATTATCTAACCTTACTTCCCAGCTTCCATCTTCCCTAACTAAGGTATTATAGTCCTGATCTAAAAAAGTGAGCTTGAGTTCTTTTGAAGGAACTCCCTTACCCCATAACTTTACCACGGAGTCTCTTTGTAGTACCATTCCGTCTCCTAATACAGGTGATAACCATATCTTGTTATTATTACTGCTTTTCATAGGGCTCCTTTCTCTTATAAGTGAATTTATATTTAAAGCTATTCTAACACTTATAATATTTATTAACAATATCCTAAGGCTAAAAGTGAAAACTCCTTAGCCTCATCTCCTTTAGCCATTCTTATATCGACTAAATGCTCCTGACCCGCCTCATCCGAAAATACATGCTTTGCAGTAGGATTATTCCAACCGAATGTACGATATCCTGAGAATGTGCCGACATGGTCACTATCCACAGACAATATTATACTTCCTTCATTCAAACTCCCTGTTTCCTTATATATAATAAACAAATGCTTAAACCACAGCTTAAGTAAAAATGATGTATTCTCTCTATGGGTATCACGAATCCATCCCTTTGGAAAGTCTGAAATTGTATCGAAGCTTATAAATCCCCCGGTAGTTAAGGGTTTGAACTTACTTGAATCTAAGAGTCGCATATCCTTATAGGCCGTGCCATAAAAGGGTTTACATGGAATTTCCTCTTCTTCATCCTCGGCTTCCTTATCAACAACCTTATAATAATTAGATATAAACAGGGCGACAAGATCATTTCCTCTTGCATGGGGATGAATATTATCATTTGCATACTCCGACCATTTCATCCTACCAGCCTCAATTTCTTCTTGGATTGCATCACAGACACTAATCATGGGAAGCTTATAATGCTCTCCAATAACCTGCATATGGCCTTGGCAGGAATAACCACCCTCAGATTGTAAAAATAGAAGCACAATAGCTGGTCTACTTTCTGACTCTAGTAAGCGAACAACCATACTTTCAAATATCTCTCTAGATAGACTATCCTTAGAATCGTTTACTGAAAACTCAATAAAAACAATGTCGGGATGGTAGCGCTCTACATCTCTTTCTAATCTTATAAGTCCAATTAATGATGATGTACCATTCATACCCGAATTGATATAAGTAAGCCTTCCATCAGGAGCAAAGTTCTCCTTAAAGAATCTGAAGGAGGCATCGGCATATCCTCTGTCAGCTAGCTCCTTTTTCCTCATTGTAATAGAGCCGCCCAGATACACTATAGTTGTGTTTTCACCATTCCTAGCCTTATCTATAGCTTTTTTCATCCTATGATTATTACCGGTAGAGATTAAGGAACGCTTAACCATTTCTTTATGATAATCCACTGTCATACACATATCTCCCTAACTAGATCTTATATATATATCGGAATTTAAATGTAAATTATTAAGAAGGGTTCTTGTTCACAAGAATGAGTCTATCCCAAAGTCATTCGCCCTTGGGATAGACTCATTTTATTATGACATAAAGGACATGTCATATAAAATATGCTGTTTACCATGTACTAATCTGCTTATTCGCGGATATCTTAGTCTTCATAGAAATCGTTAATTATTGCATCATATTGAGCAGAAGCTTCTTGAGCTATCTCAATTGCGGATATTGATTCATAACCGCCACCATCCATATTTCCACCCCATCTAAAGGATAGGTTAGGTACCGAATAGACCATTGACCTCATTCCCTGTCCTTCGATCATAGGAGCTATGGTTTCTTCGACTGCTCTTGAATCTCTAACCTTAGTATAATAGAATGAATAATCGTCTTCCTCATCCTCATATCCAGGAGGCGCGGATACCCAATTAGTATAAGCGAATATAACATCGTCGGCACGCTGTGCATCTAAGGAAGAAGGAACGATTCTTACATTTCCTACGAATAGAGTCTGCATCTTAGCATTTGGCCCGGGTCCCTTAGGGAAGAAGCAAAATCCATAATCATCCTCCATGTCGATAATAGACGGATGCTCATACCATTCACCAACCATCATAGCTGCATTGCCGCTTGCAAATTCTCCAACCCACCATTTGTGTGCTGCACCTTCCGGAGCTGCCTGCATATAGCCCTTATTAAATAAATCGACACCAAACTTTATTCCCTCTAGGTAATCATCAGCCATCTGGTTGTTCTCATACCTTTGTGTCTCATTATTAAATCTTACATAATCAGAGCCGTTACTAAATACAGCTGCTTTTGAAAATTCCACTGACCAACAGGTAATTCCATATACATCTGTAATACCGTCGGAATCCCTATCTAATGTAAGCTGCTTACTTAGTTCCTCGAATTTACTCCAAGTCCATTCACCATTCTTCTGCAAATCATATAATAGATCCGGTTCAAGCCCAGCTTCTTCAAATAATCTCTTGTTCCAGAATATACCTAGACCCGGACTGTTGCTCTCCTCAGTAAACCCATACACCTTATTGTTCTGTCTCATATAATCTATAACCGGTTGGTTCCATAGCTCATTATCAGGATCAAAGCTTGGTAAATCACTGATAGGATAAAAAAGTCCCTGCTTTAATGGCTCTGGTACAAACTTTTGATCCATAATAAATATGTCTGCTAAAGGAGCACCAGCCATTGTTGAAGTAGTAAATAGCTCCTGATATTCACTCCAGGTACCAATATTCTCTTGAACAAGTGTAAAATTATGTGTCGCCTGAAGCTCCTCTCTATAGGCCTCTGTATCAATCTCTCTTGCTGTAGTCGGCTCGGTTGTACCAGTAGTCCACCAGTCCGCCACCTTAATACTAATTCCTCCCAAATCCCTTGGCGGTTCAGGTGTAGGTGTAGGTGTTGGATCAGCATCCTCCTTTGTATTATCTACGACAGGTGCCTGGGTAGGTGCCGGTGTATCCGGCTCAGTCTCAGTCTTACCACATGCTCCCAGAGTTAGAGCAAGTATCATAAGTAATACTAATATTGTGCTTAATCTTTTTAATTTCGACATAATCCTCTCCTTCTCCTTTTATAAATCTACTAATAAGTCCCCTTCCTTTTTGATTATGTAATGAATCGCCATTACTATATTATAATAAAAAGAGGAAAAGTTCAAAAAGAAAGGGGAAGTTTACTACTTTATTGTAACAAATTCCCTAGGCATAGGCTAATTGTTATTGACTTATCAAAGTTATAAGCATATACTTATGTCATGTATTTTGAGTATTATTTCATACTGTTTAGATAAAGATTGAAACAACGGTAGATGGAAGGAGGCTGCTTATGACCTCGCAGCAAATTGAATATGTTCTAACTCTTGCAGAAGAGAAAAGCTTCTCGAAAGCAGCAGGGAGGCTCTATGTAACCCAGCCTTCTCTAAGCCAGTTCATAAAGAATCTGGAAAACGAGCTGCATACCCAGATATTTGACAGAAGCACCTCCCCTATAAGACTTACCAGTGCAGGAGAAGCTTTTGTAAGTGCTGCCAGAAAAATTAAGGCTATAGAGGAGGAACTCAATCAACAGATTGCAGATTTGACCAATCTAAAGACCGGAGAATTAAGAATCGGAACCAGTCCGTTTCGAGCTTCATGTCTTTTACCAAAGAGTATTGCAAAATTTCAAGAACTATATCCAGGTGTTACTATACATATATTAGAAGACATGACCCACAAGCTTGAGGAGGCTGCCATGGAAGGCCGAATTGATCTATTTATGGGAACCGGGTCCTTTGATAAAACTATATTCCATACTGAGGAGCTGGTTGAGGAACAGCTTTATCTTGCCGTTCCTCCAGACAGTCAGTTAAACAGTGGCATGGAGGCCTATCAGGTGTCTGATCAAGATATTAAGCTAGATACTGCCAAGCTTCATAAAACTCCCGCTGTTGATTTATCCGCATTTCAATCAGCACAGTTTATATTCCTTAGGCAGAATCAGAAATTATATACAACCTCATCAGAATTTTGTCTTTCAGCAGGCTTTAATCCCATAGTGGTTTTATTTAGTGAACGAATAGAAACTGCATTTTCATGGGCACTGGCAGGAATAGGATCTACCTTTATACCTGATTTTCTTATAAAATTCGGTAATTATGAAAAACATCCCATATACTATAAGCTAAGTCATCCCAATGCTACCCGTAGTCTATCTATTGCCTATAGAAAGAATCGCTATCTATCCCGTGTAGCCATAGAATATATCGCCCTCCTAAAGCAGCTTATCGGCTACGGAACCTGGTTCTATCCTCAATATATACAATAATATCACATAATTCAGGGGCTGCTTTTTAGAACTTGAGGCTGGCTCAAAACAATATTTTAGAAGGCACTGACATTTCCTCTTGCGCATTTAGGAGAACAGATACCGTAATATGTATAATCGGTACGGACCTCGGTCCGTGCAAGATATACATATTATGGTATCTGTACTCATAATCAGCGTGAGAGGGAACGTCAGTGCCTTTAGAATATTTTGAGCTAGCTCTAATATCCCCCAGCAGCCCCTTGTTATTGTGATATAAGTTTTCTCTTATTCATATTATTGTTTATTAACTATTAGACAGATATAGTGTAATGTATTAAGATTTTATTATAGATATTTGAAATGTTATAGGTATCTACTTATGGGAGGTATAAATATGAAAAGAAGATGCTTCTATCTTATTCTAATCGGAGTATTTGCTTTGGGTCTATTAGCTTGTAGTAATAAAACTAATGATTCCCCGACCGATGGCAATAATACAAAGGGTCAAGAAAATACAGACTTTAATGATAGTTCAGACTCTAGCGAGACTAAAGAAAATGCATCAGATTTAGAGGAGGTGGGGGAAGATGCTATTACACCAGAGCCTACGCCCGTGCCTGATCCATTTGATGAATCAATATGGGAAGGAAGGACGGACGAATATAAAGATATGATAAAGAATTCTTTGATTACAAGCGGTAATAATTATCGCATAAAAAAGGCCATAGAGAAGGCTAAACGTGGCGAAGAAGTTACCATCGGATATATAGGTGGATCCATTACGGAAAGCTTTAATGCGAGCAGCGCCGAAAAAGGTTATGCCTATCTATCATATTTATATTTCAAGGAAGCCTACGGCTTAGCCGATATGGACAATGTCAAATATATTAATGCCGGAATGTCAGGTACCCCTTCAACTCTTGGTATGATTCGTTATGATAGAGACATAATTGGTTATGCTGAAGGTTCTCCTGATATTCTTTTCGTAGAGTTTGCCGTAAATGATGGAGATGATCCTACTAATGGAGACGCTTATGAGAGTCTTGTTCTTAATGCATTACAAGCCGAAAATCAACCCGCAGTAATACTATTATTTGCTGTCTTCCAGTCAAAATGGAATCTTCAGGATAGACTGATGCCTGTGGGTAATCACTATAATCTTCCCATGATTAGTATAAAGGATGCCGTAGTACACGAGCTTGAAGCAGAAAGGCTAACAGATAAGGAGTTTTTTTCAGATCAGTATCACCCCACAGACTATGGACATGGAATCATGGCAGACTGTATCAAATATTATTTCTCTACAGTAAACTCTGAGAATGCTTCTGAGACAGATATTACAATATCAGATCAGGCAGCCATTGGAAATTCATTCGTAGGTGTGAAGCTGCTAGACGCTTCTTCTATACCTGGGGGAATTACTATAAATCCCGGTAGCTTTTCAGAAACAGATACTATCCTTGGAACTATACGCCACCTTCCGGGAACAAAGACATTTCCGAACAACTGGAAGCATAGCACGGGAAGCGGCACTGAAAGCTTTACTATGGATATTAACTGCAAGAACCTGCTTATAGTATATAAATCCAACAGCCAGGCTAGCTCCGGTAAGGTAGATGTATATATTGATGGGGAACTTACTAAATCCATTCTCGGTAACCAGGGAGGGGGATGGAATAACCCATATACTATGCTCTTGCTGAATGAGGATAGTCCCGCCAATCATAATGTAGAGATTAAGATGGCTGAAGGAAATGAAGAGAAGGAATTCACAATCTTAGCTTTTGGTTATACAGAGTAAGCGATTATGATTATCTTCCTGCTACCTATATACCGAAATATCCAAAAACAAACAACTGCCGTCCAGTTTAAGTCCCTCAGCGTAGTTGAAGCCTTGCTGTACGGCAATCACATTTTTCCAGTCCGTAACCTCCAGTGGAGAAATGTCACTCAATGAAATTACTGTTCCATTTTTACGCAAGCCTAAACACCGTGCAGCATTTTCGCTGGCACTTATCGTAACTATATCCATACCGTCATACACACACTTCAAATCAGTGTTCATAATACCACGATAACCTCTAAACTTTGATTAATCCAGGCAAAAGGTTCTTCCTTATTGAGTCTTGCCGATTTGTATTCCATAAGAAAACCACTGCCATACCTGCTAACAGAAATATGGCAGCTAATAAAATGAACATCTGCAACTTTATACGCCGGCCTGCAATTTTCATATTCATCTCCTAACTATTCTGTATCATAATAGATATTCCGAGAGTAAAAACTCAGCCACCTTATCTAGTTCAACCTCAGTCTGATTACCGCTATCCATATTTTTTATATTGGCCTTTCTTGCTGCCAATTCATCTGCACCGATAATCACCGTATTCTTTGCACCTATTTTATTGGCATATTTCATCTGAGCCTTTACACTTCTGTCCATATAATCTGTTTCTACTATAAGTCCGGCTTGTCTTAAGCTCTTAACTAATTTATATGCCTCGGCCTTTGATTCCTTACCAAGTATCCCAACATATAAATCCACAGCAGGCTCATCAGCCAGCTTTACACCCTCTGCATCCAGCTCTTTAATAATCCTCTCGATACCGAATCCGAAGCCTACCGCAGGAATATCCTGCTTCTCATCTATCTCATTTATCAAATTATCGTATCTTCCGCCTCCGCAGAGTGTAAGTCCCTCGCTATTGATGAATTCAAACACAGTCCTGGTATAATAATCCAAACCCCTCACAATCCCTGTGTCAACCTTATATGGAATGTCCATTTTATTAAGAAGGCTCTTTAGCTCATCAAAATGCTCCCTACATTCCTCATCCAAATAATCAATTGTTCTAGGAGCATCCTTAATTATTTCGTGACAAGAAGGTACCTTACAATCAAGAACACGAAGAGGGTTCTTTTGCATCCTCTCTCTACATATACCGCATAGCTCCATTTCATGTTCTTTAAGAAAGCTAAGCAGTGCTTCATTGTAAGTCTTTCTGCAATTCTTACAGCCGATACTGTTGATATAGAGCTTTACTCCCTTTAGACCAAGCTCCTCCATAAATTCTTGCAAAAGCGTAATAATCTCTATCTCTGCCAGAGGACTTGCCGATCCCAAAAACTCCACTCCAAACTGATGATGCTGTCTAAACCTTCCGCTTTGTGGATTCTCATAACGAAATGCTTGGGTGATATAAAACATCTTTGTTGGCTGGCTCTCATTATATAGACTATTCTCCAGATATGCACGGACAGCTCCTGCGGTTCCCTCGGGCTTTAGGGTGATGCTACGCTCTCCTTTGTCAATGAATGTATACATCTCCTTTTGTACCACATCGGTCGTCTCCCCTACACCTCTCTGAAAAAGAACCGTATGCTCGAAAGCAGGAGTAATTATCTCCTTAATATTATATCTCTTGCAAAGCTTTCTTGCGATTTCCTCAATAATAGTCCTTCTGTACATATCAAGGCCATACCAGTCCTGCGTACCTTTCGGTCTCTGTGTGATCAATTATTATCCCGCCTTTCCTGTAAATAATCATTTTTTCTTTTTATCATCTCATCTATTCTATTGATGTAGTCCTTCGGATTCTTAACATTATCTATCCTATCGATTTGTTTTCTATCATGATATACGAATTTACTCAAAGCACCGGCACCTAGGGCAAGTATAGTCTGCTTCTCCTCCATAATTAAGATATTATAGAGTCCTTCCTTCCCATATTTCGCATATCCTATATTTTCAAGATTATCTGCCATATTCTTCTGTCTATAAAGATAATATGGAAGATAACCGTTAGCCTTGGCAAATTCCTTTGATAGCTCAAGCATCCTAGGTACCTTCTCTGCCTTTAGTCCCTTATAATTGTCTTTTTCAGCATTAAGTCTGGCTGCACGCTTTATAGCCAGAGTATGCACTGTAAGGCCTTCTGGATCAAGCTCTTTAATCATATCAAGAGTATAAGCCACGTCCTCAGGTCTTTCTCCCATAAGTCCTATGATTATGTCCATGTTTATGTTGTCATGGCCTGTTTCTCTAGCCATATGAAAAGCTTCATATACTTGGGATATTGTGTGCTTTCTTCCTATCAGCTCCAGAGTTCTTTCTTGCATTGTCTGAGGATTGATGGATATTCTATCCACTCCCCATTTTTTTAAGACCATCAGCTTGTCTTTCGTAATGCTGTCTGGACGGCCTGCTTCTACGCAAAACTCCTTCACATAGGTGAAATCATATAGCTGCCTAATTAGTCCCAGCAAACGGTCTAGCTGCTTAGCCGACAGGGTGGTCGGTGTGCCTCCACCTAAGTATACAGTAGACAGCTTTTTATCTGGTAAGCAAGTCGATGCGTATCTGATTTCATTCTCCAAGGCCTTCAGATATCCCTCGACAGTATCTGCATATCTTTCTACGGAATAGGAAGGAAATGAACAATATAAGCAGGTACTTGGACAAAATGGTATAGCGATATACAGACTATAGCCGTTTTTATAATCCATCTCGTTTAAGAGCTGCATTTCGCGGTTGGCTATAAGGATGCTTATAGCTATTCTATCCTTTGAACAGTAATATTCCTCTTCCATCCTCCTATATATCTCTTCTTCATCCATGCCCTTCTCAAGCAACTCATATACAAGCTTAGTGGGTCTTATACCAGTTAATATACCCCAGGGTAGCTCCTTCTTACTTATGTCAGACAGCATGCTATATAGCAAACGTTTCATGGCATTCTTATAAGCTGCCTTCTCATTTATGGGATCCGGTGTAGAGGTAAAGGAATTATAGCTTTCACCGCTATTAACTTTTATATCTATATATACTTTATCTCTTCCAAAGTCAATACTTATGGTGCTTATTCTAGTTTCTTCCTCTGGGCAAAATGCATTTATAATTGGACGGACGTCATTCTCATATGCCTTATCTGATAATAAAATTTCCATTATAGCTACTCCTTCTTTATCTATATAATAGAATGATATTACCTATTATATAGATAAGGATTATTGCTCCTCTCGTGGCCGATAGTCGTCGGTCTTCCATGTCCGGGATAAACCTCTATCTTATCAGAAAGAGCCATGAGCTGATTATGAATAGAATCTATAAGCATTTGGTGATTGCCTGTGGGGAAATCCGTTCTTCCGATGCTCTCATAAAAGAGGGTGTCACCGCTAAATATAATTCCATGGTCTAGCAGATGGTAGCAGACTCCTCCACTAGTATGACCAGGTGTATATATAACAGACCAGGATAAACCTGCAGTTTGGATTTCTTCCTTATCTTTAAGCCTTATATCAGGATTTAAGCTTAGCTCATCTCCCATGTAAGCCGATGCATTCAGCTGGGGGTTATTTAATAAATCTATCTCGGCTTCATGAGCATAGATAGGAGCATTAGTTAGTGCTTTAAGACCTGCAGCCGCTGTTATATGGTCAAAATGACCGTGGGTAAGGAATATTGCCTTACACTCCAGGTCATTTTCTTTTAGATATTTATCTATTATATTTTCATTGTCACCGGGATCAATCACAACAACCTCCTGTGATTCCGGGCTCTTAATAATATAGCAATTAGTTTGCACCCTTCCCAGTACAAGTGTCTTTATATGAATTGTTCTCACTATATAACCTCTTTCTTACATTAACCGGCAGTTCGTTCAATATCCAATACGCTTTCTACATTTTTAATCTTTGAAATAATCTCATTAAGCTGCTCTACCCCGTTTATTTCAAATCCAATGCTTATGGATGCTGTACCTTGTTTGCTGGTTCTTACATTCATGGATGTTACGTCTATTTTATTCTCAGTCAATACCTTGGATATATCCACAAGGACACCGGTTCTGTTATTGGCATATATTTTAATCTCAGCAGGATATACTCCTGTATCCTTACCATCCTGTACGTCCCATTCGGCATCGATAAGTCTTGCTCTGTCATCCTCAGGTAGGTTAATAATATTTATACAATCTGTCCGATGTATGGATACTCCTCTTCCTCTTGTAACAAAGCCAATTATTTCATCACCGGGAACCGGACTACAGCATTTTGTAAACCGTACTGCCAAATCATGAATTCCTTTAACAACTATACCGCTCTTTGACTTTTTATCAGTAAGCCTATGCTCCTTGTTCTCGGAGATATTCTCAAGGACGTTCTCATCAGTAATATCCAGCTTGTTCTTCTTACGCCATTCCTCATAAAGTCTGTTAACAACCTGGCTTTCCTTTAGTCCTCCATGTCCTATGGCCGCAAGTATCGAATCCCAGTCCTTGAAGCCATATTTTCTCATAATTACACGGGTAAATTCAGGCTTAATCAGATCACTAAGAGTAATGCTTTTCTGCTTACAATAGTTAGTAATTGATTCCTTACCTCTATTGATATTATCTTCCTTCAATATTGATTTAAACCATTGATTGATTTTGTTCTTTGCCTGAGTACTCTTTACCATGGACAGCCAATCACGGCTGGGTCCTTTAGAGTTCTGTGATGTCATAATCTCAATTCTATCACCGTTTTGAATAACATAATCAATCGGCACTAGCTTTCCGTTAACCCTTGCACCAACCATTTTATTTCCGACAGCACTATGAATACTGTATGCAAAATCAATGGTAATCGAGCCAGTAGGCAATGTCTTAACATCTCCCGTAGGTGTAAATGCATATACGCTGTCTGAGAATAAATCAAAATCATTCTTAAGTAGACTTAAAAATTCATTATTATCGGAAAGATCCCTCTGCCATTCTAGAACCTGGCGTAGCCAGGTAAGCTTCTCCTCCTCAGCATTTGAAGTTCCTTTTCCGTCAGCTCCTTCCTTATACCTCCAATGAGCAGCAATACCGTATTCTGCTGTTCTGTGCATATCATAGGTTCTTATCTGCACCTCAAAGGGCTGTCCCTTAGGCCCAATTAGAGTTGTGTGAAGAGACTGGTACATGTTAGGCTTTGGCATTGCTATATAATCCTTAAATCTACCAGGAATCGGTTTGTACATCTCATGGATAACACCTAATGCGGCATAGCAATCCTTTAAGGAATCTACAACAATACGTACAGCAAATAAATCGTAAATTTGATCTAAGGTCTTACTCTGATTTACCATTTTCTTATATATACTGAAGAAATGCTTTATCCTGCCATCTATTTTTGCTGGAATTCCAGCCTCATTTATATGGGATCTAACATCATCAACGATACTATCAATATAAGCTTGACGCTCACTCTTTTTAGAGGATATCTTTTCAGCCAACTCCTTATATATTTCAGGCTCAAGATACTTTAAGGATAAATCATCAAGCTCCACCTTAATCTTAGATATACCAAGCCTCTGAGCAATCGGGGCATAGATATCCATAGTTTCTCTGGCAATTTCCTTCTGCTTATCCTCATTCATGTATTTAAGAGTACGCATGTTATGAAGCCTGTCAGCAAGCTTTATAAGAATAACACGGATATCCTTGGCCATGGCTAAGAACATCTTTCTGAGATTTTCAGCCTGAACCTCCACCTTATCCTTGGAATATTTAAGCTGTGTCAGCTTGGTTACACCATCCACAAGAAGAGCAATTTCCTCGGAGAACATCTCTGAAACCTGTGCAGTAGTTATTTCGGTGTCCTCCACCACATCATGAAGAATTCCGGCTACGATACTTTCCTTATCAAGCTCCAACTCTGCCAAAATATTAGCCACACACAAGGGATGTACGACATAAGGCTCTCCTGATTTTCTGAGCTGGTCCTTATGGGCTGAAATTGCAAGATTATATGCCTTTTCCAACATGGAGATATCTGCGGACGGATGGTATGAAATAACCTTGTCAATCAGCTTTTTATACAGCTGCTCGGGCGAAGTAAAGTCAGCTGGCACTGAAGTAGCCGCCGGCCTATTTAATATACCCTGGTTCATAATATCATCCATATCCATAATATCACCTACTTATGCACTAATTTCCTTCATATTGAATGACAGCTTCCACATCATAACCTGATAGTTTTTTCCTACCGTTTAGACCTTTTAGTTCCATCAGGAATATAATCTTTACAACTTCTCCTCCAAGCATCTCTATGAGCTTGGTAATTGCTTCGATAGTACCACCGGTGGCAATCAAGTCATCTACAATAACCACCTTTTGTCCTGGCTTTATTGCATCCTTATGAATCTCTATAGTAGCCTTGCCATACTCCAATTCATAATCCATCGAAATTGTTTCGCAAGGTAGTTTACCTTCTTTCCTAACAGGAATAAATGCTTTATTCATATTATAAGCAATTGGTACCCCAAAGATAAATCCTCTGGATTCGGGACCTACTATTAGGTCAAAGTCTATATCCTTAATTAGATCCTGCATTTGATCTATTGCCAGCTTAAGTCCATCCTTATTCTGTAACACTGTTGTCACATCTCGAAATATAATCCCGGGCTCGGGAAAATCTGGTATACTTCTTACATAATCGTCTAATTTTCTCATTACACACCCAAACCTTTCTCGGACTAAGTCTTGTTCTTTAGCCCTCATATACATATTAAGCAGATTAGGAGCTCAAAACGCTATGCGTTTTTCTAAAGGTTTAGCTTGCTAAACCGATTCACGTAAAGGTTCAGCTTGCTGAACCGATGCACATTATCCAATGAATGCATAGCATTCATTCGCAATCATTGTGATTAATCGTAACGCAAAGTACGCGTCACATTAATCACACTGATTTACTTTGCCTAATCTGCTTATCGTGGATATTATATCACTTAGGACAATTCTACGCAAAGCTTTATTGATTAATATACATTAAAATGCTCTAAAGTTTGCATTATATACATTTATTTCCACACTATAATATTCAAAACACCTGTTTTTGTTTTATACTTCCATATATCTACATAATTTTATCTGATTACCTATAGTTTTGAATCATAAGCTGTAGGTTTTTATAGCCGTTATATTCATTGATATTTGGATAATATGTAGCTGTAAGCTTAAGATTGGTTCCTCTTCCTGTCTTTAAACGCTCAGCTTCTTCATCACCGTATGTATCACTAATGTATGCAAAAAAACCTTCCACGTCCCCAAAATATAGAGCGTCCATTTCTCTACCATAAGAATTTTTAACCCGAAGCTTTATTCCATTCGAATTCCTTCCGATTACAAGGATAGATTTTATGGCTAAGTCCCGCTCTACAAATAAGGGTTTTTCATTTCCCCTGCCAAAGGGCTCTAATAACTTTAGCTCATTTACCAGGTCTTCGGAAAGATATCCTAGAGGCAGAAGAATATCTATAGTTACTTTAGGCTTTAGCATTTCCTCAGTTATGGGAGGATTCTCATTCAATGCATTTCTTAAGGATTCAATCCTATCAGGCCAAATAGACAAGCCTGCTGCCATAGGATGGCCTCCTACCTTTAGCATAAGCTCTCTATGTTTATTTAACTCTTCTATCATATTGTAATTATCTATGGACCTACCGGATCCTTTTACATAATCTAAGGAATCTGTTAAAATTATTGTTGGTCTATTATATTTTTCACGGATACGCCCTGCAATTATACCCGTTATGCTTTCATGACAATCCGAAAGATATATCACAAGGACCTTATCTTTTAGCATATCTCCTTCTTCAATCACCTTTACTGCTTTTTCTGTATACTCTGCCGTCATATTTTTTCTTTCTTCATTAAGGCTTCTTAGCTCTGTAGCTAGCTCTAAGGCTTCGCTCTTAGTTTCTGACAGTAAAAGCTTAATACCCCTCTTAGCACTATCAAGCCTTCCCGAAGCATTAAGACAGGGACCAATTATAAATCCCAGGTGGAAACTTGAAAGCCTCTCCCTATCAATCTGACATAGATCCATCAATGCAACTAATCCTGTATTCTGACTATTCTTAAGCAATGACAGTCCATGCTTTACAATTATCCTATTCTCATCTATTAATTCCATTACATCACAGACAGTGGCAATCGCTGCATATGTTATAAGCTCTTCCTCATAGCTAGTTCTACCGGATATTTCATACCTACTTAGTAAGGCAATAGCTAATTTGTATGCAATTGCACCACCGCATAGTTCGGAAAATGGGTATATACAATTAGGCTGCTTAGGATTAATTATTGCATCTGCCTCGGGCAGAACAACTGTCTTGCCATCTGTCTCATGAAGGTTGTGATGGTCTGTAACTATAACAGTCATACCATATTCCTTAGCCTTCTTAATCTCATCCAAAGCTACAATTCCGTTATCACAGGTAAGAAGTGTATCAATATTATCCTCCCTAGCATCCTCAACCATTCTTATATTGATACCGTAACCGTCATTTATTCGGTCAGGAATATCATAGTCCACATCCGCTCCTATCATTTTCAAGGTACAATACAGTATATAGGTTGACATTACACCATCCACATCATAGTCACCAATAATTCGTATGCTCTTACCTGTACGAATCTTGTCAACTAAAAGGTTGCAGGCTTTTTCCATATCCTTTAAGAGAAATGGATCGTAGAGCTTATCAAGGCTTGGATGTAGGAATGCATTTATTTGATCAGGATCATCTAGTCCTCTATTGACTAGACACCGTGCTAGCACCTCACTGACATTGCATTTTTCTATTATCTGCTTAAAATCCGCTTTAATATTCTTTATCACCCAATTTTCCAAACTATACGCCTCTTTCAATTTCTTTTATCTTATGATATATGCCTTCTGCCAAAGAAGCATGTCCCTTAGCATCCAGATGTATGGCGTCAGTATCATCAGCCTTAGCATAATCTGCCGCGTCCATAAAGTGACATCCGTATTCCTCTGCTAGCTTTTTGTAGCTTGCTGCCAGCATTCTGGATTTTTCTGCTCCTTTAAGTCCACCAAAGGATTCACAATACTCGGAATTAAGTATTTTATCACTTATATGAATAGGTGAAATAATTAATATCTCATTATTATATATCTCAGGGTTTTTCAGTATTTTAATAAGCTGCTCCAATCCTTTGGTTATATCCTGGACAGTGGCATTAAATCTCTCTTTTGTATCGTTAGTGCCAAGCATGAGTATTACTAAATCAAGCGGTCTATTTGTTGCTATACTTACCTCTAGATATCGACTTCCATTTACATTCTTCATTTCAGCATCATCATATACTGTTGTTCTGCCGTTAAGTCCCTCTTCTATTATATAATATTCTAATCCTAAATGTCTTTGTAGTAATCTGGTCCATCTTGCATTCTCATTATATCTTCCTCCTAGCCCTGCGATAAAACCATGGGTATTGGAATCTCCAAAGCATATAATGTTCTTTAGCATATTTTCTACCTCTCTACGAATTTATTTGCATAACTTACTCTATATACTAGCATACAATAAAAATTTTGTTAATATATGAGCCGAATAAATTTTTATAATCTACTAGAGCATACTAATTTATAAGTTTCTATTATTTTGTAAATTATATTGTATCTATTCATTATGGTATGTTATAATATATCATATCGTAATTAAAACTACTTATTGACATGTCAGCTATATTATAAATCTATATATAGTATAGCTTTCATGAATACAAGATTTGATAATAACGGAAAGGTATGGTGAATGAGATGAAGAAGTTTATTATCACTACAGATACTACCTGTGATCTACCTGATGAATATGTTAAGAAGCATAATTTGAATGTAGTACCGCTATATTATAGCTTTGACGATGTGGTCTTTGGAGAAAAAAATCTGCTTGAACCAAAGGATTTCTATAATAAAATGCGCGGTGGATCCATGCCTACCACTATGGCTGTAAATCCAGATACTGCAAGAAAAATTTTCACTGATTTATTGAATCAAGGATACGATATATTACATATCGCATTCTCTTCTGCCCTTAGTGGTAGCTGCTCTGTAACTGCGACAGCTGCTAGAGATCTTTGTGAGGAAATACCTGATGCTAATATAAGGGTAATCGATTCCTTATGTGCTTCACTAGGAGAAGGTCTTCTAGTCCATAAGGCTGTTATGATGAAGGAAGCAGGAAAATCAATGGAGGAAATAGCCGATTGGCTGGAGAATAATAAGTTAAATCTATGTCATATGTTTACTGTTGATGATCTTCATCACCTTCACAGAGGGGGCCGTGTATCCAAAACATCAGCTATTATTGGGACCCTCATTAATGTAAAGCCTGTACTTCATGTTAATAACGAAGGCCGTCTTGTTCCTCTTAACAATGTTAGAGGAAGAAAGAAATCTCTAGTTGCATTAGTAGATCATATGGAAAAGAGATTACCTGGCTTCGACAATGACACTGTCTTCATTAGTCACGGTGATAGTCTAGAGGATGCTGAATATGTTGCCTCCCTTATTAAGGAGCGATTTGGAATAGAGGATATATTAATTAATTATGTAAGCCCCACCATAGGTTCACATTCCGGACCCGGAACCATAGCCTTGTTCTTTATGGGTAATCCAAGATAAGCTAAATGTAGTTGCAATATAATTCAAGAAGGACAGCCGGGATTTTGCCCCGAAACTGTCCTTCATTTTCTTACCTATTTGACCATATATAAGGAGCTCTAATATCTAACTAAACGAACCACCATTGTGGAGACTACTTACCACCTCGGTTACACGATTTTTAGCCTCTTCTCCTGTTGTAGAACCTTCAATATAGTTTATTAACTCCTGCTTTTTTGTATCTGATAAATTTGAAAAATTAGTCATTGCTTTCATATCCAGTGCAAGACGCATGCCAAGTCCTACAGGTAATTGTGAATTACCATCTATTAAACTCATATTTTATCTCCTTCCTTCTGCAACTTAATCTAGTCATTATTATGAAGTAGAAGGAGGCATTTTATGCAGTTCCTAGGAAAGCTTTATAAATTCATCCACCAAGCTTTCGAATGCCTTTAAGCTGGTCTTCCAGAATTCTGGTTCCTCCAGATTAATCTCGGCTTCTCTAGCACATTCCTCAACAGCGCTTACAGTAGTTGCATTAAGGAGGGCTTTGTATTTTGGAATAAATTCCTCTCCCTCTTTCTTATATTTCTCGAATAGTCCTCGTGCGAATAATCCTCCGAAGGCATAAGGAAAGTTATAAAAGCTCAATTCTTCTGAATAGTAATGTGGCTTT
This sequence comes from Clostridiales bacterium, assembly GCA_012522735.1. Classification (GTDB taxonomy): domain Bacteria; phylum Bacillota; class Clostridia; order Lachnospirales; family Lachnospiraceae; genus Mobilitalea. The sequence continues at coordinate 1,796 of JAAYJU010000127.1, read as the reverse complement.
ACGACCCACATATAAGGATGAAGATAATTATGATCTAGTCCATCCCCATAAGCTGTTTTTTGAACCTTTAGCATAATTTCATTAAGTTCATCGGCAAAGAGGAAGCCCTGTTTTGATTTCTCGAATACCTCTGTTTCAAATAAATACCTTGAGTATATATCGCACATGATCTGAGTTGTGTCCTGAAGCTGACTTTCTATAAGAGCCATTTTCTCCATACCAGATGCTTCTTTAATAACTGCTTCCATGATTAGGGATTCATTAAAGTTAGATGCTGTCTCAGCCACAGGCATACTATAATCAGTATTCAGAGGCAAATGCTCCTGTATATTAAGTCCGTGATAGGCGTGTCCAAGCTCATGAGCCAGTGTAACCACATCACTTAAGGTTCCGGTAAAATTGGTAAGGATCCTGCTTTGCTTTACATAAGGCATATTATTGCAAAATGCCCCTCCTACCTTTCCCTTTCTCGGGAAGAAATCAATCCATTCTTCTTCAAAGGCTTGATCAACCATATCAGCCAATTCATCGGAAAAGCCTTTAAAGTGCTTAACTAGATATTCTCTTGCTTCCTCTACAGTGAATTTAGTTTCACTTTCTCCCATAGGAGCAAATAAATCATACCAGGGAAGTCCGTTTTTATGCCCCAAAAGCTTTGCCTTATGTTTTAGATATTTATGAAATACGGGCATATATTCAACCATTGCTTCCAGCATAGCATCTAAGGTTTCTCTCTTCATTCTTGAATGCTCCAATGTCTGTGCCAGCGGAGATTCATAGCCCCTTAAATCAGATATCGTATTAACCTGTGTCTTTATGTTGTTCATAGAATAGCTAACGGCATCCTTGACCTTCTCATATGCTTTAAGCTCTGCATAATATGCATCCTTTCTAACCAAAGGATTTTCGCTATATGCCAGATTACGAACCTGAGGTATGGTTATAGTATCTCCTCTATACTCTACCTCAAGAGTTGATGTCAGATAGCTCTGCATGTTGCCCCAGGCTAAACCTGCTGACAGGTTAAGCCTTGATATAACATCCTCTACATCATCGCTTAATAAGTGCTTAGCATCATCTTTTATATTATTTATCATATATGAATATGCCTTAAGCTTAGGATGCTTATCCATATACTTATCCATAGCTTTGATGCTTGCAATCCATTTTTTTATTACTGCAAATGGCTTAGATGTTTCGCTTAACTGTTTTTGTAGAATATTAAGCTCATTGACAATTTTGCCGTCAGATGTATTTACAGATTCTCTTAATGAAAGATAAGATTCCTGAGTAGCCTGTAGTACTTCAAACTGCTCCATATAATCAATTGCAGAAAGAAGAAGCTTTTCCTCATCCTGGCTATCTTCTTCCAAGGACTCACTAAAGCTTTTTATATCATTTATCAGCATCTTAAGTCTTTTCATATCCTCCTTGTATTTCTTGTCTTCCAATCCCTTGTAAAGTATGTCCAATGACCATTCATTATACATCTTCTAATCCCTTTCTTTCTATATTAAGCTTTTCACATAGGTGTATTATATCATGAATAAGCAGATTATAAACTCGAATGTCTTCGACTTTCTCGTTCGCGGATATTATACCATATTTTATTTTAACATCCAATTGTCATTTATATTTAGATAGTATAGTACATGATTTTAAATAAAAAATAAAAAAGTGTCTTCGACACTTCAACTCCCCTAGCCCCTCATTCATGAGGGGAATTAGGGGTTTCTTTTTGTGTCCCTTTGTTTCATAATGGTCTTATGAGTATATTACAAACGATATTAAATAAC
>JAAYJU010000126.1 GCA_012522735.1 Clostridiales bacterium | reverse complement strand
TTGGAAATACAATGGGCATAAATGATATTGATTTGCTAGCTGGAATCCCTGTAGGGGGGAAGGATAACCTTATATCCTTAGAGTTTGAGCCTTACCTGACACCTTTGCCTATAGAGGGATACATAGTTAGAAATATCGATATCAGTGAAAGTAGTATAAGTATAATGCCACAAGAGGGTATTGCATTCAGCAATATTTTAGTGAGTATGACTGTAAATGATTTTGAAAGCAGAATTCGTACGGATATTATTGTAGAACTTCCAGAATTTTTATTTGATGATGGCTTACAAACTATTATATATAGAATGGAGCAGCCCTATAAGGATTATGCTCTTATAGCAGACGGTAGGATAGAGTCTGATCAGTTCTTTGGAAGCAACCATATTAATGGTAGTGTATATGCAGGCAGAGGAATCACCGTGAGTAGCCAAATGACTGATAATCATAGCCTTGTAATTAATGGTGGCAATATAGTAACAAGAGGGGATATTAGTGTTGAAGATACAGGAAGACTAGATATAGATGGAACATATAAGCTTGATGAGGAGGGGAATTCGGTTCCTATACCTGCCACGATATGGGCAAATAATATAAAGACTGATACCACACTACCTATAAGCTCAAGCTTTACTTTACCCACTACCATAGAGATAGATGGAATTTGCTTAGTTAAGGACGATCTAACTCTTAACGGAAGCTTTAGCGAGGTATCTATAAGGGGAGCATATGTAGGTTATACCGGTACAAGATCTTCCTTGGGTAGCTCCATAATTGTAAATGGAAACGAATCGTCCCTCGATTTATCAGGGCTTGATTCCCTAATTCTTGCTGGACGTGCCCATGTATCTGTCGATGATAATAAGGGAGGCTTAACCAATACAACTGACATAATGACCGGTGAATCCGTAGCTATTAAGAGCAATCAAAAGGCATACCTTATTCCCGGAAGGTTCATTAATGGACCCATTAGAGAAATTCGTCGTAACCCGATCACCAGTTCGGATATTAGTGAAAATAATATACCCGAGGTGAATTTTGAGGAGCTTGACCCTGCTTTGGATATCAACTATCTATCATACGTGGATCCTGTCCGCCCATTTATGATTGCATCGAGACAAACCATAGAAGGAGATACTGCGACAGTACTATATTATTATTATCTGGGATTTGAAAGTGGTAAGCTGGCAGATGATTATCTACGTGAATATATTTCAAAAGATGAATTTGCCTTAGACAAGACTGAGCCCTTTAAGATACAAGAGCTAATCCTACCTAATCCTGATGAAAAAGAGGTCATAGCTGCCGGCAATCTAATGTCCTATAAGGCTGATACTCTACCTAAGGTAGGGTTTATAGATGGGATCAGCAGTAGATATAGTCCGGATCCTACAGCTGACATAAATATTAATCATGAAATTAGCTCTATTAATTTGGATAATCCTGTATTTATGGGAAATGAACTCAAGGCTTCAGATACTGTAGGAGGCTTAGAAAGCTTATATAATAAGATAAGCAGTCTTCTTTCCCTTGAAAGCGACAGAATCTATATAAAAGATGATAATGTAGTGAAATCCACGATAATCTCAGACA
>JAAYJU010000125.1 GCA_012522735.1 Clostridiales bacterium | reverse complement strand
TCGCTTTAAGCTAATCTGTTAAATAGATAGAAAAATACTTCTCATAAAGTCCGGTTCAGCGGGGCTTATTAAAGTGCCTCTACTTCAAAAACTGCTCATATAAATCTTACAAAAAGCAGCACACAGGTATTTTAGTTAGGTTTATTCGTTTTCAAAGTGCAATTTACGGAAACTCAAGTACTAAATCCCAAAGTATTCCCTACCAAAGGCCAAATCCTCTTCCATCTTAAGCCTTAAATCCTCCAGATTATCAAATCTCAACTCTGGTCTTTCATAGGTCAGAATCTCCACATCTATCTCCTGATCATACAAATCCCTGTCAAAATCATAGATATATGTCTCAACACCCTTACGCTTTTCGGCACCGACTGTCGGCTTATATCCTATATTAGTCATACCGGGATATGATACTCCGTCGATAATAGTTCTTGATGCATATACGCCGCAGGGAGGTAAAAGCTTATTTGTGCTAGGTGTAAGATTAGTCGTAGGCATTCCTAAGGTCCTGCCTATCTTTCTACCGTGAAGAACCCTACCATGAATATAGTAAGGCTGCCCAAGCATTTCATTTACATCCTCCATGTTACCCTTAGCCAGCTCCTGCCTTATGGTTGAGCTGCTGATTATTGTATTCCTCCAACGCTTCTTCTCTAAGGAAATAACTCTATAGCCATAGACTGCTTCCATAGCCTTAAGCATGTCCAAATCGCCTCTGCGATTTTTACCAAACCTAAAATCATTACCCACCACAATCACCTTGACATCGAGCTTTTCCACAAGGATTTCCTTTATAAAATCCTCTGGCTCAATATTCTTAGTTTCATGTGTAAATGGATAGGATATCAATACATCCATCCCAAGTGTTTCAAGCCTTGCCCTTTTCTCTTCCTCGGTAAATATAAGCTTAAGCTCATTGTCCGAAAATAGATTATAGGGGTGATATGAAAATGTAAACATTACAGCTCTATAGCCTTGCCCCTTTAGTGACAAGACCTCATCAATCAGCAACCTGTGCCCCTGATGAAGACCATCGAATTTACCAAGTGTTACTGCTGTATTTTTCAATTTAAAATCCGTATTTTCTGATATATATTCCATCTAATCCTCCGGTAATCTTACAAAAACATCTTTTCAGTATGAAATATTTTATCTATCTTGTCGTAACGATAAATACCAATAAAAACACCCTTCGAGTCATATACCCGAACGAAAACATTTGTATTTATTATCTCACTACTTAAAATATCATCATTATATAAAATAAGCTCATTATTTTGCTCGTCATCATTATTATGAACGATATCCTCATTAAATTCCTCAATATTATCTAAATGCTCCAACCTAAATGAATTCCCATTATAAATAAGCTTATCATATTTTTCATTCACAATCACAGAAGGATACGATAGGAACATATCATCTACCTTAATAAGATAATTTCCTAAGGTTCCCTGACTTACATGCTGCTCAACCTGGCTCAGCCTCAATGAATTCTTAACCTCAAAGCCTCCGACTCTGCTACGAATAAGGGTCTTCATAGTACCGCCGCATCCAAGAATTTCACCTATATCGTAAAGAAGAGTTCGAATATAGGTGCCCTTGCCACAGACGATACGTAGTCTAACCTCATATTCTAGGGAGTCATATTCGAGAATCTGTATATTATGAATATCCACCCATCTGGGCTTTCTTTCAATCTCCTTGCCCTGCCTTGCAAGCTCGTATAGCTTCTTTCCCTCTACCTTCAGCGCGGAATACATGGGAGGAATTTGATCATACCCTCCGATAAAGCTCTCTACAACCTCGGTTATCTGGTCTAAGCTTACATCTACCGAAGAGTTCCTAAGAATTTCCCCTGTCATATCCTGCGTATCAGTAACTATGCCAAGCTTAAGAATGGCCTCATATGTTTTATCCTTTTCAACAATTAAGTCTACCACCTTGGTTGCCTTACCTATGCATACAGGCAAAACGCCCTCAGCATCCGGGTCCAATGTTCCCGTATGACCAATTTTCTTTATTCTTAATATACCCCTCATTTTTGCAACAACATCATGAGAGGTATATCCTTTTTCCTTATATATATTTATAATTCCGTTAATCAATACTATCAGTCCACCTAATTTATAAGCTGTGCCTCAATATGAGGAATGATTTTAGCTATGGCATCGATGGCAGTGCCCTCCATACTACAGCCCGCCGCCTTGACATGTCCGCCACCGCCAAAGGATCTAGCAATCTCACTTACATTCACACGGCCATTTGATCTAAGACTAATCTTGTTGTCACCTTCCTCAGTCTCATAAATGAACATAGCCACTTCAGTACCCTTAGCTGTACGAAGCTGATCAATAATTCCATCCAGATCCGTATGAGTCACTTCATAAAGCTTCATAGTATCTAGACTTATACTTGACGCTATTAATTTGCCATCCATATATAGGACACTTTCCATAAGAGCACGTCCCATAATCTGCATCTGAGCATAGGTTTTTTGGGTAAATGTCTCATCTATCAGCTTGGTAAAATCAATACCCTTTCTTATTAAGCTTGCAGCGATCTCCATCGTCTTACCGGATGTACTTACATGTCTGAATATACCAGTATCATGAACAATACCAATATAGAGGCTCTTGGCAATTTCCTTGGTTATCCTGCTATCAACCAGTAAGTCATATATAACCTCGCAAGTGGATGAAGCATCGGCAACCACATGATTTACATCAGCGAAGTTATCATTTGTAATATGATGATCTATACATATTGTTCTTTTGGCGGTCTCAAAATACCTTATGGAATGCCCAAGTCTGTCCAGACTGCTACAATCAAGCGTTATCATTACATCATAGGTATCATCATAATCAAACCTATGCCTGATCTTGTCAATTCCGGAAAGGATATTATATTCCTGGCCAAATGTCTCAAGATAGACATCAACCTGTTCAATATTCAGTTCCTTCTTACACTCAATTAGGTATTGATAAAGCGCACTGCAGGATCCGATGCAATCACCGTCCGGTCTAATATGACCGGTAATAGCAATCTTCTTAGCACCTGTTAATTCTTGTTCTAGTATATCCAAATTAAAAATGCTCATAGCTTATATCCTTTCAAGACAGGTTTCCTCATCTGTTTTATAATACTCAACCTATGCTTCATCATTGACTTCATCATTATCGACTTCATCATCGACTTCATCATCGATTTCATCATCAACTTCATCTGTATATCCTGAGGATTTCGAATTAATTTCATCAATCAATTTAGACATATTCACACCATATTCAATGGAATCATCTATAATAAATGTTAACTCAGGCGTATTTCTTAAATTCAGGTTTCTTGCTAATTGGCCGCGCATGTAGGAAGCCGCACTTTTTAATCCTTGGTAGGTTTCTTTCTTAGATTCCTCATCTCCCATAACGCTGATATATACCTTTGCCGTCTTCAAATCAGGAGCTACCTCAACATCAATTACAGTGGTCATAGGATTAATTCTAGGATCCTTAATCTCCCTGTTAATTAAAATGCTAAGCTCTTTCTTTACCTCACCATTAATTCTGGTGTTCTTAATACTGTTTTTCCTCATATATAAACCATACCTTTCTAACATTCTGCAAACCTTCTACATGAAAATCTTTGATTTTCATGTTTTATAGGGCATAAATTTGCCTTGGATAATGCAAGCCTGAAGGATAGATTATCTGGGAACCTCTACCATTACATAGAATTCAACCTTATCTTCTTCTTTCACATCATTAAATTTATCAAAGACAAGACCACATTCATAGCCGGCAGCAACTTCCTTTACGTCATCCTGGAATCTCTTAAGAGAACCGAGAGCGCCTTCATGAATAAGCTCATTATCCCTATAAATGCGCACCTTACAACCTCTGGTAATCTTTCCATCCAGAACATAAGAACCTGCGATGGTGCCTAGGCCTGATGCCTTGAAAATCTGACGAACCTCTGCATGACCGATAATCTTCTCCTCATATACAGGATCGAGAAGTCCCTTCATGGCCGCTTCAACATCGTTGATTGCATTATATATGACACGATACAGCTTTATGTCAACATTTTCATATTCAGCTATCTCCTTGGCACGGGTATCGGGCTTAACATTAAATCCAATTATAATACCATTTGAAGTAGAAGCCAGAATAACATCGGATTCATTGATAGCACCGACGCCACCATGGATTACACGTACAGCAACCTCATCATTACTAAGCTTTAGAAGGCTTTGCTTCATAGCCTCTACCGAGCCCTGTACATCAGCTTTAATGATTAGATTTAGCTCCTTAATATTACCGGCTTGAATCTGTGAGAATAGACCGTCAAGGGATAATTTAGCCTTAGTATCTGATATCAGCTTTTCCTTACCCTGTGTAATAAAGGCTTCTGATATAGTTCTGGATTCCTTTTCACTTTCTGTTGACATAAATATCTCACCGACATCAGGTACAGAATTCAATCCTAATATTTCTACAGGAGTAGAAGGACCGGCTTCTTCGGCTCTTCTTCCCTTATCATCTATCATCGCACGGACCTTACCATAAGAGGATCCCACCACGATATTGTCGCCTACCCTTAAAGTACCCTTTTGCACAAGGATGGTAGCCACAGGACCTCTTCCCTTATCAAGCTCGGCCTCAATTACAAGACCTCTTGCAGTTCGATTGGGATTAGCCTTAAGCTCCTCCATCTCTGCGGTCAGAAGTATCATCTCTAAAAGATGTTCGATACCCTCCTTAGTATGGGCAGAAACCGGAACAAATATAGTATCTCCGCCCCAGTCCTCTGCTATTAATTCATGCTCTGTAAGCTCCTGCTTAACACGTTCCACATTTGCACTGGGCTTATCTATCTTATTAATTGCAACAATAATCTTAACACCGGCTGCTTTCGCATGGCTAATAGCCTCAACTGTCTGAGGCATAACACCATCATCGGCGGCAACCACAAGAATTGCGATATCCGTAGCCTGAGCACCCCTCATACGCATAGAAGTAAAGGCTTCATGTCCAGGTGTATCTAAGAAGGTAATCTTTTCACCCTTAATCTCTACAATGTAAGCACCGATATGCTGAGTGATTCCACCGGCTTCTCTTGAAGTGACATTTGCATGTCTGATAGCATCAAGAAGAGATGTCTTACCATGGTCAACGTGACCCATAACGCAGACAACCGGAGGACGCTTAACCATATCAGCCTCATCCTCATCTTCTTCCTTTAATAGCTCTTCTACTTCATTTACCAGAATTTCCTTCTCACTAATAATGTCGTACTCTAATGCTATCTCCTCAGCTTCTTCATATGTTATTTCCTGATTAATGGTAACAACCTGACCTGCAAGGAAGAGCTTCTTAATCAATGCAGCGCCAGGTATTCTCATCTTGTCTGCAAGCTCTTTAATAGTTAAAACCTCAGGTATAGTGATTACCTTAATCTCTTCTTTTTCTACAACTACGGGCTTTGGCTTAATAAATTGTCCCTTTTTAGGAGCAATATTGCTCATATCATCCTTATCACGCTGTGATACGTTCCTGTCTCTGTATTGCTTATCCTTGTTCATTCTGTCACGATTTCTTCTGTTATCGTTCTTCTCAGCCACCTTCTGGTCGAGAATCTTTTGGTCAAAATCTTTTCTTTCATTAGGTCTTTGGGATCCAGCCCCTCTCCTTCCAGGTTGGGATCTGTTGCCATATGCAGGCTTATCATCCTCATCCTTGTTAAAGGTTTCAAAGCCTCTATTATTATAGCCGCCTCTTTGGCCTCCTTGGCCGCCTTGCGGTCTCTGATAATTTCCTTGATTACTATAAGGTCCACCGGTATTATATCCACCGGGTCTTGGACCACTTGGTCTACCTTGCCCTTGACCTGATCTATCAGGTCTGCCTTGATAAGCCTGACCTCTTCTGTTATCCTGATATGAGCCCTGACGTCCTCCCTGATCTGGCCTTGCGTCTCTTCCGCCAGCTGGATAACGGCCCTGTTGTCCCCCGGGTCTACCTTGATAACCTTGACCTGACCCATCGGCTCTGGTCATTCCATCAGGTCTCATTCCTGCGCCTTGGTTAGGTCTTCCGCCTCTTTGCGACCCCTGATAAGCTTGACCCTGACTCTGTTGCTGTCCTCTGGGCGCACCTTGACCGTAAGGTCTTTGTCCCTGCGGTCCCCCTTGACCCTGGCTAAGCCCAACAGGTCTGGTTATTCCATCTTGTCTCATTCCTTGTGGTCCCCTTTGTCCATCTTGTCTCATTCCCTGTTGTCCCCTCTGTCCATCTTGTCTCATTCCTTGTGGTCCCCTCTGTCCAGCAGGTCTCATACCCCCAGGCCTTCCCTGACCTTGACCCTGTCCATATCCATCAGGTCTGGTGGTCATGCCATCGGGTCTACTACCACCGGCATGATAAGTCTGAGTTCTCTGAGCTGGTCTTGACTGAGGTCTACCTTGACCCTGAGCTGGATAACCCTGTGGTCCTCCCTGTGGTGGTCTTGACTGAGGTCTCGCCTGTCCGTCCGGTCTTACCTGCCCGTCCGGTCTTCTCTGCCCTTGGCCCTGACCTTTGCCTTGTCCCTGGACAGGCCCATCGGGTCTGGTCAGTCCATCAGATCTGGTCATGCCATCTGGTCTTTGTCCTTGACCTTGCTTAGCAGGTACCGCTGGTTTCTTCCCACCTGTTAGCTCCTTGCCCATTTCACTATTATGACTTGCAGAACGCACCTTATTTGTTGCAGGAGTTTCGGAAGTTTTCTTTGCCGATGGAACAAAATGCTCCTTAACAGCCTTTACTTCATGGTCCTCAAGATTACTACTATGAGTCTTCTTTACGCCCAAACTCTTCTCAAGGAAATTCTGAATATCCTTACTCTCGATATTCCCATGATGCTTTTCATTTATTAAATTCTTTACTTCAAACACTTTCATTTTTGCCATATACTTACTACCTCCGTTAATCTCACTACATCATTTTAAGTTGCTTTTCAATCTCTTCTGCCAATCCTTTATCCAATACTGCCAAAGAAGCTCGAAATTCTTTTCCCATAGAGTGACCAAGCTCGTTCTTGGAACCCCAAAAATATATCGGGACCCTATGATAAGTACACATATTCCTAAACATTTTCTTCGTATTATCCGATGCATCTTCAGCAACAATGACTAAGGCTGCTTTATGCTCCTTCACCGCCTTTTCAGTTTGAAATTCACCACTTGCTATATTATTGGATTTTGTTGCAATGCCAATAAGGCTAAATACCTTTTTTATTTCCGGATTCAAGTGAAACCAACTCCTTTTCTAAAGTATCCAGAAGCTCACCTGGAATCTCTACCCTTAATGAACGCTCCAGGCCCTTGGTCTTTATTGATTTGCGCAGGCAGTCTATAGAACAGCAAATATAAGCGCCTCTGCCGTTCTTCTTTCCTGTCGCATCCAAAACAATCTCTTTCTCAGGAGTCTTTACTACTCTAATCATTTCCTTCTTGGATTTTGATTCACCACATCCGGTACATACTCTTAATGGTATTTTCTTTGCCATCCATAATCACATCCTTAATATCCCATGCTCTGAGATTCGCTCTTAATATCTATCTTATATCCTGTCAGCTTCGCGGCAAGTCTAGCATTCTGACCTTCCTTACCGATTGCGAGTGACAGCTGATAGTCTGGAACGATAACCCTTGCACTTTTTTGCTCTTCATCAACCATAACAGATACAACCTTGGCTGGGCTTAGAGCATTTTCAATTAGCTGAGCAGGATCATCAGACCAATTAATAATATCGATCTTCTCATCTCTTAGCTCATAAACAATGGCATTTACTCTGGAGCCATTGACGCCTACACATGCACCCACTGCATCCACATTTGGATTGTTACTATATACTGCCATTTTAGTTCTAGAGCCTGCTTCTCTGGCAATGCTCATTATTTCAACTGTGCCATCCTGGATTTCGGTAACCTCATATTCGAATAATCGCTTGACCAATTCAGGATGAGTTCTAGACACTAAAATACGTGGCCCCTTGGGTGTATCCTTTACCTCAAGAACATATAGCTTAATGCGGTCTGTGGGACGGAATATTTCGCCCCTGACCTGTTCATTTTCATTAAGTAGGGCATCCACCTTACCAAGATTTATACTAACATTATTTCCTACATATCGTTGTACGATACCGGTAACAATATCTCTTTCCTTACTGCTGTACTGCTGATACAGTACCTTTCTTTCTTCTTCGCGGATTTTCTGAACTACAACCTGTTTTGCTTTCTGTGCGGCAATGCGGCCGAAGTTCTTAGGAGTAACCTCGATACTAACCATATCGCCTAGATCAATATCAATATCCTTCATCTTGGCCTGAGCCAGGCTAATCTGCGTAACGGGGTCTGTAACTTCCTCTACTACTTCCTTCATGGCATAGACAAAGACCGCTCCTGTAACGCGATCAATATTAACCTTAATATTATCTGCCCTGCCAAAATTATTCTTGCATGCTGCAACCAAAGAATTCTCAAGGGCATCAAGTAAGACTTCCTTACTTATATCCTTTTCCCTCTCAATCTGGTTTAAAGCATCAATCAGTTCCCTGTTCGCATCCATCATATTGCTCCTCTCTAATAATAAACTTTCTACTAACTATCACGGAGCAATTTAGCTCCCTCTCTAATAATATACTTTCGATAAATTCTTAAAAATCAAAGGTCAATCTGACCATTGCAATATCTTTCCTTAATATCTCCATCTGATCTTGCTCATCAATCTCTATAATAAGCGAATCAGCATTATAACCTATCAATATACCAACCCATTCCTTCTGTTTATTAATGGGCTTGTAGAGCTTTATCTCTACTTCCTCACCGATACTTCTTTCAAAGTGCTTATCCTTCTTCAATTGTCTGCCAAGACCCGGTGAACTTACTTCAAGAATATAAGCATCAGGGATAAAATCCTCTTTATCCAGCAAATCACTCAGCTTTCTGCTGACAAGTTCACAATCGTTTACGTTAATTCCGCCTTCCTTATCAATGAAAGCCCGAAGATACCAATTGCTGCCTTCCTTCACATATTCCACATCATACAATTCGAAATTATTCTCTGTAAGTATAGGCTCTAACAGTTTTTCAGTCTTATTTTCATATACCTCGTGTTTTGCCATCTTATACCTTCTTTCTTGCTAAAAAACATTAACCTTCGTTAACAAAACATAAGAGTGGACTCGCGTCCACTCCTTCTTAGTCTTATCATTTTGCACATATGTTATTATATCAAACTGTGGGAATATTTGCAAGCGTTATTTTCTTGGTTTTCGTACCTTTATACTCAACCCTTGTTTTTTCTGGATTTGCTGTAAATAATTGCAATCCTTCGGCACCATGTAAGAAGGGTGTTACTGAAAACGATCATTTGACCTATTCCTTGATTGACTTAATACTTTTCATAATGAATTCTCTCAGGATCAAACCTGTCCACGAATTTGTGCTCCTGCCCTTCATCAGGGTATCCAATCGATATAACACAGAATGGACTCAGTCTATCTTCTAATTCATACTGTTTAGATACAATGTCCATTTTGTCCTGCAAAGGTGCAACGCCAATCCATACTCCTCCCAGTCCAAGATGAACTGCTTCCAGAAGGATATTCTGAGCAGACGCTGCCATGTCCTGTTCCCAATGTCTTTGAGATTTCATTCTATCTTTATTACCCAGAAGAACTAAGGCTAATGGAGCATCAACTACCATCTTTGAATATTGACTTATTTCAGCAAGTTTCCGAAGGCTTTCTTTACTCTGAACAACGATAAATTCCCACGGTTGTTGGTTAGCAGCAGAAGGCGCTTGCATAGCTGCCTTAAGGAGCCTTTCTATCTTTACCTGTTCCACAGCTTGTTTCTTATATCTCCGAATACTTCTCCTGTTAAAAATTATATCCATTTGTTTCCTCCTTAAGTTTATGTACAATTTACCTTTATTAGGTGAATTGTAAAAGAAACTCTTATATATCGAAGCTTAATCATAAGTTTACCAGATATGTTTTGGTTGTCATAGCATTGTTGCTATAACTTCTATTTGTTTTCTGACCAATGTATTGCAGTATTTATTGCTTTATTCCATCCTTTAAGTAAATTAGCGGCTTTATCCCCTTCCATCTGAGGATTAAAAACATCATACAATTTTGAATTTTCTTTTAGTTCCTCAGTATTATCCCAATAGCCAACAGCTAAGCCTGCTAGATATGCGGCGCCTAATGAGGTTGTTTCAATACTCTTTGGACGATACACGCCAATATTACTGATATCAGATTGAAATTGCATAAGAAATCTATTAGATGAGGCTCCACCATCAGCTTTAAGCTTATTTATCTTTTTTCCTGTATCATTCTCCATAGCCATAATCACGTCATTGACTCTGTATGCAATAGATTCTAAAACAGCTCTTGTAAAATGTTCTTTTTTTGTACCTCTAGTTAATCCAACTATAGTTCCTCTTCCATATGGATTCCAATACGGTGCCCCAATACCAGTAAATGCAGGTACTAAATATACCCCATTGGTGTCATTTACCGACAATGCCAAGCTCTCAGTTTCTTCTGCACTATTTATTAGACGTAATTCATCTCTAAGCCATTGAACCGATGCTCCTGCCATAAATATACTTCCTTCAAGAGCATATTTCACTTCATTTGGTTTGCTAGCCGCAATTGTTGTAATAAGGCCCGAATTCGAAATAATAGGATTCTTTCCTTGATTAGACAGAAGGAATCCACCTGTTCCATATGTAATCTTTGTATCTCCAGCTTCAAAACAGCACTGTCCAAAAAGAGCCGCTTGTTGGTCCCCTGCCGCTCCGGATACCGGAATTTCACCACCAAATATCTCTTTATCAGTATAACCGTATATGCAACTTGAAGGTCTTGGGGTAGGTAGCATTTCCTCGGGAATATCATTTTTCTTAAGTAGCTCCTTATCCCAGTTTAGTTTGTATATATCAAAAAGCATAGTTCTTGATGCATTAGAATAATCAGTAACAAATGATTTACCATTTGTAAGATTCCATATGAGCCATGTTTCAATTGTACCAAATAGTAGATTTCCTCTACTTGCCTCTTCTCTTGCTCCATCTATCCTATCAAGAATCCATTTTAATTTACTAGCTGAAAAATATGCATCAGGGATTAAGCCTGTTGTCTTTTTAATATACTCACCATAGCCATCCTTAGTTAATTCATCTATCATATATGCAGTTCTTCTACACTGCCAAACAATTGCATTATATATAGGCTTACCTGATCTTTTATCCCATACAACAGTAGTTTCTCTTTGATTTGTAATACCTATGGCAGCTATATTATCTGCTGTAATATTAATCTTTTCCATGGCTTGCTTAGCAACATTAATCTGACTATTCCATATTTCAAGAGGATCATGTTCCACCCAGCCCGATTGAGGATAATACTGCTTAATCTCCTTCTGCCCAACACTACAGATTTTACCTTGTCTGTCATATATGATACATCTTGAACTGGTTGTCCCCTGATCCAGTGCCATAACATACTGCTTCATAATCAGTTCCTCCTCCTTAAGTCAATTTCATTCCTTCACAAAAAAGCGGAAAATGGTTTGAGAGTCAAACACCTCACCTGCCTTATAAAAGGGGCTAGGAAACTGTGAATAATTTACAGCATTAGGGTAATGCTGCGTTTCAAGACAAAAGCCTTGATGCCTCTTATATACAGCACCATTCTTACCAAGAAAGTTTTCTGGTAACATATTAGCCGTATAAAACTGTAAAGCCGGAAGGTCAGTATATACAACCATGGTCCTACCGCTTTCCTTATGCATAACTGTAGCTGCCTTTCTAAGCCCTCTCCCCCTAATACAGTAGCTATGATCATAACCACCAAACAAAGCAATCTGAGTATAAACTGAGTTTATTTCTCTTCCAATAGGCTTTTCATCTATAAAATCTAAAGGTGTTTTATTAACCTTCAATATTTCACCTGTTGGCATTCCTCTCTTATCATTAGGAAGATAATAATCCGCTTCTAGCTTTAGTATATGATTATTGATTGGTCCCGAAGAATCTCCTGCTAAATTAAAATAAGCATGATTGGTTATATTAATAACAGTATCTTCAGAAGGCACAGCCTTATAATGTATTGACAGCCTTCCTTCTTTATCTAAACTATAAGTAACCCATAATTCTACGCATCCCGGAAAGCCACCTTCACCATCGTCTTTCAGATATAATATTACTCCTATCCTATCTGCTTCAATAAAGGTTTCTCCTACAAAATTTTTCATGGCATAGCATCCACTTGCGCTATGTAAGGTGTCACTACCATAGTTTTTTTCCAGTTCAATTACCTTATCATTATAAGTATATGCTCCTCCTGAAATTCGATTTGCACATCTCCCTATAATAGCTCCAGAACACGCGGGTCTAGTAAGATAGTCTGTAAGTGAGTCTTGTCCAAGCACAACATCTGCAAGCTCTTTATTCTTGTCAGGTAATACAATACTCTTAATGATTCCTCCAAGAGAAATTATATCAACAGTTATACCATTTGAATTACTTAGCTTATACAGGATTACTTCGTCACCATTACTTAAGTAGCCAAAATTTTTCTGTTCTATATACATAACTACCTCCTAGATCCACTGATGGTTTATAGCTCTATTACGGCCTTATCATCGTCATTTTGAAATAGTTCAAAAACCATATCATTTTTAAAGGTTCTACCTGCTAGCATACACACTACATGCACTTTATCTGTATCAACAGAAAACTGTGGTCCATGGACTATATATGCATTAAGCTTTACTAGAGTTCCTTTAGGAATTAAGAAGGCCTCTAAATTATCCACTGACATCTTTCCATAGAGCGGAGGTGTTCCAACACATATTATAATGTCTCCATCCAGAGGAATAAGCCCTTCATTAGTATACTGGTGATACTCTAAGAACTGAACTATATTTTTTTCTGTTTTTTTTGCTAGGCATATTGAAACGGTTGGATTTATTGTATTACCATAATCAAATGATACTAAATCAGGGAAAAAGCTCGCATCAATTGATGACACAATTGATGTCACTGCCAAGGCCTCAACATCTAAAAGGTTTTGAAAAGTTCCATATCTTTTAAAATTTTCAATTGTTAGTTTCTGCACATTTATTTTTCTCATTTTATATTCTCCATTTCATTAATCAAATTTCTAGATCTAAGCTTATTATAAATTATATAAATAAGAATAGTAACAAAGGATACTCCTACAATCACACATCCCACCACTATGTAGGATTGACGCATACCAATAGCCTCTATAACTCGTCCACCTAAAATCATTCCCATTATACTTCCTAAGCCCGCCTGAGTGATTGTTAGTATTCCCTGGCCTTTAGAACGATGCATTGGTTCCACATTTTGATTGATATATGTCACAGAACAGTAATAAGTTGTCATATAAGTTACGCTTTGGAGCATCTGTGAAATAATGATTGTTGGAAGAGAACCACCAGAAATAAGTAATATTCTTACTCCTGCCATAATACCAGAAAAAGCTATAATTCTCATAGTGCCAAATCTTTTTATAAGCTTATGTATGCAAAGTAGAATTGGTACCTCACTTAATGCAGATATTGTATTTAGCATACCAATAATTGATTGATCATAGCCTAATTCAATTAAGTATACACCCATAAATCCTATTCCAAAATATAAGCCCAAATGGGTTACAAAGGCAAAAAGCAATACAAATACAATATCGTTATTCATAAATATCCTACTACGTTCTCTCTTAGTCCTTTTTTCATGTCTAGCTTCTTCAACTTCCTCAATATCTAAAGGTTTTTGACCTGACCCACCTAGACTGTTTTCTCTCTCTTTACTAGGTAATCTTCTGACTACGAACATCATAATTAGATAGCTTATGGATGCCATCGCAAACAATGCTGAAGGATAATATTTTAAAACCCTACCTGCAATATAAACAGTTAAAGCATAGCCTAACGTACCTCCTAATCTAACATAAGAAAACTTAAATTTTATCTTCTCCGATAGATCCACCAGAATGGCATCGCTTAAAGGTACCATTGATGTTGAAAATATGGTAAATAATATAGTGGCTATAAAATATCCAAAGAAATTATTGCCTAAATAATATGAATTGATGGAGATTGCACAACCCAGAATTATTAGTGATAGTACATCCTTTCTACGACCTGTCCTGTCACTAAGCCCAGCCCATAAAGGCTGAATTAGTATGGCAATCAGGGGACCTATTGCCATAAGTATACCTATTTCCGAGGCAGTTACTCCCCTTTCCGTATAATACGCTCCTAAAAATGGTGCATATAAAGAACTTGATATATATACCAAAGTATTTGTTGCAATAAGTATTATAGCCATACTTTTAAATCCTTTGTTGCTTAATTGTTCCATGTGTACACATCCAATCTTAAGTAATTGTTTTGATTATCTACATGTCATAGTTGTAAGCACTAATTTATCTTCAATATACTTTTGTAGGTTTTCACGTATATAAGAATAAGAAGCTAATGGATTAGCTGATAATTGAGAATCATTGTAGAAGTCCTTAGATAATTTAGCAGTTAATGCAAAAAATTCTGTACCGATATTGAATTTGTTAATACCATTCTTAAAAGCTTCAATTAATTGCTTTTCTGGAATACCACTACCTCCATGTAGTACTAGTGGTACACTAGTAGCAGCATCTATCTCCTTAAGCCTTTCAATATCTAATTTAGGTTCTTCCTTATATACACCATGTGCACTACCAATTGCTATTGCAAGAGAAGCGACTCCGGTTTCGCTAGCAAAAATTTGTGCTTGCTCGGGAGTTGTATATTTGTCAGTATTAAAATAATCATCTGTATTTGCTGCCACTCCAACCATACCCAACTCACCCTCTACATCTACATCAAAAATTTTAGCCGTTTTAACAACACTATTAGTAAAACTAATATTATCAACAAAAGGAAGTGAAGATCCATCTGCCATTACCGAAGTAAAGCCTTCTCTTATAGCGGTGATAATAAAATCATAGTCACTACAATGATCAAGATGAAGACCTACTGGAACACTTACCTCTCTAGCAATATCCTTAACTGTTGCAGCAAAAGTACCTAAGGATATTATTTTGTTCATTGATGGATAAAGCATAATTATTATAGGTTTGTTAACCGCCCCTGCTCCTTTAATAGCTGCATAAATAGTGTTATAATCAAAGGCATCAAATGCAAGTATAGCTGTTTTATTCTGATCAGCTTCTTTTAATATATCTCTAACCTTTTCAAGTGCCATAATTGAACGTCCTTTCTGTATATAAATTAATATCTGTAATAAAACTTATAGAGTTCAGAATTATACACACGATATTAAAACAGATATATCGTGTGTATATTCCATAGTACTTGGCCTTACTAAAACATTTATATTAAAATAGGGGGAGCTCTGGAGTATCATAATTAATACCGATATATCTACAAGCCTCTTTAAATACCTCTGAGTAGTCTCCAAATAATCCTACAACATGATGTATATAGGGTCCATATATGAATTTCTTCTCCCATTTAACCCAGTCATCTACCTCAAGCCATACATAATTACCGTTAGTCTCAGGACCCTCAATAGATTTACCTACACCAACAAAGCAACTATAATCGCCATTAAGTCCATCAAATCTAAGTACTGTAAGATCTCCATGTTTTAATGGGTAGAATCCTTGTCCACCCTCAACTACATATCCATTAACGCCTTCTTTTTTCAATGCCTTAGCAAATGGACCGCAGTGCCACAGTAGCTCTACATTATCCTTTTGAGGGTGACGTAATGTAAGATCAGCTACAAAAGCAGGTTCTTTATAAGCAGTAGCCGCAGTAGCCATTACACTAACTATAGCCGCATGAATGTCAAGCTCACATGCAGTAGGAAGTCCTCTATCATGCAAATCACCAAATATGAAACAAGGAGCTACACCAAATGCATTCCTTATTACATGCCAACAATCACTAGCAAGTGCATTGCATCCATACTTTTTGGCAATTTTCATAAATCCAAGCTCAATAGCTGCCACAGTTTTTTTCTTATCCTTAAGCTGTGATAGATCAAGAGTTTTTTCAATATCTGCAACCAATTCATCTATTTGATCCTGCTCGTTTTCTATAATACCATTAATAACATTGACCAACTCTGTTCCTGATATAGTTACCAACTCTATGCCGAATTTTTCAAGCAATTCTGCTTCATTAACCATCACACTCAAAAACTGTTGTGGTCTAACACTTATCTGCCCAATACGTAGATTATTAAAACTATTTACGACACGGGCTACACTCAAGAACTTCTCAAAGTCCTTTTCAAATACATCATCACTTATGTGACAATTTTCTATATATGTAAATTTAACACCATATCTTAACAGTACTTTACTACATGCAAACATACCGCATTGTGTATCTGTTGGTCTCATCCCTAATCCCTCTGGTGCAACATCTCTAGCACCCCAAAGTAATGTAGGAAGTTTAAGTTCATATGCTAGTCTTGCTACGGCGTCTTCCTGACCAAAATTACAGAATGGAACAAATAAAGCATTAATCTCCTGCTCCTTAAAATATGTAGCAATTAACTTGGCATCAGCATAATCAGTCATAAAATCATCAGCATCTACATGAATAGTTCTACTACCGAAGGTAAATGTCTTATCTTCAAACTCTAATCCCTCAATAGTAACTAACTCAAAATCATATTTTTCAGAAAACTTATTCATTAAGTTCATAATAGCATTCTTATTATCTGTGGTATGCTGATTGAACCACATATCTCTCCTTGTTGGAGCAACACCTAATTTAAATTTTGGTTTTTGAAAAGTAATCATAGGGCACATCCTCCTTGTCATATTCATAAAAAAAGACACAGTAAATACATCTATTTTTATAGTTTTTTGTGCATATGAGCCCTTGCTCAAAGGGCTTATTTGCTTGACTCATATAAAATTTTAATATATAATATTATATGTGTAAATTTATATTGTACAAATTACATAATTCAGGTACTGAAGTGTAATTATGGCTGAATTTAGGTGAGATTATGAAAAACACTCGAGTGAAAATATTCCAAAATATACTTACATTATTATTTATGATCTGGACTGTATTTCTAATTATTTTTGTAATTAATAAGCAGATAAATTTATTCAAATACTCCCTATATGTAAATAAAAATCTTCTTGCTGCAAATAGTATAATAAATCAGCTACTCACAAAACTTGTTATGTCGGTGATTCTATGTGTCTTAGGTATCTGCTGTATCTTGCTTTATATATTTTCTTATGAAATTGTCTCTTTTCTTAAATATGCAAGACTGTTCTTCTTATCCGCCGGTGTTATTACTACTATATGGGAAACAGATACATTGTTCTATGCTGGAACCAAGGCTGCAAAAATATGGACTAAAAGTGGCGATGTTTTTCTTATCATGTTTATTGTCTGTGTCTATAGTATTTTATTAGAACAAACTAAGATTAAGTATGTAGATATATATAAAACATTACTCTTCATTATTGGAATCATACTCTCAATTTCTGTTGTAATGGTTAAGCCTTTAGTAGCCTTGGAAGTTCTGAAGACTTTTTTCTTTATAATATTGATTTTAACATTATATATATGTATAAGTATCTTAAGATATAGAGATAAGCCATCTCAATGGCTCATTATACCTTTTAGTCTTTTTTCTCTTTTTGTTTTATATCTTATTTCATGGTATAAGTTAGATGTTTTTTCTTCAGTGCACAAATTTTATACAAAAAGCTTTCTCTTACTATTCTGTATATATGTCACATTACAATTTTTTTGTTTCTTTCAAAATTATCGATTAGGCTTATTATTCGGAAGAGTCTCCAATAGAAGGATTCAAGATTTAACTAGGCATAAAACGGAAATAACCGAATTGATTATTAAGTATTGCTATACACCAATTAATAAAATTGATTATCTTAATAACATGATAATGAATAAAAGTATAGGTAGCTTGAACTCCAAGCAGGAAGATATATTAAGAGATTTGAATCATGAGGTTTATAACTTAAAAAATCATATTAATGATATTAGTTCCTATAGAATGTTAACAGGTAACCAGATTAAGCCTGAAAGAGTTAAAATCAGTATGAAGACTATATTAGAAAGCGCTATCAGTGAAATCGCCAATGAAAGCAACAATCTGTCTAACAATATCAATATAGAGATTGATGAAAATATATATATCATTGGCGATCCATATCTACTAATGCAGGCTAATGAGACCCTTTTATTTACACTAAATGATTTTAATGCAGGTAATACCATAGATATATCAAGTAGACATAATAATGATTTTATCTATGTTAGAATGAGAATAAATACCGATACTAATAAAATTAGACTAATAAACAAATTTAAAAGAGTAATCAACAAAAAGAAATATATTGACTACATTTCTCACGAAGAAGACCTTCCCCTAGTAATAGCAAAAAATATCCTTCATATGCATCAAAGCTCAACTAGTATGAGGATAAATTCAAGGAAAGTACTCGAAATTGAATATACCCTTCCTGTATGGGTTGATAATTCAACAGAAGTAACATCAACTAATAACCCTTATGAACCACCATCAGAAATATCTGATAAGACAAAGATTGTCTTAGTAAGCACTATGCCGGAACAAATAGAATTAATTAAATCCTATTTGAAATATGAGCCATATAAGCTTAAGGTATTTTCTACCGGTATGGATGCATTAAGCTATATAGATAAAAATACAAATATAAGTCTGGTAATAATCGGTTCAACATTTTTGAATATGACTGGATATGAACTAAGCGAATATATAAGAAAGAATTACTCATTAGGCCAGCTTCCGATTATTTTAATTAAGAAATCCTCTGTTCAAATACAGAATGAAAATATATTGGATAATGTTAATGATGTTCTAGTTACACCATTTTCTCAAAAGGAATTTATACAAAAAATTTACTCTCTTATTATGCTGAAAAAATCTGTTGAATCTGCATTAAAGTCACGGCTGGATTTTCTACAGTCTCAGATGAATCCGCATTTTATATTTAATACCATGAGTACTATAATGCAACTATGTTTGGAGCAACCTATGAAGGCTTATAATCTTCTATCAAATTTCAGCGATTATTTAAGAGGTAGCTTATTTGCTGGCGAGTTATACACTTATATTCCTATTTATAGAGAAATTGATTTAATAATTTCGTATCTTGAAATTGAAAAGGCAAGATTTGGAGAAGCTATACAATATCATATAAATAAAGATTGTCCAGATGAATGCTTGATATTACCTCTATTAATTGAACCAATAGTTGAAAATTCCATAAAGCATAGTATCAACAAGCATAAGATTCTTAACATTTCAGTTGATGTCAGGGCTAAGGGAGATTATGTAGAAATTCAAGTAAAGGATGATGGTATAGGAATGTCCCCTGAACGTATCGATGAGGTTATGAATGGGCAAAACACTAATTCTATCGGGCTAAGCAATCTTAGGAAACGTCTTTTGATTTATTACAATCAAGAGCTTCATATTGAAAGTAGTGTTAATATCGGAACTACAGTAGCTTTTAAGATACCCATACAATACGATTTATAAACAGAAAAGGAGAAGTGCAATGAAGATAATGATAGTTGATGACGAACAGTTAGTTCTCGATAATCTAAAGTACATTTTAAAGCAGTTTTCAGAAATCGAAATTGTTTACGAGACGACAAACTCACTGGATGCAGTTGAACAGCTAGGCAAGCTTTATATAGATGCTATTTTTGTTGATATTGCTATGCCTAATGTGAATGGAATGGAGATGGCCGAAAAGGCATATAATATCAATCCAAATATTAAAACAGTATTTATAACGGCTTATGATATATATGCCCTCGACGCATTTAGAGTTAATGCTTTTGACTATATATTAAAGCCTGTAACTACATCTAAGCTTAAGCGTACAATAGATAAGCTTTGTCATCATATAAATTCATCCATTACACAAGTAGATACAACAGACCAGAAAGATGATAAGGATGTTGTTAAGATAACAGGTTTATATAAGAATAGATATGTCGTTACAGATTCAAGTGATGGGTTATTCATTAAAATCATGCAGCGAGATATTCTTCTGCACACACAAAACTGTGAATACATATTGAAGCACAACATGAACTACTGGGAAGATAAGCTCAAGGGCTTCGGTTGGTATAGATGTCACCGAGGTTATCTAATTAATATCAACAAGGTTGAATCTATTTATCCAATGTTCAACTCAACTTATAATATACGCATTAAGGGTAGTGATGAAGAAATACCCGTAAGTAGATCTTATATTGCAGAATTTAAGTTACTTTTTAATCTTTAGTTCTTTAGAAATACTACCGCTACTATAGAATCATCTAAATATTTCAAATAAAGCTGCATCACATCCATCTAGTTCAACTGTAAGCATATTATCATGTATTGTATAAGTTTTATTTTGCCATAATTCAATCGCTTTTATGGATTTATCTAGTCCAACATCTCTGATATTAACTTTCTTTTCTGCTTTTCTATCTTCAAAATTAAATAAGGCTAGATATATATGCCCTTCATGAGATAAATAATATGCTTCTGATGCTTTAACTCCATCAAGCTCTAGAGGACGAAATGCCTTTCCAATTCTAGCAATATTATTAATTTCAGGATTAGTAGCGATGGCCTTAACTCTAGTTCTGGCTTCTTCATGCATTTTAGCACTATTATTAGGTCCAACATCGGGTCCAAAATCTTCACTTAGTAGAATTACAGTTCCGGATATTGTAGCCGAAGTATATCTTGACCTAGCTTCCTGTATTGAGGTAATTTCAGGACTCTCAAAGCTCTTATAAAGGGTTGCGTGGTCAGGATCTGTAAATTGATAAAGATGCCTGTTTTGCCACCATCCATAGGTCAAAGCATTCAGCTCATACTCTGTATCAAGTATATGTCCAAAGGAATCACAGGATATGCGTCTGGCATGTCCGTAGGAATGAGGAAATAGTGGTGCTATAGATAGGCTAATAAAAAACGGTCTACCGATTTTTTCAGGTGATAATCTTCTAGTTATAAAGGAATAACCTCGTTCTAGAGCCTGTCTTCCTGTCATACATGATTTATCATATCTTACTCCTTCTACTCCACCATGGCTTAGAAAATCAAGTTTCACATAGTCAAAGCCCCAACGAACAAAATCCTCAAGCTTTTTTTCCATCAGTTTTTCCCATATCGGATGGGTAACATCCATAGGCAGACTATTATCTATTTTAGGTAGAATATTTCCTTTCTCATCATGAAGTAGAATTTCTGAATATGTGTGAGGTTCAAAGCCAGGTATAGGTTCGGAAGGATCAGCCTTAAAATTCGATCCGTAATATGCAAATGGTGCTGCATATATACCAACCTTTTGCCCTCTATCATGAAATTTCTTTACAATCTTTAGCATAATATCTTCAGGGATTCTCCACCATAGTGCATCGAAATTAACATACGTAACTCCATCATTACCATATGAGTTTGGCATAAGCTCCTCATATAAAAAGTCTCCTGCAGTTTCATAATTTTCAGCAGAAAGGCGTGATGCCAAGCCTGAAAAGCTATTCCATCCAAATATTACTCCCTCATCCCATGGAAGATGGGGCTTAACCTTATTACATATATTGGCATACCTTTCTAAAGAGTCTCTTACATCATTAGCATACATGATAACAAACCGTGACGAAGCAACCTTCTCACCTGTTACAGCACCATGGGAACAGATGTCATGAGTTTCTGCATGTGCAGCTCCGCTATATACATCAATTGTTCTGGCATCATAGGCAGAACATTCTATTGCATTTTTCCAAGTGTTAAAATCAACTGCTCCTATTAGCAATCCAGTGTAGCTTTCTGGATCAAATAAGACCGATACATCATTACTTATACGTCCCGGTCTTAATGGAACAACCTCATATCTGGCCCACATATCATTATCATATGGAACCAATAGCATACGTGTTTTATGAGTTCTTATCTCCTCAGGACATTCTGTGGTTGGCGGTATCATGGCTATGGGAGTAATCAGACGGGTAGAAGCATTTGTCCCTTTTTTGCTAAGAATAGCTTGTACTGATATAAATTGCTCTTCATATATTGATATTATTATCTCCAAATAAAGCTCTGATGAATCCTTATAAAGAGCCTTAAGACTAAGTCCGGAGCCTATCTCATTATTTATCTTCTCACTTGTGCATTCAATTAGAGATGAATCCCTTGTAGATATTATTCGTCTATCAACAGTTTCTGCATGACTATATGCAGAAATTATCAGTTGTTCTTTCTGAAATACTTTATAAATACCATAATCATCTAGTCTTACACTTATGTTATTTAGATTTATTTCATGCATTATGTATACCTCCGTTCTATGATGAATTAATACAATAAGGAGGACTGCTTCTGTTTTAGTGTTTTTATGCTTATTATGCATAAAGCGCACTTACTCAATAGAACCAGTCCCCCTGAATAAGAATATTGATTATTGAATAGCAGAAAAGGCTTTGTCAAGTGCTTTTGCCATAGCATCAACATCAAATGTACTTTCCATCAGATGACCCTGAACTGTGTCAAGGAATAAGGTAGCATACTCTCCTGTGAATGTCTCTACTCCCATTGACATGTAAACCTGGTCATCAGGATATACACCAATATCGTTCATAGCGGCTGAGCCTGTAAGGTCTACGCCTTTTACTGTCGACATTCTAAATGCTAAATCTGCAAAAAGCTTACCAGATTCTTGCGAATATATATGATTATATAGTCTTTCTGCTGCATCCAGCTTATCGGGATCTGAGCTATTATAGACTACCAACTGACTTCCTGCATTCATAACCATAGTAGCATCTTTAGGATCTTCCGAAGATGGCATAGCAAAGATTCTTAAGCTCATATCAGGGTTTTTACCCATGACACCATCAACTGTCCAAGAACCATTTACTACCATAGCACTTTTCTTAGCAGCTAAAGCATTCTGCTCTGCATCCCAGGTAGTACCAAATGGATCATTGCCCCAGTAAGGCTTCAAACCTGCAAATGTTTCAAAGGCTTTTTTAAAATTCTCATCATCAGAGAAGTTTGATGTAAGGTTCATCTTATCAACATACCACTGCTTATCATCCATCAAGCAATATGGACTTAAGATTACATTATAATTAATATTCATGCACCACTGTTCAGCCATAGATGCGTTAAACGGATCATATCCATTATCAATTAATTTCTGGCATACATCATGCATCTCAGAAATAGTAGTAGGAACCTGCAAATTAAGCTCGTTGAAGATTTCTTCATTATAGGTCACGCAAAATGCTGTTTGATCGATAGGAATGCCATATTGGACACCATTATACTGTCCGGCTGGAAGCATAGCAGGCTCAATATCAGCTATGCAATCAAAGCCGCCAATATCATAAAGGTGATCTGCTTCTACATAATTTTGATATTCTCTAATATTTGATAAGTCAAATATCATAGGGGCATCATCTGATGCAATTTTTGTTTTTAATAATTGTGAGTAGTTGTCTGCACCAGCAACTTCAACAAGAACTTCAACATCCGGATTAGCTTCCGTAAAAGTTTTAACAACAGTATTCAACCATTCCTGAATGCCTGCTTCTTGGAAATGATGAAGCCATGTAATAGTTGTTTTTTCATTTTTGGTGTCTGAACTTTTAGAATTTGTGTCTTTAGACTCTGTGTCTTTAGACTCTGTTTTCTTGTTATCATCTGTTTTGTTTACATCACCATTATCAGATTTCTTACATCCTACTAATACACTACTCATTATCATCAAGCAGCATAAAAGCAATACAAACAATTTCCTTTTCATACCTTTTCCTCCTTAAGTTTATGTTATGATTTATAGCAATTTATATTTAAGGGTTTATGTTTCTCATTACCCTTAATTTAAATTATTATGTAGCCCAATACAAGAGCAAAATTAATATTTATATTATCAAAAAACCTTGCTTCTGTAGAAGTCCACTCTCTTATCAAGTGTTTCTTCATTTACTATTTGGTTATTATCTAGAAAGCTTCTTGTCATATCCCAGTCAGGAATACCGGACCTTCCGCCTATTCTTGTACATTTTATTGCCGAGACTGCACTGGCAACTCTGGCACATTCCTTAGGATCAATTCCTTTAAGATAAGCGGATAAGTATGCTCCATGAAACACATCTCCAGCTCCTGTTGTATCGATTATATTTAGTCCTGTAAATGCAGGAAAGCTAAAATATTCATTGTTATACAATCCAACGCAGCCTCTTGAACCCAAGGTGAAGATAGCTATCTTACATCCTTTTTCTGCTAGACACGCTAATCCTTCTTCATGACTAAGGGAAGGAAACCTTTTCTTATAATAAAACTCTGAAGCAATAAATATATCTATAAGATGCTCCATATTCTCTATTTCCTCTGTATAATTGTCTGCATCAATGGATACAGTTACCCCTTCCTTTTTGGCAAATTCTACTGCATTCCTTATTACATTGTTACCGCTCTCAACATGAATTATTTTTGCAGATTTAAGGTAATCATAATCCATGTCTTCAAGAGCAAGCATTCTTGCTGTTCCTGCTTTACCAAAGAACCTTCTTGTCTGAGTCTCCTTCTCGGCTATACATAGGCAGTATACACTGGTTTTTCCTTCATCTATTACCATATGACTTACATCAATGCCATGTCTCTTAAAATCCTCAATAATGAATTCACCCTTGCTATCACTACCAACGACACCACACATTGAAACCTTTGCACCTAATCTGGCGGCTGCCACCATTGCTGTACTCACCTTACCGCCACCTTGACTACTGTAGTCATTTATCATTATCGCAGAATCTCTTACAGGCATATCATCTATAGTAATAAGTAAATCCTTGACTGGTGTTCCTAGTCCTATAATGTCATAGTAATCCATATACATCCATTCCTCTCATATACTTATAAGTAACTAATACATATTAAGCCTTAACTGCTCCGGCTGAAATTCCTTCAACCAAGTGCTTTTGCATCGCTATAAAGAATAATAATATCGGAAGCATACTAACTATCGAAGCTGCAAATGCCATTCCATAATCTGCTGTATGTTCTCCGAAGAAGTAATACTGCTTAACAGTTAATGTACGCATTTCTTCCTTTTGAAGTATAATGAGTGCCATATTAAAATCATTCCACAGCCACATTATATGTAGTGCAGAAACTGTAGCTGTTATAGGCTTTAGTAAGGGAAATACGATTTTAATAAATGCTCTATAGGGACCGCACCCATCAATTAAAGCAGCCTCTTCGAGCTCTTTGGGTATAGATTTTGCAAATCCAACATAAAGAAAGGTGGAATAAGCTATACTGGTACCCGTGAGAACAAGAATCATACCAAATAATGAGTTCTGCAATTGTAAAGTCTTATATATTTTGTATAATGGTATCATCAATATCTGAAATGGAATCATTAAGGAAGCTAAATAAACAGTATCCATTGATTTAACAATTCTACTTACAGCACTATTTCTTGCTATTGTATATCCTCCCATAGAAGCACAAATCACTATTAGTGCTACAGAAGGAAATGTGGTTATACAAGAGTTTATCATTGCTCTAAAGAAGTTACTTCTTTTCATGCCTTCAATATAATTATTGAAATTAATTTGCTTGGGTAAGCTTAATATCGACTCGGCTGTCTCCAAGGGTGTCTTGAAGGAGGTCAGTATGGCAAGTACTATGGGAAATAGAAATATAAGAACAAATACAATGGTTATTATCGCTGCTACTATAGTACTAACCTTGATTTTTTTTCTCCTTTTTATCTCAATAACAGCCTCCACTATAATTCCACCTCCCTCTTACGGAAAAACCTCGATACAGAACACCCTACAACTACGAGGAATAAGGCAAATAGTAACGCAACTGCCTGTCCATATCCTGCTTTATAATATTCATATAGATTCTCAAAAATATAAATTGATATAGTACGTGAGGCTCCTGCCGGACCTCCGCCGGTCGCTGACAAAGTCATTGCAAACTCTCTGAACCATGCTGTTAGAGTCAATGTAATACATACAGTAAAGGATGGTGTTAATAAAGGTAAGGTAATCTTTCTAAACTTTTGCCACACATTGGCTCCATCCACTACAGCTGCTTCATACAGATCAGTTGGTATGTTTTTAAGTCCCGAGAAATATATGAGCATATTTATACCCGAACCGTTCCATAGGCCCATAGCTGTGATTGCCGGAATAGCCCATGTCCTATTACCGAGTAAGCTTTTTATTCCAAATAGCTGTGGAAATACTTCTCGATATATAAAGCCCCACAAAAATGATGTTAAAATTGCACTAATACATACCGGTGTAAAAAAAATAACTCTTGCCATCTTACTTAACTTACCTGTCTTATGGTTTATTAACATCGCAAGGGATAAGGATAGGACATTACCTCCAACCGTTCCTAGCACCGCATATTTAATAGAGTTCGCTATTGGGGCTGAAACTCTTGTATCTTTAAAGATACTTATGAAATTATCTAAGAACACATAGGTATAATCTTTTGTAATACCATTCCAATCTGTAAAGGCAATGTTAACACCCATTAAAAAGGGTATTAACACTGCGAATGAAAAGAAACAAAAGCCAGGTAATAAAAATACATATCTTGATATACTTCGATGATTTAGATTCATTTTCTTTTTCATGCTTCGTCTCCTAAATTTTGGATTGAGTTAATTGTCCATTTGTACATGAACCACACCAATATCATGGTGTACCCACAGACCCAAATCAGATTCATCTCCACATCTTTCTTTGACTGTAATGAAATTGTCATCTTCATCAAAATATCCTTCGGAAACACTTAGATATTCCTGATGTCTCGTGTTTAGAAATACAGATTGCCTGACGCCTGTAGTCATTCCCTCAATTGTATCTTTTTTGATTAGAACTAGCTTATAACCCTCACCTGCGAGATAAAAACTACCATTGCCTTCATATATAATTAGTCCCTTACCTCTTACATTGAAATATTCAGGTTCTCTATGATAGGTATCCATAAAGCCCCATGAATTTGTAGCAAATTGCTTGTCCAATGGCATACTATATGTCACTTTTCCTATGTAATCACCAAAGTCAAACGATTGACCAGAAGAACCTTCAAACTGAGCAACAGCATATATTTTTCCAGTACCTAGATATTTTTCTATTAAAGGTCTTGCACTGCTTAGTATCTTAGCGGTATTTGCCCACTCTCTGGCTCCTTCTAGTAATACTCCATCCTTATCTACTACAGAGTCTATACCAAAGGTATGAATACCTGATAGATTATGTTTTTCAATAGCCATAAATACATTAAGAGCATTCATAACAGAAGGAGCAGATTCAGGAATGTAGAAGATATTATCATCTCTGCTGTAAGCTTCACAAAGAGCATCAAATGTTATATAATCCTGAAGATATATATCCGGACAAATCGCATCAATATCAGGAGTAAGGAACTTCCACAAGTCAATAGTTTTAGTTGTTGGTCCACCTGATGGGTAATCAACTCCGGCTATTTGTTGATACATCTCACCTATCCATACATTGACATAGGTAGGAATATCATATATCTCTTTACCCGCCTTTGATATTTCGTTAATATAAATAGCGGTGTAATATGAAGTAAATATTGGGGAAGCTTCGATACCAAAAACCTCTTCCCATGTTCCGTTTTTCTGAGAGCCGTTTTCTGTCCAAAATCTCTTTATAGGACAATCTGATAGCTTCTCAAGCCAATCATATAATTCCTCGGGAATATTACTGCTAAATGCCGTTTCACCAAGTTTAGAATAATCTCTTGGAGTACCGATAGATCCCGGCTCATTTTCAATTTGAACTGATAACACAACATCATCTGTATTCACTTTTTTAAGATACTCTATCACCTTAAGGTAGGCTTTTTTATCAGCCTCTTTAGTAGCTTCGCATAAAGGTGACAATGTCCTGGTTCTGATGTTCTGTGCTGTCTCAGCCCATACAAATCTTTCTTTCTGTGTCTTTACCCATTTTGGCACATAATGAGATGTTCCATTCTTCCAAGTACCAAACCATAAAAGAACTACCTTTACATTGCGTTTTCTTGCACCATCTAAAATCATATCGATCTGAGAAAAATCAAACAAATCCTCTTCAGGCTCAATCTGTCCCCAACATATCGGTGCAGCAATAGTATTTAGTCCCAATGCCTCAATACCAAGCCATGCTTTTTTCATAACATCTTCGGAATAAGTACTTGAGTTATGAGTTTGGCCGCCAATAGTAAAAAAGGGCTTTCCGTTTACCTTAAAAATGCTTTTCATGCAAATTACCTCCTTGAATGTTATTATATTAGTCTAAGCAAACCATTAAAGCGTTTCCTTAATTGCTCTATTAAGCATTGAAATCTCTTCGCCTGTAAGCTTCCATTTCATTGCAGCGCAGTTTTCTTTAGCCTGCTCTACATTTCTAACCCCTAATAAGGCTGTATCAACTAATGGGTTTTGGGTATTCCAGTTAATTGCAATCTGTGATAATGGAACTCCTCTTTCTTTACTTATGACATCCATCTTTTCAAGAAGCTTCATAACCCTGCTAAATTTTGGTTCAGTGAAGAAGTCATAAAAATGAAGTCGTGTATCATTAGGTTCAAAATTAGGTAGTGAACGAAATGCACCTGTAAGTATACCAGCTCCCAAGGAGCCATATGTCATTGTTCCAATACCTAACTGTTTTGAAGCTTCCATCTCAGGTAAACTTCCCTGATGTACCATAGAAAATTGTGGTTGAATTGTTGCTATCTTAGTTATTCCATTAGCTTTTTCAGTATCCTCCACCGAGAAATTTGATAAGCCTATATGTCTTATTTTACCTTGCTTCTTTAATTCCTCTAAAGCCTCTAGTGGCTCCTCAATAGGAGTTACCATATCAGGCCAATGAATAAACATAATATCAATATAATCAGTATCAAGGCGCTTAAGAGATTCTTCACAACCTCTAATAACCTCTCCTCTGGTCATATCCTTTTTTGTATAAGCGGGTGCATATTGCTCACCCCAACTAAGGCCGCATTTTGTAGATATAATGATGTCTTCTCTTTTGTAGCCCTTTATGGCTTCTGCTACAACCTCTTCAGCATGTCCGAGTCCATAGATTGGTGCTGTATCAATAATGTTCACACCATTATCTAGCATCTCACGTATGGCAGCAATGGATGATTCCTTATCTACATCACCCCAACCTTGTCCACCAATAGCCCATGTACCTACTGTTATTTCAGAAACCTTTAAATTACTGTCACCAAGCTGTTTATAGCGCATATAACTCCTCCTTACATTATTATCGTTTTAGTTATAATATTTAGAAATACATTCAGATCTTTAAAATTGAAAGATATTATACATAATGAATAAATCATACTTTCATATCCTCTAAATGTTCACCGAAATCATATCATTATAAAGTAAGTCAAACAATAATATTGTGCTAAAATACATAAAATAGCAACTAATACTCATATTTTATATGTATTTTACATATAAAATCACCGCCTAATTTCTGGCGGTGAAATTTTTATTCTTATGTTTAGTAGGTATTATATTCTTGCAACATTTGTTTCTTTAGCTATCTTAATTACTGACTCAGCCACAGCCTTACTTACTCGCTTATCCAAGGCATTAGGTATAATATACTCCTCATTCAGGTCTTCCTCTGCTACCAAATTAGAAATTGCATAGGATGCAGCTACTTTCATTTCTTCATTAATAGTAGTTGCACGACAATCTAGTGCACCTCTAAAGATTCCCGGAAATGCCAAGACATTGTTAATCTGATTAGGGAAATCAGAACGTCCTGTTCCAACTATCCGTGCTCCGGCTTCCTTTGCCATATCTGGCATTATCTCCGGTATAGGATTAGCCATAGCAAATACAATTGAATCTGATGACATGGATTTTATCATATCCTTACTTAATACATTAGGAACAGATACTCCTATAAACACATCTGCATTATTCAAAGCTACTTCAAGATTACCCTTCAGTTGTGATTTATTGGTCATCTTTGATATTTCCTTCTGTGTAGGATTTAGCTCTTCCATATCTTCGCATATAACACCAAAACGATCAACCATAATAATGTCATTAACTCCGAGATTTAATAGATGTTTAGCAATAGCGATACCAGCTGATCCGGCTCCATTTATAACAGCTTTCACCTTAGCAATGTCCTTTTTAACTATTTTCAATGCATTGATTAGTGCTGCACCCACAACAATAGCTGTACCATGCTGATCGTCATGGAATACAGGAATATCACATATTTCTTTTAGCCTTCTTTCTAACTCAAAGCAACGAGGAGCGGCAATATCCTCAAGATTTATTCCGCCAAAGCTTCCTGACATCAAATAAATAGTTCTAACTAATTCATCTAAATCCTTCGTACGTAGGCAGATTGGAAATGCATCTACATCAGCAAACTCCTTAAATAAAGCACATTTTCCTTCCATAACTGGCATACCTGCCTCTGGTCCAATGTCACCGAGACCAAGAACTGCTGTTCCATCTGTTATAACTGCAACCAAATTGCCTCTACGTGTTAATTCGAAGGATTTTGAATAATTATTATGTATCACCATACAGGGTTCAGCAACACCTGGTGTATATGCCATAGATAAATCCTCTTGTGTTTTTATACTTGCTCGAGATACTATCTCGATTTTACCTTTCCAATCATAATGCATCTCAAGAGATTTCTTTTTAATGTCCATGTGGTCTCCCTTCTGTTATCATGTATTAGTTTACAAATAATAAGTCTCATTCATTAATAAAGTATCCTATTCAAAAGGAAAAACATACTTATTTAAGCCGAATTCATCACGTAACTGTATTAATTCTTTTTGAACTGCTTCATTAATAGGAACACCACTATCTTTGCGTTCTTGCCATACAATATATTCCTTTTCCCCTGCAGTATATATTCTTTCCTCACCGGGAGCCTTCTCTGAATCCCTTAATTCCCTCAATATATTGCCACAGGTCTTTTTAAACTCATCTAACCCCATAAATGCCTCGGTATCTATCGCTATGAAGAAATGTCCAAGAGGCATAGGTATCTTATTGCCATCCTTATCTATACCAGATAAGGCGTGCAAGAATGCACCCTGCTGTAGCGCCGCTGATAAGATTTCAACCACAGTTGCATATCCATAGCCCTTATAGCCTGCAAGTTCCTCACCAATACCACCAAGAGGTGCTAATGCTGCTTCCCCTGTATTCAAATCCTTCAAAATCTGATCTGTATCTGTTTTTGCTTTTCCGTCTCTTCCAATAACCGTACCTGCAGGTGTAGATTTTCCTATACGTGAAAAATACTCGATTCTTCCTCTTTGTATAATAGAAGTTGCGCAGTCTAGTATAAAGGGGAACTCTTCATCTGTTGGCATTCCAAAGGTCAGGGGATTAGTACCTAGCATGTTCTCCACTCCAAATGTCGGAGCTATAGATGGCCTTGCATTTGTACCTGTTATACCTATACAACCACTTTCAGCAGCCATAGCGGTATAATAACCAGCAATCCCGTAATGGGTGGAATTACGTACAGCTACCATACCCATACCGTATTTTTTAGCCTTTTCAATAGCCAAATTCATTGCCTTGTAACCAATTACTTGCCCCATACCAAGATGTCCATCCACAACAGCTGTTGTTGCAGTTTCCTTTAATATTTCAAACTCTGTTACAGGTTTTTGAATCCCTGACTTAATACGATCCAAATAAATAGGCTTAAAACGATTGACACCATGTGATTCGATACCCCACTTATCAGACTTAAGTAATACATCTGCACATATTTTTGCATCTTCTTTGGGAATACCATACTTAACAAAAATCTCTGTAACAAATTCTGTTATTAAACTCCAACCAACAACATTTGTTTTCTTAGCCATATTTCTTACCTCCTGCTAGATAATTGATAATATGAAATGAACTGTAAGAATAAGAACTAGCATATTTTATACTGATTCTTAAGAATATCAATTATAGCATTCACCTTTTTTATTAACAATGTTAAGCATTTAACTTACATATTTTAAATGCTTTTTTACATCAATCTTAATTATTCTACATTTACGCTTAAACCTTGAACAAAAAAGCCTCAAGCACTTGTCATAAGAGCTTAAAGCTTTGCTATTACCTTGATCAGGCTTTGTTTATACAAATATTAGCTTTCTGAATATCTTTGTAGGAAATCCTTTGTCCTTTGATTAATTGAATTACCAAAGAGCTCTTCCGGTGTTCCCTCTTCAACAACTAAGCCGTTGTCCATAAATATAACCCTGTCAGCCACCTCTCTTGCAAATGCCATCTCATGGGTAACTATAACCATGGTCATATTCTCCCTGGCAAGGTCTCTAATAACCTTTAGGATTTCTCCGGTTAGCTCAGGATCTAAGGCTGATGTAGGTTCATCAAAGAATAGTATCTTGGGATTAAGCGCAAGTGCTCTTGCTATGGCTATACGCTGTTGCTGCCCTCCTGATAGCTCGCAAGGATAAGCATCCCCCCTATCGGCAAGGTTCATCTTCTTAAGAAGCTCTATGGCTATATGTGTAGCGTCCTTCTTGCCTCTTTTTAGCACCTTAATCTGTGCATCCACAATATTCTTTAGTACCGAGTAATGAGGAAAAAGATTAAAATTCTGAAAAACTAGTCCCACATCAAGAAGAATCTCATGAAGCTTATTAGAATCGGCATATTGAGCTTTCCCATTTATAGTGTCTACCATAAGCTTACCGTCTATCTCGACTCTTCCGCTATCCACCTGTTCAAGCTGGGTAAGACAGCGAAGCAAAGTAGATTTACCAGAACCGGAGGGGCCGATTATTACTACCACTTCCCCTTCTTTTACCTCTAGGCTCATATCCTCAAGTACATTTTCACTATCAAATTTCTTTTTTATATTCTCTGCAACTAATAGCATATTAAGACCATGCCTTTCTTTATTGTATAAATCTTTGTATCATAGACACACATTTGTCTATGAAATTTTCTTACTTCTTAGGTTCTATAATAGTCAAGCTTCTTTTCAATTAATTTAAATGACATCTCCACTATGGTATTCATCACAAGATAGAAGATACCCGCCACTATAAGCGGTACCGTGGAAAAATATCTAGCACCTGCATTCGTTGCCACATTGTAAATCTCGGCTACAGATATAACCTGTGCTAAAGATGTGTCCTTAACCAGGGTCATAAATTCATTTCCTGTAGCAGGCATAACATGTTTTATAACCTGTGGCAGTATAATTCTCATAAAGGTCTGAAATTTACTATATCCTAAAACCTTAGCGGCCTCATATTGTCCCTTGGGAATAGCAGCTATACCGCCTCTAAAAATTTCACCGAAATATGCCGCATAATTTATAACAAATGCAATTATACATGCATTAAATCTTC
>JAAYJU010000124.1 GCA_012522735.1 Clostridiales bacterium | reverse complement strand
GTAACCGGTGTTACGAAGGTTATCTGTGCCAAGATTCCCGTCCTTATTATCAAAGTTTATAACTTAGTGCAACTCCATCTCCAATTGGCAGAATAAGAGTCTCCAATTCATCCATATGGGTTATAGTGTAAAGATATTCTCTCATCCTTGTATGGATGGTTCTGTCTCTTCTAGTTATGCTATAGCGGGAATTAATCACTGTTCCATCCTGTAAGACATTATCTGTTATAAGAAGTCCACCCTGAACTATTAATTTCATCAGCTCAGGAAGGAAATTCATATATTGGGCTTTGGCTGCATCAAGAAAAATAAAATCATATTTCTCTTTAGACTCTACCAATTCTTTAAGAATATCCAAGGCTTCACCCTCCAGTAGTGAAATCTTGTCTCTATGGGGGAATGCTTGATCATTAAGATTATCTCTTGCTTCCACCAAACGCATTGCCACCTTTTCAATAGTAGTTATCTTACAATCCCCCGGTGAATACTCACTCATAAAGAGGGCGGAAAAGCCTATGGCTGTTCCGACCTCTAATATACGTCTGGGTTTTTGAATACTTAATAAAAAGCGGATTACTCCCTGTGTCTCCTTCCTTATAATAGGAACCTTATTCTTTTCAGCTTCCTTTTCAAGCTTCAAAAGCTGTGGCGGAAGATCCTTATCTAGGGAATTAATATATGCTGTAATTCTTTCTTCTGTAATCATTAGGCCTCGAATCCTTTATATTTTAATACCGTATAGATACCATCAATTTTCTTCAGTATTATCAGTAATCTCTTGCACCTCTGAGTTTGAATAATCTGTTATGACATCCAGTATCTCATCATAGGTCATAGAAGAATTAACTCTGTATGTCCCTGGCATAATAACCTTATCCTGAAGCTTAACCTTAAAATAAAAGGAATACTTATCTACAATGACACGATTAAGCTCTAGCTTACCTGCTATATCCATAGAGGACTCACCCTTATTAATCCGTATGGGAATGGTTCTTCCGGGCTCATTTTCCACTGCCACGGGACCATAGAGCTGATAAGTAAAATTAAAAGCCGTCCTGCTACCATAGACTACAAGAACTACCACCAATATAATAAATATAATATTTAATAGTAATCTCAGTATAAAGCTTGATATCTTTAAAGTTAATTTGATTGATGTTGAGGATGACATATCATTGCACTCCTTACACAGACTTATCGCTCATTCGCGGTCATACTTCCATAATAATCGGAAGTATCATAGGATTCCTTTTAGTCTTCTTCCAAATATAATCGTTTAGAGATTCCTTAATCTCCATCTTCATCTTATTCCAATCAGTGGAGGGCTTAGCAAAGCATTTATCCAGCGCTTTTTCTACAACCTCTCTTGCCTCTTCCATCAGGTTTT
Source organism: Clostridiales bacterium (assembly GCA_012522735.1). Lineage (GTDB taxonomy): Bacteria > Bacillota > Clostridia > Lachnospirales > Lachnospiraceae > Mobilitalea. The sequence goes on along the minus strand of JAAYJU010000124.1, from coordinate 4,814 downwards.
CAGATTCTCTTACATATACGAATCCCCGTGATACGATATCCGGGCCTGAAACAACCTGGTTACTTCCTTTTTCAAGAGACATTACCACGATAATAAGTCCATTTTCAGAAAGCAGCTGACGATCACGAAGTACAATATTCCCTACGTCACCGACACCGAGCCCATCTACTAAAATTCCCTGTGCGGTTACTTCGTCTGTAACAGCGGCTTTATCCTCTGTAATAGTAAGAACATCTCCTGATGATAATAAGAAAATTTTATCCTTTGGCACTCCCATTAACTGAGCTATCTCAGCATGGCGAATTAAATGCCTGTATTCTCCGTGAACAGGTATTGCATATTTGGGCTTTGTAAGTGCATATATAAGCTTGATTTCCTCTTGGCATGCATGTCCTGATACGTGTGTATCCTGATATATAACCTTTGCGCCCTTCATGGACAATTCATTTATTACTCTTGATACTGACTTCTCATTACCCGGAATAGGTGTGGAGCTAAGTATAACCACATCGCCGGGTTTAATAAATACCTTTCTGTGAATGGAAGCTGCCATTCTAGATAGAGCTGCCATGGATTCACCCTGACTTCCGGTTGTTATCATAACAATCTGGTCATCGGTATAATTCTTCATTTGCTCAATATCGATTAATACTCCTTCAGGTATATTAATATATCCTATCTCAGAAGCGGTGGTAACTATGTTAACCATACTTCGGCCTTCAATTACTACTTTTCTTTCATACTTTACAGCTGAGTTAATAATCTGCTGAACACGATCTACATTCGAAGCAAATGTTGCAACGATAATCCTTTGCTTATTATAGTCTGCAAATATGTTGTCAAAGGTTTTTCCTACTGAACTTTCAGACATAGTATAGCCGGGACGCTCCGAATTAGTAGAGTCACACATAAGTGCAAGAACACCCTTCTTACCAATCTCGCCAATCCTTTGAAGATCAATAGGTGAGCCAAATACAGGTGTAAAGTCTACCTTAAAGTCTCCGGTGTGGAATATAGTTCCCGCAGGTGTAAATATGGCTAAAGCCGCTGCGTCAGCAATGCTGTGGTTAGTCCTGACAAACTCGATTCTAAAGCATCCTAGATTAATGGACTGACCGTATTTTATCACCTTTCGCTTAGTAGTTTTTAAGAGATTGTGTTCTTTTAGCTTGTTTTCGATAATTGCTGTAGTTAGTTTTGTAGCATAAACCGGTACATTTATCTCCTTTAAGACATATGGTAATGCACCTATATGGTCCTCATGACCATGGGTAATGACAAATCCTTTAACCTTTTCGATATTTTCCTTAAGATATGTTACATCAGGGATAATAAAATCTATTCCCAGCATCTCATCCTCAGGAAATGATAATCCGCAATCTATTACGACGATTGTATCCTCGTATTCAATTGCAGTAATGTTCATACCAATCTTTTCGAGTCCACCTAGGGGAATTATCTTCAATCCATTTAGATTCGTGATACCATTCTTTTCAACCTGTTTATTATTACTCATTAAATTGGCTAAATTCTTTTTGGACCTTCTATTAATTACTGTGTCCTGTTCTCTTTGGGCATTATTATTAGCTCCGTTTACCTGCTCTGCTTTATTGTTCTTATTCACTACTTTGCCCTGTTCTTTAATATTGTTTTTTACTGTTATAGCTGATTTCTCCTTACTCTTGTTAATATAATTGTTGTTATTCTTGTTACCTGTATTGTTACTTATATTTTTGCTTCTGCTAATAGTTTTAGCTTTAGCTGTGTCTGCAGTATTCTTATATGTTCTTTTACCTTCCGGTTTTTTGTTATATAATACTGCTGTTGTTTCTTTTCCTTTCAATCTTGCACCTCCAATGGTTTTTATGTATGTAGAGTCCATTATCTAAGTGCATGATATATGAATTAGATTGCCTCGCTTTTCTTTCCTATGCATTTTTTGCAGTATCCATAGAGCTTGACCTCATGATCCGATACCTCAAATCCCATAGTCTCTTGAATTTTATTTTCTAGATTCTCAAGTAAGTCATCCTGAAAAGCATAAATATTCCCACATTCAAGGCATATCAAATGATGATGATGGTGGCTGCTATCCTCTTGGTTCTTAGCACCAATTTCATATCTAACATACCCATCATCCAAATTGAGTTTATCAATTAGGCTTAATTCCGACAACAATTGAATTGTTCGATAAACAGTTGCCAAACCAATATCCGGGTATTCTTTTCTGACATAATCATAGATTTCCTCTGCTGTCAGATGTTTGCCCGGCCGATTGTTTAACACTTCCAATATCGCAATTCTTTGATTTGTTACCTTAAGCCCGTTCGTCCTAAGTAAAACCTTGAATTGTTCTTGATTATTAGGCATTTTATCACCAATCTTTTCATCTAATTTATATCAATGCATTTAATAAAGTTCTATATCATCTATTAATTCACTAAAAATCTCTGATGCCATGGCAAGCTCCCTGTCATCATCTACAATACTATATATTGCTTCTTCATCTGTGTCCTTTGAAATATCCTTAAGAATAAGGGCTTCATCCTCATCCCCATCTGTTATTGACACTAAAAGATAATCCACGCCACCAAGCCTGGTCTGTTCTATTACCTGAAATACGACTTCCTCATTATCATCTGTAATAAAAGTTATTTCATCTGGTCTGTTGTCCATATCTTTTCAAACCCTTCCAAATAATCCGTTATAAACGGATTCCTATTCATTATTATCCTTATTAGCGGTATTATATAGTTTGTCCAAATACCCCTGGAGAATAAATACTGCGGCAATCTTATCAATTATAAGCGCCTTCTGTTTGTAATTTAATCCACCCTCTGAAAGAACTTGATCGGCTGCAACTGTTGTCAGCCTTTCATCCCATAGGGTAACCTTCAATTTCGTCCTTTTACTAAGCTTATCTGCAAATTCTTCTGATTTGGCCGCTCTATCTCCGATTGAATTATTCATATGCTTAGGGTAACCAACAACAATTTCGGTTACCTGGTATTCTATTATTAGTTCGTCAATTCTAGCCAGAGTTCTTCTTAGCTTATTTTCATCTTTTCTATGAATGACCTCTATCCCTTGGGCAGTCAATAGAAGCGGATCGCTTATGGCTACCCCTACAGTTACGGAACCATAGTCAAGTCCCATAATTCTCATATGGTTTTCTCCCCTAATTAAATACTGCCTAATTAAATGCAGTGTCAATATAAAATTTCAATAGCTCTTCAATAATCTCATCCCGTTCCACCTTCATAATCAGGCTTCTGGCTCCTTTATGACTTGTTATGTATGTCGGATCTCCCGACATTACATATCCGACAATCTGATTTACCGGATTATAGCCTTTTTCCGTTAATGCTGCATATACTTGATGAATTACATCGGATACAACTGCTTCAGTTTCCTTCTGTACTTTAAAATACTGTGTGTTATTAACCTTTCGCATTGAATCACTTCACTTCCTTCCCCATTAGGGTTACCGATCATCATAACTAAAACTACCTTATTACTTACTATATTAATATATATATGTTAAAAATTCAATTACATTATTTTTTTACAGAGTAATATATCATCACTTAAGACCTTTTCTATCATTACCGCCACAATATTATTAATCTGATTAATATCGTCTTCGGCCATGATCGCAAGCTTAAGATATCTCTCATTATGACCTATCAGATATGATTTTCCTTCAATACTTACTTCCTCTTCAATTAATATTTTCTCTATTCTTCCCATAAAGTCTGACATATAATCCTCTGACATCTTCTTTGCCACAGAGGCTAACACATTGCTTCTCTGATTCTTTATCTCCTCAGGAACTTGATCCTCCATCACAGCAGCCTTGGTACCCGCTCTCTTCGAATACTTAAATACATGAATAGCCGAAAAACCTATTCCTTGTACAAACTCAAGTGTTTCCTCAAATTCTTTATCGCTTTCTCCAGGGAAACCAACTATCACATCTGTTGTAAAGGCTGGATTCTCAAAGTATTCTCTAAGCAGTCTAACCTTCTCTACATATTCCGAGGAGGTGTATTTGCGGTTCATGCGCTTAAGTACAGTATCGCTACCACTTTGTAAGGATAAATGAAAATGTGGACAAAACTGCTTTATAGCGGCAATCTCTTTAACAAATTCCTCTGTTATAATTCTCGGCTCCAGGGAACCAAGTCTTATTCTCTCAATACCGGTTATTTCCCCAATTGCTTTAATTAATGAAGCCAAGGGCAAAAGCTTATAGACGTCCTCTGCTTTATCAAGTCTATCAGTACCATAGGATGATATATGGATTCCTGTCAATACTATTTCCTTATAGCCTGCATTAGATAGTTTAGAAATCTCATCGAGAATCTCATCTTCATTCCTGCTTCTAACTCTGCCTCTGACATAGGGAATTATGCAATATGAACAAAACCTATTACATCCATCCTGTATCTTAATAAAGGCCCTAGTCTTTTCCATAGTTGATACAATAGACAGCTCCTCGAAATCCTTTTCAGCTCCTATATCTATTACCATATTAGTATTAATATCTTTTTTTATTTTGTAGCTTTCTACAAGCTTTACAATTTCTGATTTTCTGTTATTACCTACTACCAAATCTACACTGCTGTCCTTAAGCAAGGCCTCCTCTGCAGCCTGTACATAGCAACCGACTGCAATAATTATTGCATCCGGGTTTCTTTTTTTTGCTTGATGAAGCATTTGACGTGATTTTCTATCTGCAATGTTTGTAACCGTACAGGTATTCACTACATATACATCGGCAAGTTCTTTAAAATCCACTACCTCATATCCTG
>JAAYJU010000123.1 GCA_012522735.1 Clostridiales bacterium | reverse complement strand
GTGATCATTCCGATATGAATGTTCAAGCTTATTTTGACTACGATTCTAAGAAATCAGGAGGTATTACCGTATCCCATTTACGTTTCTCCAGTAAACCTATACGGTCAACCTATCTGGTTAATAGCGCAGATTATGTAGCATGTCACAATCCTTCTTATGTGAATAAATATGATTTGGTGGAAAGCTTAAAGCCTAATGGTATATTTGTTCTTAATACGCTGTGGGATGAAAATGAGCTAGAGGATTATCTTCCTGCTAAGATGAAGCAAATGCTTGCAAAGAAGAATGCCCGTTTCTATACTGTGAATGCTATAAAAATAGCCGATGAGATAGGCCTTGGTAATAGAATTAATATGGTTATGCAGGGTGCATTCTTTAAGCTGACAAAGCTGCTTCCTGAGGATGTATATATTAAGGAGCTAAAGGATGTTATAAGTAAAATGTACGGTAAAAAGGGTGAAAAAATAGTAGCTATGAACCATGAAGCCGTAGACAAGGGAATTCAATCCATTCATGAAATTAAGATACCTGAAAGCTGGATAGATAGTAGCGATAAGGATGAAAAGAAAATTAAGGAAACAGAATTCATTAGAAATATAATGCGTCCCATGTCAAAACTTAAAGGAGGAGAGCTTCCTGTCAGTGCATTTTCAGGGATAGAGGATGGTACATTCCCCTCAGGTACAACAGCATATGAAAAGCGAGGTATTGCAGTTAATGTGCCTGAATGGATAGATGAGCGCTGCATTCAATGTAATCAGTGTTCCTATGTATGTCCCCATGCTGTTATAAGACCATTTCTTTTAGATGCAGACGAGGTTAAAAATGCTCCAGAAGCATTTGCTACATTGGAAGCTAAAGGGAGAGCCTATGAAGGATTACATTATAAGATTCAGATAAGTCCTATGGATTGTACCGGATGTGGTAACTGTGCAGATGTATGTCCGGCTAAGGGCAAGGCTTTAATAATGAAGCCTATAGAGACCCAGCTTGAGAATGAAGTACCGAACTGGGAATATGCATCTAGGCAGGTGCGATTTAAGGAGAATCTGGCCTATGGTCAGTCATTTAAAGACAGTCAGTTTAAAAAGCCACTAATTGAGTTTTCCGGAGCATGTGCTGGATGTGGTGAGACACCTTATATAAAGCTAGTGACACAGCTATTTGGTGAGAGGATGATGATTGCCAATGCCACTGGTTGCTCGTCTATATGGGGTTCTTCAGCACCAAGCATGGCTTATACTACAAATCATGAGGGTAAGGGTCCGTCCTGGGCTAATTCACTATTTGAGGATAATGCCGAATATGGCTTTGGTATGTATCTTGGGGTAAAACAAATACGAAGTAAGCTTGAAGAGACTATGAGAAAGTTAAATGATATGAATGTAGAAGAGAGAATAAAAGAAGCACTTCATGATTGGCTCCATTATAAAGAGGATGGGCAGCTATCGGCTGAAGCTGGTAGGAAGGTAGAGAATGCTCTTGAGAACTTCACGTCAACTAATATAGAGATTATTCAGCTTGTTAATGATATAAAAGAGAATAGGGACTATCTGACTAAAAGATCGATATGGCTTGTAGGTGGTGACGGCTGGGCTTACGATATTGGCTATGGTGGGCTGGACCATGTTCTTGCCTCTGGTGAAGATGTAAATGTGCTTGTATTTGACACCGAAGTATATTCAAATACTGGAGGTCAAGCGTCAAAGGCTACACCGACGGCGGCAATTGCCAAATTTGCTGCATCCGGTAAGAAGCAGGGCAAGAAGGATCTGGGAAGGATGATGATGACCTATGGAAATGTCTATGTTGCTCAAGTGGGTATTCATGCTGACAATAACCAGCTAATCAAAGCACTTAGAGAAGCAGAATCCTATAAAGGTCCATCCCTTATAATATGCTATTCACCCTGTATAAATCACGGGCTTAAGGAAGGAATGGGCCGTAGCATGGAAAATATAAAAAAGGCTGTAGCAGCTGGATATTGGCATCTTTATAGATACAATCCATTGCTTAAGCAGGAAGGCAAGAATCCCTTTATTTTAGATTCAAAGGAGCCTAAAGAAAGCTTTCATGATTTCATTATGGGTCAGGTACGTTATAGCTCCTTAGCAAAATCATTTCCTGATATGGCGGAGATCTTATTTGAGCAAGCTGAAAAGCAGGCCAAGGAAAAGTATGCTATTTACAGTCAGATGGCACAGCAAGATGGCTAAGTCAGATTTGCTGATGAAGATCCT
>JAAYJU010000122.1 GCA_012522735.1 Clostridiales bacterium | reverse complement strand
CATCATCGGTTATCTTGGTTGTTGCCGAATTGTCCAAATATACTTCCATTTAGTAAACATCCTTTATAATATCTTGTTTTTTATCTTTATATTTATATATTATCTTAATATAAATATATAGACTATATATAGAATAACACATCAATAGCAATTATTATACTATATATCACTTTAGAAGACCATAAATTTTTAATTTATCTTCTAATCGTGTCTTCTAATGGAGTAGCTCGGTTCTCTTATACTCCAGAATTTTTAAAATCCAATAGGGGTTAACACTCATTTCCAAGTCATCCGCGAGTACATAGATTCCCAGATGAAGATGCACATCAAATTGTCCCATAGTGCCCTCGGGTCCATAGCCTGTATCACCCATAAATCCAAGAAGCTGACCTGCAATCACAAAATCCCCGGACTGAAGCTCAGGAGCATAGGTATCCATATGGGCATAGTAGAAATAACCCCCTGATGTGGAACGAATACCGATTCGATATCCTCCTTTTTCTAACCATCCAATGTTCTCCACAATTCCGTCGGTAATACTTATGATAGGAAAATATCCACGGGTATTATTGCTTGCTATTAGATCCGTACCCTCATGGCTACGATTTCCACCATAGCTTCTGGGGGCGTACCAGCTATCAACATAGGATATCCTTTCTGCTCCCATACTCATCAAGGGAACAGGAAAATATATTATATCAGAGAATATACACTTATAATAGCTATATAACTCCTGAAAGGCTTTGGTTCTTGATACTCTTCCAATTCCTCGAAGAAATATCTCTTGGTCAGGAACCGTCCCATCCAGTAAATCATAATCTGATAGCATCATAGAAAACGTCAAATATCCACTTACATTTATATAGGGATGTCCGTCAAAATTCTGACCAGACTCTAATATACTATGGGCATTTTCCCTTATTTCGTCAAGCTTGCTTTTCTCAATTCTAATATTGCGAAACTCATTATAATTTATGCCCTTTGAGATGACATCTCTTATTATAAGCTCGCTGTTAAGAAGTTTTAGACATTTTCCTGTTATTGCAACAGATACCGACAACAAAATTATACAGCATACCACTGGCATCCTAAGCTGATATTTTCTCATAACAAATCCTACCATTCCTCTAATCCTTTGAAGAGCCATCATCTTAATGACTAATAAGTATATGAGAAATTCTATAGCTATATTACTAGACCTTAGCACTCGCACCATGAAAATGCATGACAAAACCAAGGACAGGCTATGTCATGCATCTACTTCATACATAATATGATATACAAACTTATATTTCATAATCATTATTATAACTTACTCTTAATTACCAAAAATAAATTCATGTAATATGCTAACATTCTTACCTAAATCGGGAATTAAGACATCCATTCCCCTTACCTTAACATTGTCTGTAAAGGTACCATCAGCAGGAATTCTAAGCTGATCAATTTCCATAGTTCTCATTTCAATAAATGTCTTTAAAAGCTTTTCGAATGTCTTCCTGTCTATATCGGTTTTAACTATTGGTAGTATTTTAACCATTGTTGTAGCAAGCTCAAGCTCGCCCTTGTTTTTGTATTTATCAAAAATAGCATTTAAGATAATTCTGTGTCGATCCGTTCTGCCGTAATCATTATTTTCACCTGTAATGGCGGCTCTTTTACGAATACGGGCATAGCCTAATACCTGGTTGCCATTCATAAGCTGCTTACCCTCAACAACTGTTCTATAGGCCTTATTTGAGATATAATTAGTGTTTCTTAAATATCTTGCCTCTGAGGATGTCAAAGTAAGCTCAATACCGCCCATGTAATCAATTATATCTTCAAAGCTTTCAAAATTAACTAAGACAGCACCATCTAAGTGGATATTGAAGTTAAGGGATATGGTTTTATATAGAAGATCCACATCTCCTTTTTCATATGCCGAGTTAAGTTTATTCTCCTTATATCCGGGAATTTGAACAAGGGTATCCCTCATAAGAGATGTTAATTTAATCGATTTATTGTTCTTGTTAAGTGTAGCGATAATTATTAAATCAGTTCTTCCTCTTGCGGTACCTGAATCGATTGCCTCTTCACCCAAGAGTAATATATTATATACGTCCTCTTCTCTTCTTCCAAAGCCGGAATGCTCAGGCCAAATAATAGTGTCCGGATCTATCTCTTCTGCATCGGATGCTAGATCCTCATCATCAAGATAATCCTCGTCAATAATTAGATCTGGTTCATCTGTAAAATCCTGTGTCCATGCATCCCAAATCTTACCGCCTAAATTAAGGCACATCTTTAAGAGTAACTGATTCCCGGGCTTGGTAAAGCCAAGGAATAAGGCTATGCTTAATAATGATACCAATCCGATAATTACACCTATCTGGATTTTCATCATTCTAGATTTTTTCTTATCCCTTAAAGCTCCTGCCTCAAGATTCTCTAATTCCTCACCGATTTGCTTTGCCAAGGAATTATTGATATCAAATAAAGTATCGTCAATACCCTCAGTTGAATCTAATTGTTCTATGGCAGCGGCAGCCTCATCATCCGAAGCCATGGTTTCCTCTGCTGTGTCAGCCTCGTCATCAGAAGCCTGGGATTCCTCTGCTACTGCTTCATAATCTATAGCTTTCGCTTTTGTTTCTACATCCAATTCTGATTTTTCTTCCGCTTTCTTATCTTCGGTAGGTTCGCCACTTAATACCCTATCAATATTCTTATAAAAATTTGTTTGAAACTCCGGATCATTTCCAAAGTCAAAATCATCATGCGTATTGCTCTTTGACATACTTCCATCTCCTACCAATTAGTCTGAACTCTACGCGGGTGACACGCGAAAATCTGCGATTTTCTCACTTAAAATACGTTCTAGGAATTGATAAACCCTAATCGTTGATGATATACTTACTCTTTCATCAATAGTATGAATACGGGACATATCAGGGCCAATGGAAACAATATCAAGACCCGGCATTTTTTCTGAGATAAACCCGCATTCTAAACCGGCATGAATAGCCTCAACCTTCATTTCCTTGCCATACATCTCCTTATAATGCTTCTGAAGATGATCCCTTAGCTTTGATTCCTTTTTAAACTCCCAAGCCGGATACTGCGAACGTACAATATACTCTCCCCCGAGAAATTCGACCAGATATTCCAATCTCTTGCTAATATATTGCTTATAGCTACTCTTGGAGCTTCTTACCGAATTGCATATTACTGCCTCTTCCTCTTCCAAACGAAAGATACCCAAGTTTAAAGAGCTTTCTACAAGCCCTTCAATATCTGAGCTCATTACCTGAACACCATAAGGTATCTGTATCAATAAAAATAATAACTTTTCAAAGGATATGGGATGAAGCGGATTATACTCACCGTCCCCCAAATCCTCAAGTGAATACTCTAGATCCGGCTCACTTCTCGCTAATTCCTTTTTATAGACTTCCATGATTGCCTGAATACTATCACTCGTCTGTTTAAAATCCCCAGATGAGATTAGTAGCTTGGCAAAAGCCTCACGAGGTATAACATTATCCTTATAGCCTCCTTCCATATGAAGGACACTAAAAGGCACTTCTTCTCTAAGATCAAACAGGAGGCGTGCTAAAAGCTTATTGGCATTTGTACGGTTATTAATCATATCCGTACCGGAATGTCCACCCTTTAAGCCTCCTATGCTGATTTTTATCGCCTTGCCCTCTTCTGTCTCACGCTTCAAAGGCAATGTACAGGTTCCGGTTAAGCCACCGGCACAGCTTGCCAGAAGATAACCCTCTTCCCCTGAGTCTAAATTTATCAAGTACTGCGACTTTAGTGAAGATAAATCAAGTGCCTTTGCACCGTTCATCCCCACCTCTTCATCCGATGTAAATACAGTCTCAATCCTTGGATGCTTTAAATCCTTATCTGATAAAAGAGCTAGCATATAGGCTACCGCTATCCCATTATCTGCTCCTAAAGTTGTACCGTCTGCATGAAGATAATCACCATCCACCAGAAGCTTTATACCATCCTTAAGAAAGTCATGAGTGCCCTCCTTACGCTTTTCGCAGACCATATCCATATGTCCTTGTAGCATAATGGCAGGCTCATTCTCATAGCCAGGGGTAGCCTCTTTGATAATAATCACGTTGTTTGCTTCATCCTTATTATACACTAATCCCCTCGATTTTGCAAAGCTTACCAGATATTCACTAATTTCTACTTCGTTTCCCGATCCTCTGGGTATCTTTGATATCTCACTGAAGTACTTAAATATTCCTTTGTAATCCATTTGCTCTAATTGTTTGTCCATTATGCACCATGCCTTTCCATATACGAATTATATTAATAACTTATCTATATCATTAGTTCTTAAAGCTATGAATCGGTGCTGGAATTCTTCCTCCACGGTTTATGAAGTCATCACAGGAAAACTCATTAACCTTCATAACTGGTGCATGGCCTAATAATCCGCCAAATTCCACTCTGTCTCCAATAGTTTTTCCTATCACAGGAATAATCCTTACCGCTGTTGTCTTTTGGTTAATCATACCTATAGCCATCTCATCGGCTATAATTCCTGAGATGGTGGTCGCCTTAGTATCCCCGGGTATGGCAATCATATCGAGCCCGACTGAGCATACACAGGTCATTGCCTCTAGCTTTTCAAGGGTTAATGCACCTGCCTCCACAGCATTTATCATTCCTTGATCCTCACTTACGGGTATAAAGGCTCCGCTTAAGCCTCCCACATAGGAGGAAGCCATAACTCCTCCCTTTTTAACCTGGTCATTTAAGAGAGCAAGAGCAGCTGTCGTTCCCGGTGCCCCAGCATATTCAAGACCGATTTCCTCAAGAATTTCTGCCACACTATCTCCCACTGCCGGCGTAGGTGCCAAACTAAGATCTACTATTCCAAAGGGTATGCCAAGAATTTTAGAAGCCTCCATGGCAACTAACTGGCCTACCCTTGTTATTTTAAATGCTGTCCTTTTTATGGTTTCACATAGAGTCTCAAAGTCTTCTCCCCTGACAGTCTCAATCGCTCTCTTAACAACTCCTGGACCGCTTACCCCTACATTAATTACCGCATCACCCTCGGTAATACCGTGGAAGGCACCTGCCATAAAGGGATTATCATCAGGGGCATTGCAGAAGACAACTAATTTGGCACATCCGATAGAATCCTGCTCCTTTGTATACTCTGCTGTCTCCAAAATTATCTCTCCAATAAGCTTGACGGCATTCATATCAATACCTGTCTTTGTAGAGCCCACATTAACAGAGCTACAGACTCTTTCAGTAGCCTGCAGGGCTTTTGGTATGGATCTTATGAGAAGCTCATCCGAGGCAGTCATAGCCTTAGTCACAAGAGCTGAGTAACCACCGATAAAATTCACTCCAACATCGTGGGCTGCTTTGTCTAAAGTCATAGCGATGGTCACATAATCATCTATAGTCTTACAGCAAGCGGCACCAATAAGAGAAATTGGTGTAACAGAAATTCTTTTATTCACTATGGGAATCCCGAATTCTCTTTGTATCCTATTGCCTGTGGCTACAAGATTCTTTGCTATCTCTGTTATCTTATTATATATCTTTTGGTTAACCTCTGATAGATCAGGTCCGGCGAGGTCGAGCAGGCTGATACCAAGAGTTATGGTCCTTACATCCAGATTTTCCTGTTCAATCATCTTATTTGTTTCGATGACTTCATGTATATTAATCATGCGCCCAAATCCCCCATCTATATTCTATGCAT
>JAAYJU010000018.1 GCA_012522735.1 Clostridiales bacterium | reverse complement strand
TAAAGAGGTGCACAGGCATATCATATACCTGTATACCTCTTTTTATTTTTAAGTAGCACGTTATTTATAAGTAATTACTAGAAATCGGGTGTAATTATCGTTCAGCAGAAAAGAAGGCTTCCATCAATCGGATTATACTATCTAAATCCTTTGCTCCCATTGTTTCCATTGCAGAATGCATAGCAAGAAGAGGTACTCCAATATCCAAAGCCCTGGCTGGCAGCTGTGTCGATATAACCGGTCCCATCGTGCCACCGGCAGTTGCATCTGATCGGTTGACAAACTTCTGGTAAGGAATGTTGTTATCCTCACATAACTGCTGAAGAATTGCAACTGCTCCGGAATCATATGCGTATCGCTGTGCTGTATCTATCTTAATAGCAATCCCTTTATTTAACTCTGCTGTATTCGTTGGATCAAATTTTGCTCCATAATTCGGATGATAAGCCTGCGCTACGTCGACGGATAGAATAAAGCTTCTATGGAGCACTTCAAATAACTCCATCCGGTTTTTTCCTAAGGATTGGAATATCTTTTCAAGCAGCATCGTGGTAAATAATGATGCACTTCCCTGCTTTGTACGATTTCCAATCTCCTCATTATCAAATAGGCAAATCATATGGATATCTTTATCATTTACCTGGCTGATAATCCCTTGAAGCAGGGCATACACAGAAGACAGGTCATCAAGCCTCGGTGCACAGATAAATTCATCCCTAACACCAACCGTACAAGCTTTATCCAGATTGTAGATAAACAAATCATAATCTAGAATATCTTCAGCTGAAACATCCAAATGCTTGGCTAAATGATTTTTAAAGTAATTATGTATATCTTCATCTGCCATACCCAGGATAGGAAGTACATCCTTCTGCTTGTTTATTTCCACGCCCTTATTCACTTCCCGGTTGAGATGGATTGCCAGATTAGGTATAACCATCAAAGGCTTCTTAATATCTATCAATACTTCCTTTGGTTTAAAAAGCTGTTCACTTCTTAATGATACCTTTCCGGAAATCGATAAAGGCCGGTCAAACCAACTGGATAGGACCATTCCTCCATAGCTTTCCGTATTCAGTCTTATGTAGCCCTTTTCTTTCATCTCTGGATTTGGTTTAATTCGAAAGGATGGAAAATCCGTATGAGCAGCGGCAATCCGCAGGATCATATCCTCACTAACCGATTTACCTACCGTAAAGGCGAACAAAGCTGTATCGTATAATTTTATATAGTAGGAACCACCCTTTTGTAAACTCCAGGGTTCCTCAAAGGATAAATGCCTAAAGCCTGCTCTGTCAAGTATCTCACTACTATTCTTAACCACGTAAAAGGGTGATGTGGAATTATCTAAAAATACATAAAATTTTTCTGTCTGAATCATCATTTCCTCCAATGTATATCTTTTTTTTTACTTTCCATTTCAGCTCAGGATATTTCTCTTTAATATCGGCAACATTACTTAACGAATAAATAATTTAGAAAATAATGACTCCATCTGTTTTTACCTCTTTTTAGAATTATCTAAAAGGGTCAATCATTTCCTCAAGATTAAGTTCTTTTTGTAATAAAAAGTATCTTTTTCTACCCTTTGAACGACTTTCATATAACATTTCTTCTATATTTCTAGAATATGTTATTTCTTTTTTTAATAGGTTAATAAAAGCAGATTTCTCATATTCATTTAGTTCATAACCAATAAAACTAATCATAAAATCAAAATTCGTGCCGTGTCTAAATAATCTACCTGGTAATGGATAATGCTTACGGTTTCCCAACATTATTCCATATCTAATGTATGGCGTAACATTCTTATGACTTTGAGCCTTGTAACTATATGTAATCGCATCATGGGTTGTAATACCATCTATCTTTGCCTCAATAATTACCCGTGGTTTGATAATTTCATCTTCCTTCTCATATATTAATAAATCCGTTTCAAATTTCATCATGTCCTCATTACTTTCGTCGAAATTTCTATTATACGAAAGTATTTCTTGAGCATAAGGAACCTTTATCAGTGTATCAAGATATATGTTCTCACCTATATTACATAGTTGAAGGAATTCTTTTATATTTGCAGTCCACTCATTCTCTTTCATGAGTACCCCCTTTATAAAAATTCAAAAACTATTTTTAAGATCATTATTGAGCACTTTTCCACTTTGTTTCCTCAAAATATTCAGTCTCATACTTTTAACCTTAGTTTATTTTTATTCATATTAGTACGACACCCCTTACATTTTTTTATAATAATATTATATAGTAATATAATTTTATTATAGTCAATAGTTTATATTATAGCAATGTTTAAGGGATATTGTCAAAAAGCAATATACACACCCTAGCTTCTTTACAAGCTGGAAAAGCCCAATCTAGGACAATAAAAAATGAGGTCTCACGACCTCATTTTTGTTTTGAAGCTGGGCAAGCCCAGTTGTAAACAAAGAAAAAATGCGTTTCTAGGAAACGCATTTTTCTTTACAACTGGGCTACTAGGATTCGAACCTAGAGATGCTGGAGTCAGAGTCCAGTGCCTTACCGTTTGGCGATAGCCCACTATTAATTTTTTCGTGGCTCTTATATAGGAGCCACGAATGATATTATAACTCATAGCTAATCAGAATTCAAGCCCAAATTTACATAATTTCGACCCATTGTTCGACCCGTATAGGTCTGTCCTTCGATACCCATGACCACCATGTAGCTATATCTTAGTATACCTACTTTATTCCTCAGCTATATAGCTATTCTCCAGTGTAATCACACAGTTTATTCTGGAATCGCACTTTCTTAATTCCTCCATCACCTTTGCTTGAAGCCTTTGCTCCTCCTTCTTACTATATGAGAAGGGAACCACCAGATCAAATATCAGATTGATCTGGTATTCTCCGTGTACTAGTCTGAAATCATGGATGGATGCATTCTCATCCAGTCCTTTGATTATATTAGTTACCAAATCACGTTTTTCTATAACCATGACATCATTCATTTCTACCGGGTCCATATGGATTACTAAGAATATGTCCATCTTCTCCTGTATGTCTCTCTCTATATTATCTATGGTCTCATGGGCTTTCTCAAAGTCTATGCCATTAGGTACCTCCACATGAATTGTCGCCATACGGTGAGAGGGGCCATAGTTATGGATTATAAGGTCATGAGTACCCACTATTCCGGGATAGCTCTCTACAAATTTGGTTATATTTTTATATGCTTCTCTATCTACAGCCTGTCCAAGCAGGGGCTCAAGTGTATCCTTGGCTATACCTATTCCTGATAGCATTACGAATATTGATACTACAAGTCCCATATATCCGTCGATTTGCCAGCCTGTTAGGCCTGCGATTATTGCGGATATAACTGTAGCCGAGGTGACTAATACATCACCCAGAGAATCGGCTGCCGTAGCCAGCATAACTGTAGATTTTATTCTCTTACCGAGCTTTCTGTTAAAGAACATCAACCATACCTTAACAAATATTGATAGAACCAGTACGCCTATAAGGATCGGATTGAATATCACCTCTTCAGGATTAAGCACCTTTGAAAATGAGCTCTTAAATAATGATAATCCCACCTGCAGTATTAAGAAAGAGACAACAAGTGCGGCTATATATTCAAGTCTTCCATGTCCAAATGGATGCTCCTTATCAGCGGGACGTCCTGCAAGCTTTACACCGATAAAGCTTATAATAGAGGAAGCCGCATCCGATAGATTATTAAATGCATCTGCCATAACAGACACACTATTTATGATTATTCCTACGATTAACTTTACTGCAAATAAAATAACATTGCAAATAATACCTACAATACTTGACAATATTCCATATGAGGTGCGTACAGCTTGATCCTGTATATTATCCTTATTCTTTACATATAGTTTAACTAAAAGCTCAGTCATATTAATTACTTCCTTCAATTTATGAAGACATGTTATGTCTTCTAATAATTAGTTCTTATCTTATAGTGCTAGACGATAGATCTGTTCAACATCCTTAGCGGTCAAAGCTACAAAGCTTCCCATAGTACCCTTTTCACCAAGACCTAGCTTTTCTACCATCAAAGGTATATCCTCTTCCCTGGCTCCAAGCTCCTTAAAGGATATGGGCATTCCTATAGATGTTAGGAACTTCTTTAACCTTTCGATTCCTTCCTTTGCCGTCTCCTCGGGATTAGCGAAATTCATCTCACAGCCCCATACTCTTACGGCTATCTGTGCAAAACGGTTAATGTCCTGCTTCATAACAAATGTCATCCATGCCGGGAATATAACAGCAAGACCTGCTCCGTGAGCCACATCATAAAGTGCTGATAGCTCATGCTCTATTCCATGACTGGACCAATCCTGGTCTCTTCCTACGCCGACCAGATTATTGTGCGCGACCATACCCGCCCACATAATATTAGCTCTAGCATCATAGTTATTAGGATCCTCTATTACTCTGGGTACCTCCTTAACCATGGTAAGAAGAACAGCCTCGCATAGACGGTCTGTAATCTCAACCTCCTTAGTATTGGTAAAATACCTCTCGAATACATGGGCCATAATATCTGTTGCCCCGCATGCTGTCTGATAGGCAGGTAATGTCTGGGTCAGCTCAGGATTAAGGATTGAAAATACAGGTCTAAGAGCCTCTCCGCCTGCTCCACGCTTTAGCATACCCTCTTCCTTAGTGATAACCGAGTCACCGGATCCCTCGCTGCCTGCTGCAGCTATAGTAAGAACAGTTCCAACAGGGAGTGCTTTCTCAATCGCTTTCCCTTCATAGAAATCCCAGAAGTCTCCGTCATAGACTACTCCCGCAGCAATCGCCTTAGCAGAATCAATTGAGCTTCCGCCTCCTACGGCTAATATAAAGTCCACAGCTTCCTTTCGGCATAGCTCTATTCCTTCATATACAAGTCCGCTTCTTGGATTTGGCATAACACCACCAAGCTCCACGAAATCAATTCCTTCAAGCTTTAAGGATGCCTTAACTCTATCAAGAAGACCTGATCTTACGACCGAGCCTCCTCCATAATGAATAAGTACCTTGCTTCCACCAAATCTCTTTACATATTTTCCAGCCTCATTCTCGCTACCCTTACCAAACACAAAATATGTCGGGCTATAAAATTTAAAATTATTCATAATAAATCTCCTTTCACATAAAAGCTAATCATCAAGTAATATTTGCCGTATTTACGCCATTGCTATGTTTATTATAATCATACCTATTCCTATTGCAATAAAAAGTAAAGCTCCGGGATTTAGTATATAATCCCTCTTTCTAACCAGTGGTGTTATTGGCTTAATAAGCTTAATTTTTCGAAGGCTTACAATAAGCAGTATGGATCCAAGAGTCATTGCTCCATAAAACCAAATCATCATTATACCCATACCTAAAAGGTTTTGATCCTTAGTGAGTAATGGGACAAATGCCGTCCCCGTAAAATTCATCATCATATGTAGCACTATTGAATATATAATCCTATTTGTTCTTATAGTGATATATGCAAATAATATTCCAAGCACTGTCGCATAGAAGAACTGTGCTAAATTGAAGTGGAATATTCCAAATGCAAAGCCTGTTATTAATATCGCCGGTAGATCACCGAATCTACGAAGCTTATCAAGTAGAATCTTTCTAAATACCAATTCCTCCACAATCGGCGCAATTATAACGGCATATAATGCAAATATAATCATATTACTGCCAAATATAAATTCCTCTAAAGGATTTATCATCTCTATTCCCTTTATTAGCTCAATTATAGCACTTATGAATAAGCCTACAATATTAGAGATGTATGCCGTTGCGACACATATAATAAAATATCCTATAAATTTTATAATTGAGATGTTTTTCTTTTCTCCTATCTCGGAATCCGGTATCCCCTTCATCAGCCTAGCAAATATCGGTAAACCGACTCCGACTACAGTAATTAGAGTCAAGACTACATTAAACCAACCAGTTTCGTCAGCGTCAGGAAATAATGAAGCGACTATAAATGAGATTATAAATTGAGCTGCAAATATAGCTAATGACATAAAGGACAGATATAAACCACATTTCACTAAAATGCTTTTTCCAGACATAGCTATAACAGTATCTTCATTTATATCTTCATCCTGTTCAAACTTGTTTTGATCAAGCTCATTCTGATCAAGGTCATTTTGCTCTAACATATTGTCTTCCTCTTTATATTCCATGTTATCTCCCATCTTATCCCCCTTTAAATCTATTAATTACCTAAACCATATTTAAGTAGTGTGGTAGAATCCTCCCATCTTCCTACAGCGTCAGAATTCATAACCACGCTAACTACCATTCTATCATCCTTTTTTGCTACGGATATAAGACATCTTCCCGCCATGGTACTTGTTCCTGTCTTTAGTCCGAGACAGTATGGATAGTACCTACCGCTTTCCTTAACTATCAGGGAATTTGTATTGCTCCATGTTACATCGGAGCCATCTACAAATACATTCCTAGCACTACTTTTATTAGAAATATCAAGAATAGTTTCATTATCCGCTGACGCTAAACCAATCATGCCCATATCATATGCTGTAGTATACTGACCGATTGCATCATATCCATCGGGTGTCTTGAAGCTAGAATTAACTGCCCCAAGACTTTTAGCTTTATTATTCATTAATTTGATGAACTCAGGTATTGCTTCCTTAAGGCTGGCATTTTCATTCTTTAGGGATTTTCTACCCACATAAGCTGCTATAACATAAGCAGCATCATTTCCAGAAGGAACAAGCATACCCTCCAAAAGATTTCTTACTGTAAGAACCTGGCCTTTTCTAATCCGAGCCAGAGTGGAATCTGAAGCTACCAATCCCAGTTCATCTCCTGCGATTACCTCTTCCTCCTCCATACACCAGTCAAGTGCCACCAGTGCAGATAGAAGCTTTGCCGTACTTGCAGGGAATACCGGTGTTACCGGGTCTTTATAATATAATACCTCTCCAGTCTTTGCATCAAATAATATGGCAGATTTGGCTTTCACATCCAATACTGGATTTATTATATCTAGAGCAACCTCTATCTTACTATTATAAACCATGTCGGGAATGTGTTGCATGTAATCCACCTGATTGCTGTTATTAATTAACTGCATGTCAGGTAAATCTACAACATTTCCTCCTATGGTATCTGTCGAATCTGAATTTTCCCCATCCTCTGTGTTAGCGGTATCGCCAGCGTCAGTACTATCCTGGCTCGCGCCCTCTTCATTATCGCTTGGACTTTCCTCACTATCAGATGGATTAGGCTCCTCTTCATTTGAGACATCCTGCTGGGGTTCTGTGCTAGGTGTAGGTGTCACCTCGACAGTATCAGGGGATTCTGTAGGTTCATTATTCAAGGTCTCATCATCAGCATCCTCTGTAATATTATCAGATGCATCCGTATACAGCCATTCATCCTCTCTATTAGCATCTAGGGATTGCTTCGGTGAACCAACCTCCCCTTCATCAGCTTGTAATTCGCTATCATCATCGCTAGCATTCTGACTGATTTCTTGTTGATTTTGGTTATAATCCGGATCCGGCTGCTTCCCTATCATAAGCATGGTTCCAAGGAACATACCTGCTATCACCACACATGAGAATAGGAGAAGTCCCAATACACTTTTTTTGTTCATCAATATCTCCTTCTTGTTAAGTGACTTTCTCTTAGCGTCGTATCTAATAAAAAGGGACGTCTGTGCGGATACGAACGTCCCCTTATTACTTCTTATTGTAATATTTATGCCCAAAGATTGCAACTATTATCCTTAGAAT
>JAAYJU010000121.1 GCA_012522735.1 Clostridiales bacterium | reverse complement strand
ACTGAGACATGTTTATTACTCTACTACTTACTAATAATGTAATGGAGGAAAATGGTATGAAGGTTTATACTTCGGAAAAGATCCGCAATGTTGTTTTGTTAGGCCACGGAAGCTGTGGCAAGACCACTCTGGTCGAAGCCATGGCGTACTCAACTGGAATTACTAAGCGTCAAGGTAAGGTTGAAGAAGGAAATACAATCAGTGATTACGATAAGGAAGAACAGAAAAGGTTATTCTCCATAAGCACAACCGTAGTACCGATTGAATTTAATGACGTAAAGATTAACTTTTTGGACACCCCCGGATATTTTGACTTCGTCGGAGAAGTCGAGGAAGCATTGGCTGCCGCAGATGCGGCTGTTATTGTTGTGTCTGCTAAATCAGGTGTAGAAGTAGGCGCGCAAAAAGCATGGGAATTTTGTGAGAAACATAATTTGCCTAGAATATTCTTTGTAACTGACATGGATCTTGATAACGCTAGCTTTAGAGAATGTGTGGAGCAGTTAAGCGAGCTTTACGGTAAGAAAGTAGCTCCCTTCCATGTACCCATCAGAGAGAATGAGAAATTTGTTGGCTTCGTGAATGTTGTAAAGATGGCAGGAAGAAGATTTACAACAGGTAGCAACTACGAGGAATGTGAAATTCCTGACTATGTTATGGAAAATCTTTCGAAGTTCAGAGAAATTTTACTGGAGGCAGTAGCTGAAACCAATGAAGAATTAATGGATAAGTATTTTAGCGGTGAAGAATTTACACCAGAAGAAATTTCACAAGCACTTCGAACTAATGTTATAGATGGTTCTGTTGTACCTGTTCTAATGGGTTCAGGACTAAATGCACAGGGAACCACAATGCTTATGCAAGCGATTGATAAATATTTCCCTGATCCTACAAAGAGAACTATTATCGGTAAAAATGCTAATACTGATGCAGCATTTGAGGCTAATTATGATTCTAAGAAGCCATTTTCAGCAAGAGTGTTTAAGACTATTGCCGATCCTTTTATAGGCAAGTTTTCATTATTTAAGGTATGCTCCGGTGTAATGAAGAGCGATACCCCTCTCTACAATGCGAATAAAGATATTGAAGAGAAGACAAATAAGATATATATTCTTCGCGGAAAAGAACAGATGGAGGTTCCTGAGATTCATGCAGGAGATATCGGAGCGCTAGGCAAGCTGTCTGAAACAGCTACTGGTGATACACTTTCGACTAAGGCAAGTCCGATTGTATATGATCCCATTGAGATTTCTAAACCCTATACCTACGTTCGCTATAGGACTAAGAATAAGGGTGATGATGATAAGGTATCCCAAGCTTTACAAAAGCTCATGGATGAGGATCTTACATTAAAGGTTGTAAATGATAAAGAGAATAGACAGACACTACTTTATGGTATTGGAGAGCAGCAGATAGATGTATCAGTAAGCAAGCTCTTATCAAAGTATAAGGTTGATGTAGAAACAATGCAGCCTAGGGTTCCTTATCGTGAGACTATTCGTAAGAAGGCAAGTGTACGTGGTAAGCATAAGAAGCAATCCGGTGGACATGGTCAGTATGGTGATGTTGCGATTGATTTCGAGCCTTCAGGCGATCTGGAAACAGCTTATGTATTTGAGGAGAAGGTATTTGGTGGAGCAGTTCCTAGGAACTATTTCCCTGCTGTTGAAAAGGGTATTGCAGACAGCGTATTAAAGGGCCCTCTAGCCGGTTATCCCGTAGTAGGCTTAAAGGCAACCTTGATGGACGGATCTTATCATCCGGTAGACTCATCCGAGATGGCATTTAGATTAGCAACCGTAATTGCATTTAAGCAGGGCTTTATGGAATGTGCTCCTGTTCTTTTAGAACCTATCGTGTCATTGAAGGTTGTTGCTCCAGATAAATTTACCGGTGATATAATGGGCGACCTGAACAAGAGACGAGGTCGTGTATTAGGTATGAATCCTATGCATGGTAAGCAAGAAATAGTTGCAGACATTCCTTTATCAGAATTACATGGATATTCTACTGACCTTCGCTCAATGACTGGTGGTATCGGTGAGTATTCCTATGAATTCTCTAGATATGAACAGGCTCCGTCAGATGTTCAACAAAAGGTAATCGAGGAAAATGCTAAGCTGGAAGAAAGCGAATCATAATAAATAAGATTAAATATTCTAATAAGTACCATGCTTGTAAATTCATGTCGTATTTGCTACAATTATTTCGTGGTAAACAATGAATTTATTAAGTTTCGTGGGAGGATGCATATGTTAGAGAGATTTTTCAAGTTAAAAGAAAACAACACGAATGTAAAGACAGAGGTACTAGCGGGACTTACAACATTTATGACCATGGCGTATATCCTTGCTGTAAATCCAAACACCATGACAGCTTTCAATGATATTCTTGGACTTGAGGGTTCGGCTAGAATGAATCCAAACGGAGTATTCTTAGCTACTGCGATAGCTTCATGTATTGCTACTTTATTAATGGCCTTTTGTGCAAACTATCCGTTTGCTTTGGCTCCTGGAATGGGATTAAATGCATACTTTGCCTATACAGTTGTATTGACAATGGGTTATTCATGGAAGGTTGCTTTAGCAGCAGTATTTGTCGAAGGTATAGTCTTCATTCTGCTATCATTAACTAAGGTTCGTGAGGCAATATTTAACTCGATTCCTGCGACCTTGAAGCTTGCGGTTGCCGGTGGTATCGGCTTGTTTATTGCCTTTATAGGTTTGCAAAATGGAGGTATTGTTGATAGCAATCCTGCTACATTGGTTCAATTCCATTCTTTTCATGGAGATGGTGTAACACTAACACAAAATGTAAGTGTTATCCTTGCAATTATTGGTGTTATTATTACAGCAATTTTGCTAATTAAAAAGGTTAAGGGTGGTATTTTACTTGGTATTCTAGCAACTTGGATTCTTGGAATTATATGTGAGCTGACAGGACTTTATGTTGTAGATCCAGCTGCTGGGTTCTTTTCCTTACTTCCTGATTTTTCAGGAGGCTTGCAGCTATCCGCACTTACTGATGTAGCCTTCAAAATGGATTTTTCAAATATGTTTTCTCTTGATTTTATTGTAGTTGTTTTTGCTTTCTTATTTGTAGATGTATTCGATACGCTTGGAACCTTAATCGGTGTTGCTTCCAAATCTAATATGTTGGATAAGGATGGAAAGCTACCTAGAATAAAAGGTGCTCTTATGGCTGATGCAGTGGGAACTACAGTAGGAGCAGTACTTGGTACATCTACTGTAACAACCTATGTAGAAAGCGCTACCGGAGTATCAGAGGGTGGAAGAACTGGACTTACATCATTTGTTGTGGCTGTGTTATTTGGTCTCTCAGTACTTTTATCACCAATCTTCTTGGCAATTCCGGGATTTGCAACAGCTCCTGCTCTTATCGTTGTCGGCTTCTATATGATAAGTTCAATCATTAAGATTAACTTTGAAGATATGTCAGAAGCAATACCTGCATTTATCTGTATTATTGCTATGCCATTTACCTACAGTATTTCTGAAGGTATTTCCTTTGGTGTTATTTCTTACGTAGTAATTAACCTTATTGCAGGTAAGGCGAAGGAGAAAAAGATTAGTATTGTTATGTATATATTAGCATTGTTATTTATACTAAAGTATATATTTATGTAAATCATATAAGAGTCTAGAAGCGTATAATTGTAAAACTTATATAATACAATACCGGGGATAGGATCTTCTGATTCTACCCCGGTATAATTATAAGAATAACTATTATAAGAATAATTGGATTTTTTCTATTGATTTATTAGTATAAATACTGTATTATAGATTAGGTTAAAAAAATTTACATAAATTTAGCCAAAAATTAATCAAAGGAGAAAGATATGGGAGAGAAATCACTACACAGAAAAATCGTACTTGGTCTTCAGCATGTATTGGCTATGTTTGGTGCAACGGTATTAGTACCCGCATTGACAGGGCTAGATACATCAATTACACTATTTTGTGCAGGAACAGGAACCTTGTTATTTCATTTAATAACAAAAAAGAAGGTTCCTGTTTTTTTGGGTTCTAGTTTTGCGTTTATGGTAGGAATAATTGCAGTTATAGGCGATTCTAGAATTGGTGATCCGGATTTTATGCCTAAACTGGCAGCTGTAAAGGGTGGATTAATTGTTGCAGGTCTTATATACGCACTTTTTGCAATTATAATAAAGCTAGTTGGTTACGAAAAGGTTAATAAGCTCTTACCACCTATCGTAACAGGGCCAATTATAATAGTCATAGGCTTAAGGTTGAGTAGTGTTGCAATTAACAGCGCCTTTTATCTAACTAATGAAGCCGGCGAAAGCGTCTTTAGCTTAAAGGCGGTGCTAATAACTGTTATTGTACTTGCAACCTGTATAGGTATATCTGTATTTGCAAAAGGCATGTATAATTTGATGCCAATTCTCTTTGCAATTATTGTTGGTTATTTGGTCTGTATACCTCTTGGACTTGTAGACTTGACCCCTGTTAAAAACGCGGAGATTTTCTCTTTTATGGATTCGAATATTGCGTCACAGTTACTACTGCTTCCTTCTTTTGAACTGGATGCAATACTTGCTATAGCTCCGATAGCTTTAGTTACTCTAATTGAACATGTTGGAGATATAACTACTAACAGCGCGGTTTGTAATAAAAACTTTATGGAAGACCCTGGTGTTCATAGGACACTTATGGGCGATGGTTTAGCAACTGCATGGGCAGGCTTACTTGGTGGACCTGCAAATACTACCTATAGCGAGAACACAGGTGTGCTTGCAGTAACAAAGAACTATGATCCTTTTGTAATTCGTATAGCGGCTGTAATTGCCGTGGTATTAGGTATAATAGGAAAGTTTGGTGGTCTTGTAACAAGTATTCCTTCACCAGTAACAGGAGGAATTAGTATTGTATTGTACGGTATGATCTCATCTGTTGGCGTTCGTATTCTGGTTAACTCCAGACTTAACTTTGGTAATAGCAGAAACCTTATGATTGCTGCAATTATCTTTGTATTAGGAATTGGCTGTGATAATATACCGATTACAGATACAGTAAGCGTATCTGGCCTTGCTCTGGCCGCTATTGCAGGAATCATCTTAGCATTTGTATTACCTGTAGGTAAAGACAATGTGTTGGAGAAAGAGGAAAACTAAGTTAATATACATTAAAATTTAATATAAATTATACCACCTCATATAATCAAAGCGAAAACTAACATGAATGAAAGCTTCTAGGTTATATGAGGTGTTTTTTCTTGGCACTCCTTAACAGATGTGATATACTTATCTTCGTAATATTAGTCAATGAGAAAAGGAGGTCCTTTTATGAAGAATATAGATAAGCTTAAGACGACCCTTAAGGGTTTTACTTCTACTATAAATCGATATCCGATGACAATATTGTTGTTTTTGTTTTCAGCAATATTTACTTCATATCAAATAAGCACGAATGATTTAAATAATATAGGTGAGATATTATTATCCTTAGCATTTGGTGCGGTATTATGTATGGTGCTACAGACAGTGTTTGAACGCTTTTGTCACGGTAAGAAGATTAGATTAATTTTTATAGGGCTTGCAGCACTTGGAGCAATACTTTATTATCTGACCGTAGAGTTCTTGGTAAAGAATTTCTCTTCAGAGCATGCCATAAAAACCATGGTTTTATTATTTGCTCTACTTATTAGCTTTATATGGATACCCTCTATAAAATCAAAGGTGGTTGGATTTAGTGAAAGCTTTATGGTGATTTTTAAAGCCTTCTTCATTGTAGCCCTATACTCAGGAGTCTTGTACTTGGGTGTGGCATTGATTATCATGGCCATAGATATGCTTATCGTTAATATTGATAGCGATGCATATGCACATGTAGGCAATATTATTGCTTATATATATGCACCTATACATTTTCTATCATTAATTCCTATATATTCAAAATATTCTGATAAGGAAGCTTCAGACGCCGAAGAAGCTAGTAGTGGTAATCAGACGGAAGATGGGCCTACACAGAAGTTAAACAAGGCCATAGAACCTTCGAAGTTTTTAGGAGCCTTAGTTTCATATATTATTATTCCGATTACAGCCATATTTACGGTTATACTATTACTCTATATCATTATGAATATTGCAGGTGACTTTTGGAAGGATAATTTAATGGAGCCTTTACTAGTAGCATATTCAATTACGGTTATTGTAGTATATCTACTCGCCAAGGTAATTCACAGCAAAGCTGCAGAATATTTTAGAAAAATATTCCCTAAGGTACTGATTCCTGTTGTATTATTCCAGACCATATCCTCAATCCTGAAGATTGGAGAATTAGGAATTACCAGCGGTAGATATTATGTTATAATGTTTGGGATATTTGCAACCATATGCGCGATTATATTTTCTATTAGGCCAAATCATAAGAACAATGTAATTGCACCAATATTAATAATTCTTTCCTTAATTTCTATTCTTCCTCCTATAGATGCTTTTACGATAAGTAAGAGCAACCAGATAAATCGCTTGACAAATGTTCTTGAAAAATATGATATGCTTAAGGATGATAAGATTGTCCAAAATGCTGGTAATCTTGAAGAGGAGGATCGTCAGATTATCATAAACTCCGTCAGGTACTTAAGCAGAATGGATTATCTTAAGGATATCAGCTGGCTTAAGGCCTATAGTAACTCTTATGATTTTGAAAAGACCTTCGGATTTAACCAATATGGTCCGGATACTAAGAGTCCTAATGCATGGAACTATTATTTGGAAGAGAGAACACCCATAGATATATCAGAATATGATTTCTTTGTGGAGGCAGAATTGTCAGGAGAAGACTTTGGAAGTTCTCTGAAAACCGAACCTATGGGAGATAAGGGCTACACCATAGAGCAAGATAATAATAATGGAATCGGTGACCTTATCGTTAAGGATGGGCAGGGAAATGAGCTTATCAGGTATTCCTTAAGTGATATATTCGACAGTTTTACGGATAGAGATGCACGCTCTGGCAGAATTTCAAAGGATGAGGCTGAGTTTGTTAGCGAGAATGATAATGTGATTCTATATATAGTTGTACAGTCCTTAAACCTAGAAGTATGGGATGACAATAATTACCAAAATATTCTTGCTTATATTATGTTAAAAGTAAAGTAGATATTCAGATAGATTATAATAATGAAATAATAGGAGAAGTCAATTAGGAGGAATTATCATGAAAAAAATTATTATGTTTTTTATATTAACTATCTCAGCCCTTATGATGAGTGCTTGTAACAAAGCCGACAAGCAATTTAAGGAGCCAAAAAAGGGTGAAACCGTCGCAGAGATAAATATAAAGGATTTTGGTTCCATATATGTAAAGTTCTTTAAAGAGGAGGCACCAAAGGCAGTCGAGAATTTCATAACTCATTCAAAGAATGGTTATTACGATGGGCTTACCTTCCATAGAATTATAGATGATTTTATGATACAAGGTGGTGATCCTTTAGGAACAGGTACTGGAGGTGAAAGTATATGGGGTGATGATTTTGAGGATGAGTTCGATGTAAACCTACACCCATACCGTGGAGCATTATGTATGGCTAATTCAGGTCCAAACACCAATGGTAGCCAATTCTTTATAGTACAGTCCGAAAACACCTATGATCAAAATGTTCTTAATCAGTTTGAAATGATGCAAAATATTAAATTTAATGCTAATGCTATTAGGAATTACGGTCAAGTAGGTGGTACGCCCTGGCTGTTTGAAAGTCATACAGTATTTGGACAGGTTTATGATGGCTATGATGTACTTGATGCTGTAGCCGGTGTCGATATTATTGATGTAGATAATGGAATTCCTGCAGAGCCAGTAATAATAGAGTCTATTAGAATACTTGAAGCTGATTAGTCAGAATAATATATTTGAAAGGGGGAAGACAGATGAAGGTGTCTACTAAAGGCAGATATGGTCTTCGTGCTATGATTGATCTAGCACTTTATTCTAAGAATGATCTGGTACCATTAGTAAGCATAGCCGACAGGCAGAATATATCAAAAAGCTATCTAGAGCAGGTGTTTTCCGCACTGCGAAAGGCAGGACTCGTTAAGAGTATAAAAGGAGCACAAGGAGGCTATGTACTTTCATCCGATTCGAATGAGATTACTGTTGGTATGATTCTAAGAGCACTAGAGGGCGATTTGTCTGTTGTACCCATGGAGGATACTGTCAACACTAATCGGATAGAGAGCTATATACGTGATAAAATCTGGAATGAGATTGATGAGAGAGTATTTTCATTTATTGATGAAATAACCCTAAAGGACATAATGGAAGATTATTTAAAGATGGATCCTGCCCCAATGTATTATATCTGAGAATGTCCATAAATATCTAGGATGCTAAATAGAATTAATCAATACTCTTTTTTGCTTTTTTATTGACATATAGTTTCGCATGTTGTAAACTGTTAGCAGTATTAACCTAATAATTTAAAGGCCTCACTTTTTTGGTGGGGTAGAGGAGCGGTATTTATTAGTCTATAGTGGAGCCTGAGAAGCCAAGAAGCTATAGAGAAGGAAATATCGCCGAAGCTTATAATATACTCGGTATTATTTGCTGGGCTTACAGTTAAGAGCTGTAGGACTGTCTCATAAGGCTACCCGGCTTTATGAGTTGTGCTATCTCATTCAGGGAATGTGGAGGACTCGAAGTGTAAGAACAAACCTGAGAGAGTCTCAGGTTTTTTATTTACGCAAAAGCAAGCTTACTAATTTCGAACTTGTACGCGGACCTGATAGATAGAGGAAACAAATTAATTGAGTCAGAAGCAAAGACTTCTGGAGGAGAAAGAGGAGGAAATTATGAGAAAAAGAGTAATAGCATTAGCCATCATTGCTCTTATGGTAATGATGACTGCCGCAGCTTGTGGCAAGAAAGAGACAGGAAAAGGGGGTACCTTTAAGGTTGGACTAGAGGCAGCTTATCCTCCTTTTAACTGGACACAGATAGAAAACACAAAGGGAGCAGTTCCTATTGATGGTGAAAAGGAATTTGCAGGGGGCTATGATGTAGAGATAGCTAAGCAAATTGCAGAAGGTCTTGGAAAGGAACTGGTTATTGTTAAGACTGATTGGGATGGATTATTACCAGCGTTAATATCAGGAAAGATTGATGCCATAATTGCAGGTATGTCTCCGACAGCAGAACGTAAGGAGTCCATAGACTTCTCTGACAACTATTATGAGTCTGATCTTGTTATGGTAGTGCAAAAGGGCGGAGCCTATGAAAATGCTACAAAGCTTTCAGATTTTGCCGGCGCAAAGATTACCGCACAGCTTAATACCTTCCACTATACTGTTATTGAGCAAATCGAAGGTGTGAATATGCAGACGGCTATGAACGACTTTACTGCTATGCGTGTTGCCTTAGAATCAGGTGCCATAGACGGATATGTGTCGGAGCGTCCCGAGGGTGTAAGTGCAACAGCGGCTAATAGCAATTTTGCTATGGTATCATTTGAGGATGGGTTTGAGACCTCTCCTGATGACACAGCAATAGCTGTAGGCCTAAAGAAAGACAGTAAGTTAACAGAGGAGATCAATAAAATTCTTGCAGGAATATCAGCGGATGAGCGTATAAAATTAATGGATGATGCTATTAAGAATCAACCGTCATCTGAGTAGTATAAGAGACTTTGAGGCTGTCCTAGGATGCTTTTAGGATTTTAGGGCAGTCTCTGATTTTTGAGAAAGGCATGGTTTAAAATTATGACATGGGATTCGATTAGTAAAATATTAGTAAGATATTGGCCGATGTTTCTAAGAGGAGCAGGTGTAACCTTATATATATCCATTATTGGAACAATCCTTGGAGCTCTCATTGGTTTAATCATAGGAACAATCCGAACCATTCCCTTGCCCGATAGTAAAGTTAAGAGTGCCATACAAAAAGTTATCAATACCTTTCTTACGGTTTATGTTGAGGTATTTCGTGGTACTCCCATGATTGTGCAAGCTATGGTTATATATTATGGATCACTTATGCTTTTTAACATAGATATGGACAAGATATTTGCTGGTATATTTATAGTATCTATCAATACCGGTGCATACACAGCTGAAATAGTACGCGGAGGTATTATTTCTGTTGATAAGGGACAATTTGAGGCAGCCCATGCCGTAGGTATGAATCATATTAAGACCATGCTCTATGTGGTTTTACCTCAGGTAATAAGAAATATCCTACCTGCAATGGGCAATGAATTTGTTATTAATATTAAGGACAGCTCAGTATTAAACGTAATTTCTGTTACAGAATTATTCTACCAGACAAGCTCGGTTACCGGCAATGTATTTCGCTTCTTTGAGCCGTTTTTGATAGCCAGTGTTATATATCTTGTAATGACGCTTACTGTAACCAGAATACTTAGATTTGCTGAGAAGAAAATGGATGGACCGGAGAATTTTAATGTAATTCCGGGTAATCAGATGCAGGTGGCAAGACCTGAGGACTTAGCAAAGAAGTCCAGGAAGACTGGTTAATAGGCTTTATGGAGGTAAAAATGGATAAAATTATAGAAGTTCGGCATTTAAGTAAATGGTTTGGTGAAAATGAAATATTATCAGATATCAATTTCTCAGTAAATAAAGGAGAGGTTGTATGTATAATAGGAGCTTCGGGTTCCGGAAAATCGACACTTCTACGCTGTATAAATCTATTGGAAAAGCCCAGCGGTGGAGAAATCATATATCATGGAAATAACGTCTTGGATAATAAGCATGACGTTTATGCATATAGAACAAAGCTTGGAATGGTATTCCAGCAGTTTAACCTATTTAACAATCATAATGTTCTTAGCAACTGCACAATCGGTCAGATGAAGGTTCTACATCGTAGTAAGGAGGAAGCCGAAAAGGTTGCACTGAAGTTCCTAAAGGTGGTTGGCATGGATCAGTATATCAATGCCAAGCCCAGGCAGCTTTCGGGAGGAATGAAGCAAAGAGTGGCTATAGCCAGAGCACTGTCTATGGAGCCTGATGTTATGCTTTTCGATGAGCCAACCTCAGCACTAGACCCCGAGATGGTAGGAGAGGTACTGGCTGTTATGAAAGATCTTGCTAAGAGTGGATTAACCATGCTGGTAGTAACCCATGAGATGGGATTTGCCAGTGAGGTAGCAGACAGGGTAGTATTCATGGACCAAGGTGTTATTGCTGAGGAAGGAAGTCCGAAGGAAATATTCAATAATCCAAAGCAAGAGCGTACAAGAGAATTCCTTCGTAGAATCTTAAGGGACGTAAAATCCGAATAAAAGAGTGGTTGTTTCAAAAACTACAAGGGATGTATAAGTGTAACCAACACACATCGTGTGTTGGTTACACTTATATATCCCGAGTACAATTTTGAAACAGCCACTTTCATTATTTTATGTCCCTTGCCGGCATTTCGCTCGGAATGGTAGGGGTGGCACTGGTAGGATTGGGCTGAGCTATTTCCGGTGCTATTATATGAGTAGGTTCTTTATCATTATCATTTTCTTTATTAGGAGAGTCGATATCATTCTTTACTCCTGTTCTTCTCTTCGGTGTTGCTCTGTTATCATTAAATCTATCCATAAGTATTCTCCTTTTATAATAAGTTGTGTGATGGACTTCTTTTATGCTATTAGTGTAAGTAGAAAGGCGATAATTATGCGAGTAAAAAGCTAATTCTACATAAGTTTACGCATGTGTAGCATGCACTAATCTCATAAAAAATGTAAAAATTCAAGCGATATTTAATAACTTTGTAACAAATTATAGTAAAAGACAGGGCAATAAAATCCAGATAAATCCCAATGATTAGGGCAACTTCCAATAGTTAACGGTTGAAGATGATATTCTACTGTGGTAGTCTTAAGGAGCAGCAAGACAGACACCAAATAGGAGGTATAAAGAATGAAGAAACTAATCGTAACTTTATGTTCACTAGCACTGTCACTTGCAGGTACATTCGGCATTAATCAGCTTGCATCTAATGATGAAGCAATTATAGATAGAAATACACAGCAGGTTAATATAGAGCAAGACGCCGAAGCAGTGAAGAATACAGAAGTAGCTGATAAGGTTAAGATAGAAACGAAAGATGAAGTAGAAGTAGCAGCCCCTAAGGCAGAAGATACTGAAATCAAAGATACTAATAATACAAAGGAAGAAAGAGAAGTAAAGGAAGACAAGAAAGAACAGAAGGATGAACAAGCTACAGTAAAGAGCGATATGCAATCAACAGTAAAGAACAATGATAAAAAGGATAAGCAAAAATCCTCAAATAAGAAAGTAGTAAATACAAATGTCAATAAAGAAGTAACAAAGCAAGTTACTACTAATAAGACCAGTGAGAAGCCCGTAACAAATAATAATGAGAATAACATTGCTGCAAATAATTCTAATAATAAGGCTTCTGATTATATCAATGATTTTAAATCTAATGGTAATAATGTATTTGTTTATAAGAATGTAGATTTATCCGATTGTAACTCAACACAGGATGTTGTAAAAGAGCTAGCGCCCACAACTACTCCAACCAAACCGGCACCCACAACACCACCTACTAATAATTCTGGAAGCAATCAAGGATTTGCAGAAGAGGTTTTAAGACTTGTTAATATCGAACGTTCAAAGGCAGGGCTTTCCTCTCTAACCACAAATGCAACATTAAAGGCAGCAGCGGATAAGCGTGCACAGGAAACAAAGACATCCTTCTCACATACTAGACCTAATGGTAGCAAATTCTCAACCGTGTTACAGGAATATGGAATTTCATATAGGACAGCAGGTGAGAATATAGCTTATGGTCAGCGTTCTCCTCAGGAGGTTGTGAACGGATGGATGAATTCTCCCGGACATAGAGCTAATATCTTAAATGGTAGTTTTGGTAAAATCGGTATCGGTGTATACCAATCAGGTGGAGTTATATATTGGTCACAGTTATTTACTAACTAAGAATAGAGAGTATGGACTTAGCTAGATAAGTATAGAAATAAGAGGAGGTAGCCCTAGATAAGGCTACCTCCTCTTACATAGGTCAATGTGAAAGTATATGCTTAAACAGGTTCCACACCATATTGACGATAAACGCTTTGAGGAAAGCCACATACCGGGCAGATTTCCGGGGCACAGTCGCCACCCATTATATTTCCACATTGCATGCATATCCATAGAGTAGGCTGTTCCTTGCAAAAGACCTGGTTTCTTATTACATCATCATAATACATTTCCAGCTGAAGAGCATGGTTTAAATCAATATTAGCGACACCATTAAATAAAGCCTCAATATCATTATAACCTTCCTCATTGGCTATAAGGGCATATTCCCGGTAAAGCTGATTTCCATTAAAGTATTCCTGCTGTACCGATGCTTGAAGGGCTTCTCTAGAATCGGGTAGAACCCCTTCGTTTAATTGTCTTAACCATATCCTTGCATGCTCCTTATTGTTTCTCTGGAATATGTCATAGACATTGCCTATTTGACGGAATCCTTCCTGTCTGACAATATCACCATATATTGAATAAAGAGTGCTTTGCATAAGCTCCATATTATATGCATTTTGTAGATTAGTAAATGTTCTGCTTTGCTGAAATTCCATATCTTCTTTCCCTTCTTTATTAATACTATATCAACTATGATATGCATATTTAGAATATACCTTGTAGAATTATCCTTCTATCCTTGGTCTAGTGGGATCACAGTCTGGTTTTTTACTAAGTCCGGCAGTCTGGGTTAGCTTCCATAGATAATAGCATTCCTCTCTTGACATATGGTCTGCCATTAAGGGGAATAGGGTTCCTAGAATCTGCCCATTTATCCTTTCATCTCTTAACTCCTCTAGAAAGTCTTTAAAGGAGATCATTATTATTTCTACCTGTTTGTTCAGCCTGCTTAAGGAAGGAAAATTTTCAAGCTGTGTTCGCAGGTATCCGTTCATCATTGTTGCTTTTATTAGTAAATCAGTAAACTGCAATTCATAATAATTGCTTTTATCTATCATGTCCTTTTCAACCAAATCTAAGTTAGCAGAGACTGATGCCGCATGGCCTACGGCGTCGGCTAACCATAGAAGATGATGGTGCAGTGGATGGTAGAGCACCGGAGTGCTCTTATTAAGAGAATGAAGTACTGTTATGTATTCCTCCAATTCATTTAACATATCATTAAAGAATGAGGAAGTCAGGTGTATTTTTATATCCGAGTTTAAGGTAAGAGAAAGAAGTAATAATTTGAATTCCCTTAGCTGCATAGTAAGCTGGAAAGCCTGTTTGGTTATAAGGTCAAGCTCTTCGGTATTAGCAGAGTTATTTGCTTGATCTAGGAGCTGGTCAAATCCAATTATAAAGTCCTGTGCTCTTTGCAAATATTCCACCTCATTAGGTGCCAATGAAAAAAATATAAACCTTGCATGGTCACCCATAATCTGAAGCCAGAATCGGTGTTCCATCAAGGTTATATCAAATGTTCGAAATCCATCCATACCATAGCCTCCCTCTGCCACTTCAGCGGCATTCAATATTTTGCATATTTCTTTACACTTCATATATATGCAAAAGGAAGACAAAATATTGTCAAGAGTTATGATAGTCCGCGGAAACCTCGACCAATTATCTCACTCGTATTTGTTATCAAAAGAAAGGCATCTGGATCTGTCTCTTTTATGAATTTTCTTAATTGAACTGCCTGGGCACGGCTCATAACGGTTAATATTATTTTCTTATCCTGATCTGTAAAAGCCCCCTTAGCATCGAAGACAGTTGCGCTGCGGTGAAGCTTCTGGGTAATAAATGTGCTGATTGGTTTAGGATCCTTACATATTATAGTGAAATATTTATTTAGATTTAGGTTCTCTATTACATTATCAATCAATGTTGATTTTATCAACAAACCTAACATGGATAAAAAGCCAGTCGTTATATCAAATACTAAGAAGGTGGCTGCGGTTAATAAGAAATCAGTTATTAAAAGTGCATGTCCAATATCAATATTGGTGTATTTTTTTAGGAGCATGGCAATAACATCTGTTCCTCCGGTTGAGGAGCCTATATTAAAGAGAATAGCTGAACCGACTGCAGGCAATATTACTGCAAAGGCTAGCTCTAGCATGGGCTCTGTTGTCAACGGTCCCATTAATGGGGCTATAATTTCCAAGAGTTGCAAGGAAAAGGACATAAGTATGGTGCCATAGGCTGTTCTATTACCAAAGCTTTTTCCTAAAAACAAATAACCAATTCCCAATAATACCAAGTTTAATATTAATACAATTGTACTGGAGCTGATAACATTTCCAAGTAGATTACTTAGAATAATGGCAATACCAGTTACACCACCTATAGAAAAATTGTTAGGAAATTTGAAGAAATAAACCCCCACTACAACCAGAAGGACACCGATTGTAATCATAATATACTCTTTTATTTTACTTTTTAATTGGCTTTGTTCTTTCATAAAGGCCTCCAATTCTAACTGTCGTTTCTAGACAAATTATGATATTTACCATTAGAAAAGTCAAGCTAAATCATAGAATTAATCTATTTATGGAACCATATCATGATTAGGGGCGTCTAATGTTTGTAAAGTACAAAAGAAGAAAGGGCACAAGTATTTCTCTTGCTGGATCCAAGGAGAAGTACATAACAGTCGAGTAGCGAATCATGGAACAAGCAATAGATAGGAGGCACAATATGATCAAGAGAAATTTATTAAAGGCAGTTGCATTAGGCCTATGTATGTCGGCTTTATTTGCAGGAAGTATGAATGTGGGCACAGCATATGCACAGTCAGGAGGATCATCACCAGCATTTGAAGGTACTTTAAGCTCGGAAGATAGTAGGCTATTTGAAAAACAAAGAGAGATGGATCAATATCTATTTGTTGATCATGCCAAAGAGTTAGAAGCGATGGGCTTAAAGGTTATCTATACCGGAGTGGCTGATAATTATGTAGAGGTGGGTATTACACCTTACAATGAAGAATATGCTGCGTTTCTATATGACAAATTTGGCGATGAGTTGGTAAAGGTTGTTGATACTGAGGAAGTATTCTTATATGATGCTCTGGATGAGCCTACGGATGTTATGCCTGCAGCTCCCGATAATGTGGCATCTCCAATTATGGACATGGGAGACACACCTGTATCAGATGGCGGAACCGATGATGAAGCTCTTATTAAAGAGAGAGAACAGCTTATGGCTGATGAAGAGGAAGAGCTAACGATTCAGATAACATCTATAGATGGGGATGAGCCGTCAGAGGATATGGATCCGGAGGTCATCTGGCAGACCGGAATTGTTGAAGATTTACCTGAGGCTGATTCTGCAGAGGAGAATGCAGAAGATAGTACTGATATAAGACTAGTATCTGCCGAGGATGATAAGGTAACCATAAGTTCAACAGCAGGTGATGTAGAGAATGAGAATAAGGGATTGCCGACTGCAAGTATTATAGCTATAGTTGCAGCAGGAATACTTATAATCGGTGGAACAGCTTATACCTCAGTTAAGAAGAGAGCAGTGAAAAAGTACTAATTCAATAAATAAGATCTATTTCGATAAAGCCAACGGGATTTGTAGGGAGTCCCGCTGGCTTTAGTCGATTCGAGATACATAAAAGATTATTGCAAGAAGGCTATTTACAAAATATGGAATACAATGGTATACTAGTCCAAGAGAAATAAATAGTAGATGTACTATTCTTGTGTTATAATAATCTATAGAGCAACCACATAGAAAGAAGGTCTAGCATGATTGTTAAGGTATATGAAAATGCTGATGTATATTTAATGGATAATGAAGCAGTACTTTTAGAACAGGAGGCTATAAGCCAGCTGGTATTGTATGATGCTTACAAATCTCGTCAAAACCAAGAAGAAATAATGGGGTTGTTCGGAGTGGTTATGGATGAGGATTTAACAGTATTACATTTTTCTAATATGCCACCTCGTAATTTATCAATCTATATAGAGGACGACAGCAGGGATGTTCGTAAGGCGACCATGGTTTTGGCAGATTATTTGGCAGAAAATCAAATTATACCAGTGGGACTAAATGCAAAGTATGAGGTATGTGAGGCCTTTATCGAGCAGTTTGGAAAATGTGTTAAATGTACATTTGCGGAAAGAATGGCGCTGGATATAATGGAAATCAGGCAATTAATTGACATTAAGCCCTCGGAGGGTAAGACTAGACTTGCAATACCAAATGAAGTTAAGCTCTTGACGGAATGGATGATACAGTATCAGATTGAGGCATTAGCTAAGGAAGTGGATTATGAGTCCGCCTTGGTAGGCACTAGTAAATTAATAAATAACAATAAGCTTTATGTATTCGAAAATTCGCAGCAGATAGTAGTATCCATGGCAGCAGCCACTAGGCAGCTTGCCAGTGGAATTGCAATCAGCTATGTATATACACCTGAGGAATATAGGGGCATGGGTTATGCGGCCACAAATATATATAACATCAGCAGAAAATATCTTGATGATGGTAATGAATTCTGCACACTATTCGTCGACAAGAAAAACATATTATCAAAGCGTGCCTACGAGAAGGTTGGCTATAATGTAATAGATGATATGTATGAATACAAATTACTTCAGGCTTAAGTGGATGCTGAAGTATACATAAAAGGAAGGCCAGGGCAGTGCAATAATTTGCCAAGAGCACATAGGTATGTGCCCTTATGATTATTGCACTGCCCTTAGACTGCTTAATATTTAGACTGCTTGATTTTAGCTATGCAGGATAGTAGAATATACTTATTAGATTTTTATACAATATAATTATTTGTAGATATAATATAGTATAGATAATATAAGACTGTATGAAAGGGGATTGTGTATATGAAGAAGATTAGATGGGGTATTATTGGGACAGGTAATATTGCAGCAACCTTTGCTAGAGCACTAAACTCCATGGAGGACTCTTCACTATATGGAGTGGCTTCGAGAAATGTTGTGCGTGCAGGTGAGTTTGCCAAGAGGTTTAAGATAGAAAAATCATATGGTAGCTATGAAGAGCTAGCCAAGGATCCGGATATAGATGTCGTATATATTGGGGTCCCTCATACAGAGCATAAGAATATGGCTAAGCTATGCATCGAGAATAAAAAGGCAGTACTATGTGAAAAGCCTTTCGCTATTAATAGCAAGGATTCCGAAGAGCTAATAAGCATGGCAAAAGAGTATAATGTATTTTTAATGGAGGCCATGTGGACCAAATTTCTTCCTACCAACCTAAGGGTAAAACAGTGGATAAAGGAAGGAAGAATTGGAAAGATACTTCATATTAAAGCTACATTCGGATTTTATTCTGATTATGATCCTGATAGTAGGCTCTATAATCCTTCTCTTGGAGGGGGAGCCCTTCTGGATGTAGGTGTATATCCTATATCATACATAACTTTTCTACTTGATAAAGCGCCTGATAAGATAATAAGCAGCGCTATTATAGGTGCAAGTGGTGTGGATGAACAGAATGTGCTTGTATTTCAATATAAGGACGGTATATTAGCAGACCTAAGTTCATCTATATCCTGCGAGACTGGAAATGACGCTTTGATAGTAGGTGAAAAAGGAATTATTAAGGTAAATCATTTCTGGAGAGCAGAATCTGCTAAGCTTTATGATAATAGCTATAAATGCTTGGATGAATTTAAAGAGCCATTCATAGCAAATGGTTACGAATATGAGGCAGCAGAGGTGAATCGTTGTCTGCGTGAGGGCTTAAAGATAAGTCCACTTAATCCCCTTACGGATACGCTTAGTAATATGAGATTGATGGATGAGATACGCAAGCAATGGGGGCTAGTCTATCCTGGAGAGTAAAATGCCATGGCTCTTATGCCAAGGCATCTGAGATAAATTCACAAATTCGTCATAGTTCTTTGCTAATATACAGATATGCCAATTTATACTTATATGGGAGGTGCCAAATGGATAGGCTGAAAATATTAGTCGTTGATGATGAAAGTAGGATGAGAAAGCTTGTAAAAGACTTTTTGGTGCGTAGAAACTATGAAGTAATCGAAGCTGAGAACGGCGAGCAGGCCATAGACATTTTCTTTCAGACAAAGGGTATAGCATTAATTATCCTGGATATCATGATGCCGAAAGTAGACGGATGGCAGGTATGTAGGGAAATAAGGCAATATTCTGATGTGCCCATTATAATGCTGACGGCAAAGGGAGACGAAAAGGACGAGTTACTGGGCTTTGAGCTTGGTGTAGATGAATATATTTCGAAGCCATTTAGTCCAAAGATACTGGTGGCAAGGGTTGAGGCCGTACTTAGAAGAACTGCCGGTATTGATGAAGAGGTCATAGAGATTGGAGGTATAACTCTAGACAAGGCTGCGCATCAATTGAAAATCGATGGTGAACCTATAGATTTAAGTTATAAGGAGTTTGAATTATTAACATATTTCGTAGTGAACAAGGGTGTTGCCCTCTCCAGAGAAAAGATTCTGAATAATGTATGGAATTATGATTATTTTGGAGATGCAAGAACAATAGATACCCATGTAAAGAAGCTAAGAAGCAAGATGGGAGATAAGGGCAAATATATCAAAACCATCTGGGGCCTTGGATACAAGTTTGAGGTAGATTAATGAAGCATTCCATAAGACTAAGACTGGCATTATTATTGACAGTATTGATAGCATTTACTATCTTCATAACCTGGTTCATAAACCGCACATTTTTAGCGGATTATTATCTGTATTGCAAGAAGAACCAAATAGCTGATGTATTTTACCTTGTTGAGGATATATATGCGAAGAATAAGGACGAGCTTTTTCTGTCAGAGGA
Organism: Clostridiales bacterium; assembly: GCA_012522735.1. GTDB lineage: Bacteria > Bacillota > Clostridia > Lachnospirales > Lachnospiraceae > Mobilitalea. Next base: position 92,603 of record JAAYJU010000121.1, on the reverse strand, counting down.
GGATACCATAACAATAGAAAGGTTATCCTCTAATAGTAATGTCAACATTTATGTTCTCATGTCGTTTGCGGGTGCACCTCTTTCCTCTTATCCACATCCGCTTGATTTTGGTGAAAGAGAAGAAGCTCAGATACAGCTTCTTATTAAAAACTATATGAGCAATGATTGGGCTCAAGTAGATATAACGACTATACAAGAGAAGGATAATTATGTTATATATAGACTCTATGATAATCATCTTGATTCAAACTATATAGATTTGATTGGTGTATTAGAAGATAACAAGATAGTATTTTTAAGGTCAAGTTTTGAAAGTATTCAAGAAAGTGTGACGCTGGCAAATCAATTTCTGGGTTATATCGGTATTGCTGCTGTTGTAATAGGTATTATCGCCATGCTATTGGTAAGCTCTAGGTATACAAAACCAATTCATGAGATGGCTAACATAGCCAAAAGGATGTCAGAGCTAGATTTTGAGGCGAAATATCCTGTTAAAAATAAAGACGAGATAGGAGAGCTTGGCAGCAGCTTAAATACATTGTCAGATAAGCTTCAGGATACTATATCTGAGCTTAAGAGTGCCAATAATGAGCTTGAGATTGATATACAAAAAAAGACTGAAATAGATGAAATGCGTAAAGAATTTTTATCCAATGTATCCCATGAACTAAAGACGCCTATTTCCTTGATACAAGGGTATGCAGAGGGACTGATAGAAAATGTACATGATGATGAGGAGAACCGCAATTATTATTGCGAGGTTATAATAGATGAAGCAAATAAGATGAATCAGATGGTCAAGAAACTTTTAACTCTAAACGAACTGGAATTTGGCAGCAACCAAGTGAATTTCGATCGATTTGATATTGTTCAGATAATAAAGTCAGTCTTATCGTCAAATGAAATACTGTTTCAGCAGAGAGAGGTTACGGTATATTTTATTGAAAAGGAACCTATATATGTATGGGCTGACGAGTATCTCATACAGCAGGTATTATCAAATTATATTAGTAATGCTCTCAATCATGTGAGCGATAAAAAAATTATAGAAATCAGGCTGATACGTAGAGGCAATGTGTTACGTATAGCTGTATTTAATTCAGGTGAGAATATTCCGGAGGAGGAGCTTGATAAGCTCTGGATTAAGTTTTACAAGGTTGACAAGGCAAGGACGAGAGAGTATGGTGGAAATGGAATCGGACTTTCTATCGTTAAAGCAATTATGAACTCACACAATAAGGATTGTGGTGTTATAAACCACTCTACCGGTGTGGAATTCTGGTTTGAGCTAGATATAACCTCATTATAGGACTAATTTTTCTGGTTTTTGTTGCTGAAAAATGGAATTAATGCTAAGATGTTAAATAGATGATTCCTATTGAATGGAGGCTGGACGGGTGAAGAGGCTTAAAGTATTAATTATATGTATCTTAGGTATTTCATTAAGCGGATGTATGAAAGAATATCCATTAAATGAAGCTCAGACCGATATAGTAGCTGAGTATATGGCAAGTCGCCTGTTGGAAAATGATAAAAAATTCACGCCGTCATTGATTAGTTATCAAGAAGCATCAGAAATCGATGATATCATCCATAATGATGAGACCATGCCTGATCCAACAGAGATTCCTGTGGAAACTGAAGATAATAAAGCTGATTCGAGTGAGGTTTACCCTTCGGATTCTACTTCTGACATTCAATATACATTATCAGAGGTCATAGGAGAATCAAACTTCGATATACAGTATACAGGCTATCAGCTTACAGGTACATATCCAGAGGATGAGTCAAATCTTGTATTTTCCCTTGATCCGAGAGCCGGCTATCAGCTACTTGTTGTAGATTTTACGATAGAGAACATATCCGACAGTGATAAAACTATAGACCTCAGTAAGGCATCTATTCAGTATCAGCTAGATATAAATGTGGGTACCATATACAAACCTCAATTGGCCCTATTGGAAAATAATTTGCAATATATTAAGTTAAATGTGAGGTCAGGGGATAAGATACCGGCAGTCTTAATATTTGAAGTAACCAAGGATATAGATATGTCGGACATTAATCTGATTGTTTCCAGGGATGCCAGAACAGAGATAGTAGAAATCAAATAGTCTTATAAAAGGGGTTTGGTTATGGTGTATGTAGAAAGAAAACGAACAAAATTCTTAGGTCTTCCGCTCAGCTACACAGAATATACAATATCAGAAGAAAAGCTTAGGATTACATCTGGTTTCTTAAGTATTACTGAGGATGATTGCTATATGTATAAGATTCAGGATGTCCGCTTGACAAGAAGCTTAATGGAAAGAATATTTAAGCTTGGAACCATCACATGCTATACCGGTGATACAACGCATCCAAAGCTTGAATTAGAGCATATTAAGCGAGCTGGAGCCATTAAGGATTTTATAATGTATTCCTCGGAGGAAGCAAGAAGAAAAAGGCGGGCCCTTAGAGCACGGCAGATGGAAGCAGAGAATCCTGAAGAAAGTATACCGGAGTAATCATGCTAAATTAAATATAACATACGATATAATGACATGCAGAGTGAGAAAACATAAGCACTCTGCATTTTATGTATGTGAGTGGTTTATAATGAGAAAAATGTATTATGAAACGGAGAAGACAACAGGGTATGAAGAGGTCATATATATTAATTTTAGCATTATTGATTGGTTTAGCTTTTACTGCATGTAAGAAGAATAAGGATAGTGATATCCAGTTGGATATTAATCCGTCGAATAATTCAGACGAGATGAATCCAGTTAGTGAGATTGATAATATAGAAGAGTCTTTAGGTGTTGATTTTGATAATGCAGGTGAGAACGAAGAAATTGTTAATTGGCCTGAATCTTTTATACCTTACTATGTAATAGGAGATGTGGTTCGATTAAGAGAGGATGCATCTATGGAATCGAATACTCTTGATCTACTAAGCATAGGCACAAGAGTTGAATATATAGATAGAAAAGGTGATTGGATTAAGGTGAAGTATGATGATGAGATCGGATATATAAGGAATGATCTACTGAGTGAGACAGAGCCTGTAGAAGATACTGCTGAAGAACTCATAGTGACAACCGAAAATACATCAGATGCTATGGGAAACTCTTTAGAGGATATAGATAATCCTAAGGTTATTGTAAAGAAAGCCGATAGAATTCTCCAGCTTTGGGATGGTGACACAATGAGGGCGAGTTACCCCATAGGCTTAGGTTGGGAACCTATAGGTGATAAGAAACAAGAGGGTGACGGAAAAACTCCAGAAGGCACATATTATGTATGTACAAGAAATAACGTTAGTAGATTCTATCTGTCATTAGGCTTATCCTATCCAAATAAAGAGGATGCTTATGAAGGCTTGGAGGCAGGCTTAATCAATCAGGGCACCTATAATCAGATAGAGAATGCGATTGACCGAGAAGTTCAACCCCCTTGGAATACGGCTCTTGGAGGAGAAATTATGATACATGGACATGGCTCTCATTCTGATTGGACCGCAGGATGTATAGCAGTTGATAATGATATAATGGATATTCTATGGGAATATTGTAGGATGGGAACGCCGGTTATTATTGAACCATAGAAGTATAGTGATAAGCTCAAAGCGGCATGCTTTGGGCTTTATATGAGTTTAGAAAATGTATGAACGACTACATTTAATTGATATTAATTGACAGATTATACCTAATATAATATTATTAATTAAGTGTTAATTAAATGCACATATTCTATATTCTATACTATTAATGCCATATAAAGAAAAGATTATGATAAAAATGGAGGATATAAACATGGCCTATATATTCAATGAATCAAATATTACATACAAACATAAGCAATCACCAATTCCAGAGTTTGCGCTATATTCAAGTGAAAGACTATCCGAATTAGTAGGATCTAAGCATTTATTTTTTCATGTAAGATCACTAGACCCCGGTAAGTATTCCTACCCTTATCATTTCCATAGAAATGCTGAGGAGCTTTTTGTTATCCTAAGCGGAAGGGTAATGCTTAGAACACCTAAAGAATTTGTAGAACTAAATGAAGGTGATGTCGTATTCTTTGAGATTGGACCTGAAGGTGCGCATCAGTTATATAACCATACTGAGGAGCCCTGTAAGTATCTTGATTTAAAGACAGAAGCAGGATTGGATGTATGCGAATATCCAGATTCGAATAAGGTTAATATAGTTCACAATCATGAAATCTATGAGAAAATTACTATGGTAGATTACTATAAAGGTGAAGAGAACGTAAAAGAAAAATGGCAGCACTGAAATTAAGGAGAAGTGGAGAAACATCCTAAATTTCAAATATATAAGTAGGAGTTTTTAATTATGATTAAGCATGTTGGAACATTACTTATCGATACAGAAAGGCTTCACCTTAGAAGATATACTATGGATGATGCCCAGGATATGTTTGATAATTGGGTAAATGATGCGCAGGTGACCAGATACTTGCAGTGGTTACCACATGGAGATATTCAGATTACACGAAATATACTTGATTCATGGGTTAAGTCTTATGAAAAGCCTACTACATATAATTGGGCAATCGAGCTTAAGGAGAATACTCAGGTTATTGGATCTATAGCTGTGGTTCAAATGTCAGAGGATTATGAATGGTTTGAAGTAGGGTATTGTCTATCTAGAAAACACTATAATAAAGGTATAATGACTGAAGCCTTAAAAGCCATTATAAGATTTTCCTTTCTGGATGTCGGAGTTAATAGAGTGCAAGCATTCCATCATGTAGGAAATTCGGCTTCTGGAAAGGTTATGCTAAAGTCAGGAATGAAGTATGAAGGATGCTTAAGGCAATATATTGTTAATAACCAAGGGGTCTTTGTTGATTGCGATTTCTATGGTATCGTCAAATCAGACTGGGGAAGGAATTAATATAATGTTTACAGATGTAGATATCAGAATTAAGAATAGAAATAAATTGTTCTTTTCTCATGATAGTCAATGCCTACAAGAAATGAGAAGGCTCATAGAAGTTCAAAACCATCGAACCCTAGTAATGTGGGCTTTGGATTGTGCAAAGCTTCCATTGGAGCAATTCGAAGCAAAGTATCCTGATGAAACGAGGCCTAGAAAGTGTCTGAAGCTTTGTGAAGACTGGGCAAGAGGGAAAATAAAAATGCCAATAGCTAAGTGGGCTATTTTAGATTCACATGCGGTAGCAAGGGAAATTAATGACAGCGAATATGGTGCCTTGTGCCATGGTATAGGACATGCTGGAGCTACTGTACATGTTGGAACTCATGCTATCGGACTATCTATATATGAATTGACTGCAATTGTATATAAATACGGTAAGGAAAACTACCAGGGGCCAGTAGAGGAAAAGATAAATTATTATTATAAACGTCTGTTATACTGGCAAGATAATACCGATAAGTTTGGGCTTGAATGGGCGGGATTTTTATTGAGGAAGTAATCAAGAAAAGGATGTTAAAATAGATCTGGGAGAAATTAATATGAGTTTAGAAAAAAGGTTTATGTCACGATCGAACTGGCCGCGTGTTATAGATAGAGAATATGTGCATATGTTGTGTAATGATAGCGAATTTAGTGGTGCAATAGGTCTTATTTATCTTAAGAGTACTGCAAATTTCCGTGCTATAACATATGATAAGACTTGTGTAACTATAATAGACAACGGATATTACTGGCTGCAGCTTGCGCCAAAGAATAAAAATTATTGGCTTACAGTAATGTATAATCAAGAGTGTGAAATCGTTCAATATTATTTTGATATGACAGATGGTAATAACATCTTAGATAATGGAGAATCATGGTTTTATGATATGTACCTCGACGTAGTTATACTTTCAGATGGTTCATTATTTTTACTTGACGAAGATGAATTAAGTCAAGCGCTAGATGAAAAGGAAATTACAAAGGACCAATATGATAAGGCGTATTTAACAGCCAACACTATAATCAAAAAGTTTGATGGGAATATTGATAATCTAACGGATTTCTGCAATCATTTCTTTAATATATTAAAGAGCAAATTAACTATGAAATAAAAAGGATTAAGAAAAATTCCAAAGGTGAATATAGAATGGAGTAAATCATATGATAAAACAAGTATATTTAACTATAGATGATGGACCAAGTAAGGACTTTAAGGATAAAGTGAATTTTCTTAATGAAAGAAATATACCTGCAATATTTTTTTGCGTTGGTGAGTACATACAAAAATATAAAGATGATGTGGTATACGCCATAAAGAAAGGATTTCTAATAGGGAATCATTCATATATTCATAAACATTTCTCTGACCTTACAATTGATGAAGGTAAGGAATCTATAAGATTAACAGATGAAATTATTGATGAGATATATAATATAGCTGGTGTAAAAAGACCGGTGAAGGTATTTAGATTTCCTCATTTTGATATGGGAGGAGATAATAGCGGAGATGATTATGAGAGTAAATGGAGTAAGCCAGAAAGTGAATGGTTCTTATATCCAAGAAATGATAGAAGGCTAGCATTCCAATCATATTTAAAGGAGTTAGGTTATACTCAACCGCAGTTTAAAGGTGTAAATTTAAAATATTTCTCAGATAAGGAAATGTTTGATTTTCTGGATGTTAGATGCACTTTTGATCAAATGGAATATTTTCTAGGGAAAGATTATGCACCATATGGAATGGATAAGGAAGAAGCAATACTAGGAAGAATCAATGAGGATGTCCCCTATGCAGGGAGAACACTAAACTGCTTTGATACCACTGATATCATATTGATACATGACCATATGAATACAACTAAATTATTTTACAAGATAATTAATAGATATATTGAGAAGAATTTCGAGTATATGAAAATATGCTGATTGGTTATATGATGTCAGATACAGTAAGTATAAAATTTTTTAGTTGAGGGGGAGTAGAAAGTATGATTGAAAATCAGGGTAGAAGAGAAAAGGGATCCGATTATTTTGTTTTAAGTTTATTAGCATTTGTAGGTCTAGGTCTAGAGGCCTTATTAGCTTTTCTTATTGAGCCTCTTATTTACGGAAAATCACTTAATGAATTCTCAACATTAGAGAGTGTACTACACTGGGTGTTTACTTGTATTATATGGTTAATTACTTCTTTTATATTAGTAAGATTTGCAAAGAAAAAGCTTGGTTTTGATATGTTTTCTTATAAGGATACTGTTAGTATACAACGATTACTCGTGTGTTTTGTAATACTAGCTATCTCAATAGTTAGTAGCATTATTATCTGGAACGGATTTAAGGTAGTTAAGGAGTTCCAATATAATGGTTGGTTGAAATTTATTTTTCAATATTTATATTACATAATTGAGGCAGGCCTCTTCTTACTGATAATTGTCTTTGCTCAAAAGGCAGGAGAGATTTGGTTTAAGAAAAGCAATATTCCTTGGGGCGGCTTTCTGGTTGCTTTAACATGGGGTTTAGCTCATATATTTACTAAGGATTTGCATACCGGAATAATAGCTTTTATAAGTGGATTGTTATTCGGAAGTATTTATATTATCTGCAAGAAGAATTTGTATATTACCTATCCGATTATTTTTTTAATGTTTGTGCTATAGAGAAGAGAAATTCTACATGGAGGATATGATGAGGTTATTTCATGTGAGTGAAGAAAGTAATATTGAGACCTTTGAGCCTAGAAAGCCCTCGAGAACAGATATCGATAATTCTAAGGGTTTAATATGGGCTATTAATGAGCAATGTTTACCTAACTTTCTGACACCAAGAGATTGCCCGAGGGTTGCATATTATTATACAGACAGAAGCACAGACGAAGATAAATCTAGGTTTTTCTCAAGTCCTGATATTCAGCATGTCATAGCAATAGAAAGTAAATGGTTTGAGGCGATGATAAATACTAGCTTGTATCTATATGAATTTGATACAAGTGACTTTATCTTGCAGGATGAAATAGCCGGATATTATATTAGTGATAAGGAACAGAAGCCAGTCAATAAGATTGTTATTACGAATATTTTTAAAGAGATATTTGATAGAAATATTGAGCTTAGGATAATACCTAATCTATGGGATTTGGCAGATGATATAAAAACATCTACATTGAATTGGTCCTTGTGTAGGATGGGTAATGCAGAGAAAAGATGATGGATTGGAGAATAATTCATGGAATACAATAATGAATTTTGGAATGCATTAGATAAGTTGGTAGAGCAATCAGATATTATAATAGACAGACCAAAGGGTACAATTCATCCTAGATATCCTGACTTCATTTATAAAGTAGATTATGGTTATTTAAAGGGTACATCCTCTATGGATGGAGGAGGAATTGATATTTGGAAGGGAACAGATATCAATCAAAAGATTGATGCTCTGATATGCACAGTTGACTTAACAAAAAGGGATTCAGAAATAAAAATATTAATTGGGTGCACCGAGGATGAGAAAAAGCTGATATACAATATTCATAATGACTCCTCACTTATGAAAGGTATTTTAATAAATCGAATTATAATATGAGGTGATTAATTTTAATAGCGGAGGTAAACATGTTAGAACATAAAGGGACTAGGGAGTTGAATACAGAAAGATTAACCTTAAGAAGGTTTATTCTTTCTGATGCAGCTTCTATGTATAAAAACTACGCTTCAGATGAAAGAGTTACCAAGTTTCTATCATGGAAGCCCTATAAATGTATTGAAGATATTGAAGATTATTTATCGGATTTAATAGGTCAGTATACTAACCTGAATATATATCATTGGGCTATAGAGATGGATGATGAAATCATAGGAAGTATATCAACAATAGCTATAAACGATAAAAATTGCAATTGCGAAGTGGGCTATTGCCTTGGATATGACTATTGGAATAAAGGGATAACTACAGAAGCCCTAAATACTGTGATGAGTTTTCTTTTTAATGAGGTTGGTATACATAGAATTATGGCAAAGCACGATGTTGAAAATCCTTCTTCGGGTAAAGTGTTGCAAAAATGTAATATGATATATGAAGGGATGTTACGAGACTACTATCAACGACATGATGGTACTTATTCGGATTCAATAGTCTACAGTAAATTGAGAAAAGAAGAATATAAAAGCATGAAACTATCATAGTGTATACGGCATAGATGCAACATAGTGGTTTTGATCCAAGGAGGACATGATGGGAAAAGTAATTGTATTTATCTATGATAATATGGCTGATTTTGAAATCTCACTCCTTGTACAGCTATTAAAATCTAAATGTCATAAGGAGATTATAGTTGTATCTAATTACGGTGGTAAGGTAGTAAGTATGTCAGGAATGACATATTTACCTGATTATACTCTTGATGACGTAAGCCTGGATGGTGTTGAGGGTATTATCATTCCGGGTGGTGAAAATCGCCATTTACATGATAGACTAATCACAATTATTAATCATTTAAATCAGTCTGACAAATTACTTGCAGCCATATGCTTTGGTCCATGGATGTTAGCTAAGGCTGGTGTATTAAAAGACCGTAAATATACCAGCTCGATTGTCAAATGGCAAGAGGAACATAGTGAGTTCTTCGGGATACAGGATCCATTTCCAGAGGGTGGATATGTTGAAGCAAGAGTCGTAAGAGATAAGAATATTGTTACTGCAAAGGGAGCAGCCTTCATAGATTTTGCCATCGAGGTATGTGATTATTTTGGTGGCTTTCAAGATGAAGGTGGAAGAGAAAGCTTTGCAAAGGAGTATAAGGGATGAATACAATAATAGATAAAGCTAATCATTTCAAATACTCTTCATTAGAATATGTAGATAGTGATGATATAAGAGCCCCAATTATTTGCATTAATAATGATGAGAGTATATTTTTTTATTGTAAGGAAGAAGGAAAAGCAAAAATCTATTGGGCTGTTAATTTGAAAGATATATTTCTTAGGGGATTAGATAAGACAATAGATATTATTACAAAGGGTGATTCTATAAGAAACATAGTACTAGAATTCATTCCTGAGGATTATATACCTGATATGGAGAAACAGGGATTTACGATTATCAGTGAATGGATAGATTATTGGATTGATAGTCTAGTTGAAGTGAAATTGAAACAATCAGATTCCTTGATTATTAGAAGGATAAGAGAGGATGAATATCAGCTTGTGTCTGATATAACTATATCATGCAGGAATTATTCCAGAGGATTTATGGGGGAGACTCCTGAATGGATGAGAGAATGGAATGAGTCTGAAAATTCTAATATCTTTGTGGCTGAGATAAATGGTGAGACAGTAGGCATGTGTTGTGTTAACTTATATGGATTTGATAGTGAAAAAGGCATAGTCCTATGGTTAAGAGAAATTGCTGTCAAGCCTAATTATCATTCCCAAAGGATTGGTCTTAATCTAATGGCATATGCAATTAATTGGGGGAAAAGTCAGGGAGCTGTGAGAAGCTTTCTGGCATGTGATGCCCAGAATGAGAAGGCTATTAAGCTATACGAAAGAATTGGATATGTAAGGATGACAGGGCGTGGGCAAATAAATATGGGGAAAACATTATATTAATAGCATTATAATAATTCATTATATATTTGATAGGATTTTTACTTGGGGGTTATTATGAAACCAAAGATAATTATATTAAGAGGTAATTCAGGTAGCGGAAAAACCACTATATCAAAGAGTCTACAAAAGGAATTAGGCCATGGTACACTGCTAATATCTCAGGATGTAGTTAGACGAGAAATGTTATATGTAAAGGACGGAGAAGGTACAGAGACCGTTGATTTATTGTTAGAGCTTATAATGTATGGGAAGGAAAACTGCTCTCATATTATATTAGAAGGTATATTATATTCGGATTGGTACAGAAGGGTATTTGAGACCATTAAAGATGAATTTGACAATGAAATATATGCATATTATTTTGATATTCCATTTGGCGAGACCTTAATCAGGCATAATACAAGGCCAAATTGTAATGAATTTGGTGAAGCTGATATGAAAAGATGGTGGAGAGAAAAAGATTTTATCGGCATAATTTCTGAACATGTAATTAATAAGGATATAGCGGAAAATGATATTATTGATATGATAATTCAACATATAAACTAGGGGATAGATGGGGGCATTAAATATGACAAAGAATAATGTTAGGTTATATAATATAATATTTCCAATATGGCTTTTGTGGTTAATTCCTGTCACATGGATAATAGTTCTACCAGCTAATTTTATTATTGATTTGATAGTCATTATACTGACTTTAAAATATTTGAAGGTTGAAAATATTAAGATGATTGCCAAATCCATAATTCTTAAGGTATGGATATTTGGATTTATAGCTGATTTCATCGGTACCTTACTAATGCTTCTATCTAATATAATAGATTTTGATTATAACACTCCTGTTGGAGAGTGGTGGTATAATAATATCGCAAATGCTGTAAGCTATAATCCATTTAAAAGCATATATGCAATATTATGGGTAACAATATGTGTCGTAATTACTGCATTATTAATCTATATATTTAATTATAAGGTTGTACTGAGAAAATCAAGCATAGAAGTTAATCAGAAGAAAAAGCTTGCTCTATCACTGGCAATATTTACAGCACCGTTTACATTTTTTATTCCTACACATTGGTTTTATTATTAGTAGAATAGCTTGGGAGGTAGTAGGTTGAAGAGTAAATTACTTTTGGGTATGCCAACGTTAATTGAATGCCAGGATATTGAACAGAACGTAGCCTTATGCAAGGAGTTGGGACTTGACTTCGTAGAGATAAGCATGAATCTGCCACAATTTCAGATAGACCAAATCGATTGCAATTACTATAAAAGCTTAATGCGGGAGCATAAGATCTTCTTTACTCTTCATCTACCCGAATCACTTAATATGGCAGACTTCGATCCAAACGTAAGGAACGCTTACATACAGACAACCATTGATAGTATCAATCTGGCTAAAGAGATTAATATTCCACTAGTTAATATGCATATGATTGAAGGGGTATATTTTACCTTACCAAACCAAAGGGTCTATTTATTTGAGAAATATAAAGATGATTATATGCACTATATTAGATATTTTGGAGATTTGGTTAATGGCATATTAGGCAATGAAAATATATGTGTATCTATTGAGAATACTGGAATATATAATTTGGGTTATATTAGGGATGCTATTTCAGAGCTACTTAGACGGGACAGCTTTAAGCTTACATGGGATATTGGTCATGACTATTCCAGCGGTAATATCGATTCTGAATTTATATTAAGTAATATTAGATATATCAGGCATTTTCATCTACATGATGCTGTTGGCAAGAGTAATCATCTACCGCTCGGTGATGGAGAGATGGACTTGCAGAGTAAAATTGACATGGCAAAGGTTAATAATTGTACATGTGTCATTGAAACAAAAACGATAGAGGGACTAAGAAAATCTGTTAATGCTATTAATAAAGGAAAATATTATTTTTAGGGGACATTATGAATCTAAACGAACTAAGAAGCCTATAGCACTTTTGATCTCAAAGATTATAAAGGTTGATTTTCAGAATAAATCAAATGCTTTATCGAAGTATATATTTTAGCGCTTGTTATGATAATTATTGGGATACTATTTAGTATAAGTTTAATGATTGAGAATAAGCGGCTGAGATATACAGCTCATTAGCGGTATATCTCATGGAGTTATATACTATGTTTTTTAGTATCTATATACAGAATACTGCATACAAAGGTATAGACTTAATGTTATTGGCAAATCCAAAGTTGTTATTTGAAAATCGTATTGAATATTTAGGGTTATATTTATCTATAAATACACCTAAACTTTTGGAGCGTGAATGAGTTTCTTTCTTGACCTCAACACCGATAATATCATTTCCAAGCTGCAGTACAAAATCAAGTTCGGCTGTATTTTTACTAGTCCAGTAATAAAGATTGTATTCTTTTGAAGCTAAAGCTTGAGCTATATAATTTTCTGCAACAGATCCCATGAAGAGATTCTTTTCTCCTGATAATATAGTTTGATGAGATAGCCCCGATTTCATTACAAGTAAGCCTGTATCTCCCATATACAATTTGAAGCTTGATAAATCAGAATATACTGCGATAGGCTCGAATGCATGCTCGATGCGTTGACATTTAAGAACAATACCGGCATAGTTCAGCCAATCAATAGATGGTCCAAAAATAGATGCTGTTCCACCCTTTTGTACAATCTTGTATTGAAATTTTCTGTTTTCCTTCGCTAATTGAGCTGGTATAGATTCATAGCAAGCTCGAATTTTCACGCTTTCTGTGTGACTTGCATATTTTGACATGTCAGCCAAATAGTCATTCAATATTTTGCTCTGTATATCAGATACAGTTAAGAGTTTACCTGTATCTAGATATTCATTTATACTTGCAGGCATACCGCCTATTATCAGATACATACGGTATAGATCAATTGCCCTTTGGTGTAAAGCCTCAGGCATGGGAGCCATTTCAATATAAGATGAACGTATTTCACTACATAATCTGTGCTCATTCAATGCCCAAAGATATTCCTCAAAATCCAAGGGATATAAGGTTATGGTATCTACCTTACCAACAGGATATGAATATTTTTCTCTATTAATTGCGACTCCTAATAAGCTACCAGCTGTAGCTATATGGTATTCAGGTGTCTCTTCATAAAAATACTTAAGAGCTGTTAATGCTCGTTCACAGCTTTGAATTTCATCTAGTATAATCAGTGTTTCCTCAGGAATTATTTCCTGATTAGAATAAGCTTCTAGATATTGAATTATTCTATTGGGATTAATGTTATCACTAAAGTAGGAGGATACTAAGAGATTTGTTTCTAGATTCACATAGACAACATTTTTATAGTTCTTTGATCCGAATTCTAGTAAAGTATATGTCTTCCCAACCTGCCTCGCTCCGTTTATTATAAGTGGCATTCGTTTTGACCCTTTATTTTTCCATTCTAATAGTCTATCTTCTAGTTTTCGTTTCATAATAATCACCTCCATGTAAATTATAACCATAATTGACTATTATATCAAGATAAATAAATATATTTTGATTTTTTCATAGATAAGAATAGAATGATACAATTATTCAATGAATTGAGGTTATATGGATTACCGGTTAATGGTTGTGAATAAGAAACCATTATAGTATAATAACTTAAATTCATAATAGAATGATACAAATAGGGAGATGTAATCTTGGAAACTGCTGAAATAGTAATACTAATAATTATGGGGCAGCCAGTGAAGAGGAGCATAACTCAATATAATGGGTGCATTAATTGTATTTGACATATTTTATGCAATTAGAGATACAATAAATTCTGAAAAGAAAAATGTATAGACATATAGAGTAAACGTAGTAAATTAACTAAGTGAGGAGATTGGCTTATGAATGCTAAACGAATTGCTGCCGAGAGGGCTGTTGATTATATAGATGATAATATGGTAGTAGGCTTAGGGACAGGCTCTACTGCTTATTGGGCTATAAAGAAGCTTGGGCAGAGGGTTCAAAGCGGCCTTAATATTAGTGCGATTGCCACATCTATGAAGTCAGAAGAGCTTGCCAGAGAAACTGGGATTAAGCTGGTTTCCTTCTCTGATATCGGTGAAATAGATATAACTATAGATGGTGCTGATGAGGTTGATAAGGATTTTAATTTAATTAAGGGTGGGGGAGGCGCACTACTTCGAGAGAAGATAGTAGCTGCCTCTTGTAAAGAGTTCATAGTAGTAGTTGATGAGAGCAAAATGGTTAAGCATCTAGGTGAATTTCCTCTACCTGTAGAGATAGTTAAGTTTGGATATGAGATTACGATAAAAAAGCTTGAGAGTCTAGGTTGTGAATCACATTTAAGGGTTAAGGATGATAAGGTATTCATAACTGACAATGGTAATTACATTATAGATTGTCATTTTGGCAAAATCGAAGATCCTAAAAATCTTCGTAATAAGATAAGTATAATTCCGGGTGTTGTTGATAGTGGGCTATTTGTTAATATGGCAAATAGAGTTATTATCGGGCATCAGAACGGAGATGTTGAAGAGTTTGAAGTAGATTATAAATCATAATGCTAATATACGTTTATAGAGGAGCTAACATGAATTTATATCACTATTTTGATAAGTGTATAGGGCCATTTGAAAGCATATCAGATATGCCGATTGATGAGGCTAAGAGAGTCCTGAATGAAATAAAAAATGAAAAGCCTAATGTTCAATGTGCAAAGAGACAAGATACATACATTGAGGACAGGCTTTATTATGAAAGCATAATAAGAGAATTATTTATAAAAAAGGGTGGAAGGGTAGAAAGACAATCTCCACACTACATGGTTGTAGAACACAGCCCTTGGCTTTCTACATGGTATGAGAATAGTACATATATAAAAATTCCTATAGAAGAGTTTGACATAGCAACCTTATCATTTACTTATGGTGACTCTCATCCTACCTTTAGCCCTCGGGTAAATGATGGAAAGGAATATAGAAAGAAGCTTTATGTTTATGATGAAATACTGGAGATAATTAACAAGTATGGATTACCTCAGGGTTGGAATGATGATGGAAAATTTGGTCCCGAAAGATATGTTGAGGTTCATATATGGAGTGATGAAGTGATATCATCTTATAAGAAAAAATGGACTAATTAATAGCAATTGAAGTCAAGAATTATTATTTACTTAAGGCTATACTTTTTTCAGAGGGTGAGAAAGTGGAACGTTGGGAGAAGATAAATGCTGTCCAGCATATGCAAGATTATGGTATTTCAAGGCCAGCCCTTTGATGATGAAAGCTACGGGGATGCCATAGGAGAGCTATGGGAGTCTTAATAAATAAAAACCACCATCCTTAAGTGAATAATCATATTTTCACCAAGAAAGTGGCACTTATTACCAGAGACGCAAATTATTTTACACTATCGAGACACAAAATATTTTAAATAAAGGGGCTGTTGCTAAAAAATAAGGGATGTATATGTGTAACCAAAATGCACATTTAGGAGAACTGATACTCATGATATGTATGATCGTTACGGACGATTAGTCCGTATAAGACTTAGATATCATGAGTATCTGTACTACTAATCAGTGTGTGAGGTTACACATATACATCCCGGGTACAGTTTTGCAACAGCCCCTTTTTGTATTTTATCTAATTCTCTTCGGGACTTTCTTCTGAGTCGGACTCTGAGATAAGCTCTGTATCAATAGTAGTGTTTTGCTTTACAATCTGTATAACATCATCTTTAGTTATTTCGCTACCTTTACTTGCTTCGCCACTTTGAGATACTTTACCGCCAAGGAAGCCGGATATTAAGGCTTTAAGATCTATTCCCAAACTGGAAGCCACACCCTCTGTTACCTGAGTTGTTCCATTTACAATGTCCTTAATTAATTTGGTGTTGTTACCCTCTCCATACATGGTAATCTTATCAACCTTAGATAGAGGTTGAGCAATATTTTTAGCTATTTCAGGCATAGCATCCATTATGATTTCAATAATAGCAGCCTCGCCGTATTTTTTCATAGCCTCTGCCTTCTTATCAATACCCTCTGCCTCTGCCAGTGCCTTAGCTCTAATTGCATCTGCCTCTGCAAGTCCTAATGCTCTTGTACCTTCAGCTACCTGCTCCTTAGCAAATCTTTCTGCCTCTGCCCTTGCTTTCTCTGCTTCGGCTGCCTGTTTATCTTCGTAAAGCTTAGCCTCTGCATCCTTTTGTCTAGCAAACAATTCAGCCTGAGCAACTTGCTCCTGTTTATATCGTTCAGCATCTGCTTGTGCACGAACCTCAGCATCAAGTGTTTGCTTCATTACTTCAACTTCTTGCTTCTTAAGTACAGCCCCTCGCTCTGCTTTTGCAATATCTGCATTAACCTTGGCTGTCTCTATTTTCTTTCTTTGCTCTTGCTCCTGTACTGAATAAGCAGCATCAGCCTCAGCCTTTTTAGCATCTGTAATGATTTTTAACTCTGCTTTTCTAATCTCTAGTTCATTATTTCTTTGCTCTATTTCAGTTTCAGAAATAATTCTGGCATCGTTAGCTTGCTTATCTGCTTCAGCTTGTGCTATTGCCACATCTCTATCAGCCTGTGCTTTAGCAATCGCAGCATTTCTCTTAATTAATGATGTGTTATCAGCACCAAGGTCTTTGATTAATCCATTTTCATCTGTTACATTTTGAATATTACATGACAGTATCTCAATACCAAGCTTTTCCATATCCTTAGATGCTTTTAACATTACCTGGTCTGAAAATGAATCTCTATCTGTGTTAATCTCTTTTAGTGACAAGGTACCGATAATTTCCCTCATATTACCTTGCAATGAATCTTGTAAATCCAAAGTAATTTCATTCGCTGACTTATTTAAAAAGTTTTTAGCTGCAAGCTTAATTCCACTCTCGGTAGTATGTATTCTTACCTTAGCAACAGCATCGACATTTACGTTAATGAAGTCATTAGTAGGAACGCTTAGCTCGGTCTTAATATCCACCGTCATCTGACCTAAATATAATTTGTCTAACCTCTCTAAAAATGGTATTCTTACACCTGCTCTACCAACTAAAATTTTTCCCTCTTTCTTAAGTCCGGAAATAATAAATGCTTGGTCAGGTGGTGCCTTTACATAACCTATTAAAGCAATAAGTAATATGAATAATAGAACAGCTCCTATAACCGGTAATGCCATTAATAAAAATTCCATGTTTCTACCTCCCATTAGTATTTAATATTTATATATGTATATCTTATTAGAACAGGCTTTATGTCGAATTGTCTTTATATTATCAATTTAGCTTTTATTTAGCAATTAAATATCCTACTTTTAATGATTTTCTAATATTCTTATAATAATAAAAAACAGACTAATGGATTCGAGAGTGAATTTTTTGTCTGTTCTTTTAGAAATTAATTTATATACCAATCTTCAGATATGGGATTACCATCCTCGAACAATTTCGGGTTTCTTTGCAGGAATTCTGTAGTTATCTCGGCCATTCCTATAGCGTCACATAGGACACTTTCAGCATCTCCTATCATACCTTTTGTAGCAACTCCATAGTGTAATAATGGAATTAGCATCTTATCGTAATTATAAGAAACATCTCCATCAGGGAAATAGTGAGAATAAAACGGACGGTCAATAATGCTTCCATCATAGGCTATGATTTTTAGCTGTCTTGGTTTATCCATTAGGCGATGAGGTATCTGATTCCATTCTTCTACACCATGTATAAAGGTATTCTTTTTTAGGCTACATCCGAGAAAGAGTATTTTAGCTTTTCTATCATAGAGCTTTCCCCAGCAACCATATCTTGAACAGGGTGTATCAAATTGCTCCTCCCCAGAGGTATATTCTGCTGCATCCCTACCTAGAGCGGCGACAGAATGCGTAGGATGTAGCGAACGAATCACACCTGGTCTCTTAAGAAAAAGATTTGTCAAAAGTCCCACACAGGAAGGCTCTGTTAGAGGATTATATACATTATATTCATCATTAATCTGTTCCCAGGTATGAGTTGGAAAAATCAAAAGTCCATCCTCATGCATATAATCAATAAATGCATCTAATACAGTATCGGCACCACCTTCGACCTCGCCTATAGCTTTCATAGAGGAATGCACAAGTAAGGTGTCTGTTGGCAATATTCCGATCTTTATTATGGAATCCATAAGGTCATGTTTTGTATACATGGACTTACCTGCTTTCTTTTTCTGGTGCCAGGCACCATTACAAAATTATGAATTAATTTGCTGATTGTTAATACTTTCTTAATGGTGCCTGGCACCATTAAGAAAGTATTAAGAGAATAATGTTAGTTGATCATATTTATCCTTTTCTTCAAATTCATGAAGATAGCTAAAACATTTATTTGGTTCGTTTATTATACCATGGGATATACATTCTTGCCGAAATATAGCCATTAGTTTATTGTTATTGGGGCTTGCTACCTCATAGGAGTTGCCGTAGGTCTTTATATACCTTGATTTCAGTCCAGGGAAATGCTCATCAAGCTTCTTATAATAGTACTCTCTATTTCCTTCTCTAAGGGTTAAACCCATCCCAAAGCAGATAATACCGTGTACCTTTGCTTCTATACAGTAATTTAGAATTCCCCTGATGTTTTCCTCTGTATCATTGATAAAGGGAAGTATGGGATCTAGCCAAACCACTGTAGGTATGTTGTTATCTCGCATAATCTTTAGTACTTCGAAGCGCTCCTTTGTGGTGCTTACATTGGGTTCTAGTATTTTGCATAGGTCTTCATTATAGGTAGTAAGTGTTATCTGAACCACACATTTAGTTTTATCATTTATTTTCTTTAGTAAATCTAAGTCTCTAAGGATTCTGGCGGATTTGGTCTGAATAGCCAAACCGAAACCATAGGATTCTATAAGCTCCAGACATTTTCTGGTATTACCCAGCCTTTCTTCCAGATGTATATAGGGGTCACACATACCGCCAGTTCCTATCATACACTTCTTTCTTTTACTGCGAAGTGCATTTTCTAGAAGGATAGGAGCGTTACTTTTAACCTCAATATCCTCAAAATCATGATTTATCTGATAGCATTTGCTTCTGGAATCACAATAAATACAACCGTGGGTACAGCCTCGG
The DNA here is from genome assembly GCA_012522735.1 of Clostridiales bacterium. Taxonomy (GTDB): domain Bacteria; phylum Bacillota; class Clostridia; order Lachnospirales; family Lachnospiraceae; genus Mobilitalea. The sequence goes on along the minus strand of JAAYJU010000121.1, from coordinate 72,986 downwards.
TATATATTCATTCCGTTCTGAGCAGATAATATTCCCCTTACTTTTACTTCATGCATATGATTCTCCTACTAAAATGAATGGTATAATTAATAGTACAATTCTGAGATTATTATAGCTTAAGATTCATTTATTGACAATTGAACATTATAATTGGTAATAAGCTTTAATAAGTTGACATGATTTGCCTGTTAGATTATGATAATATAAAGAAAAATAAGGGAATGTGAAAATAGAATTTGCTTTATGGGAAGGAGTTCGCATTTTGTTAAATTATGCTTATGGATATTGCGGGATGCCATGTGCTTTATGCACCCGATATAGAACTAATGGTAAAAGCAGATGTCCGGGGTGCTCTCACGATGGATATTATAAAGAGTCGTGCAAAGTATATCGTTGTTGTAAAGCTACTAAAGATAAGGGACTTGAATATACAAGATCCCCTATGCAAATTTTTTCCCATCATGCGGGCTTAACAGAAAAGGAAATGATTATACCACTAATCGCAGTAGGAAAGAGGTGAGGATGGTGCCTTCTTCAATGGTTCATCTGATAACAGCATATAAGTATAACAAGGACGTATCAATGACTTTTTTAGTTGGTAACATCGTACCTGATATAGTTAAGGAGTGGAAAGAAAAAGACAGAATTCATCTAAGAGATAGGGAAGATAGACTTTTTGCCTTGGAAGAGCTAGCAGGTACATTAAATTTGCAGGACGATTTTAAGCTAGGAATACTGTTACACCTGTTCTTAGATTATAAATGGGATACATATCCAAGAGTGGATTTTATTATGGGGTATGAGGATTATACCTGGTTTCATCCATACAGACATGAAATGGCACTGGTGGGAGGATGGTTATATCACCACACAGATTGGAGTAAAGGGCTTTGGGAAGAGATGAAGGCCTGTCCTTTGGATGAGTTTGAGAATAGTCAAGGCTATAATAAAGAAGAGATAGCTAAATTCATATCTCACAACTATGAATGGCATGAAGAGAATGATATAGGACCTTCATCTTTCTTTACGCCGGAACTTATAGAGGAATTTACAAGCGAGGCTGCTGATGATTTTAGGAGCTGGTTAGCTGATTTATGAAATGTAATATATTAAGTAGCTTTTGGGGGATGAAATGAAATTACAGGAAATAATTGATTATTGTTGTAGTAAACATAAGGCTTACATAGACTATCCTTTCGGAGAGATACCGATATGCTTTAAATTAAGCGGTAAATTATTTGCTCAGATATATCCAAACGAAGATGATTATAAGATTACACTCAAATGTGAACCTATGACAGCTGATTTTTATAGACAGGTATATCCGGGAATTGTTGTACGGGGATACCATTGTCCTCCGGTACAACAGCCTTTTTGGAATACCATCTATATTGATAAGATAGCGAATGATGAACTACTTAATATGATTGACCATGCCTATGACTGTGTACTGAATAGTTTTTCAAAGAAGAAGCAACAAGAAATAATGGATAGTAATTAATAATAACATATAGTAATCTATTGTAATATATAGGGAGATTAGTCAATGAATCATTTAATACCTAGCAAGATAAGTGCACCTCTTCTAAGGGAGGGAATCATAGAACGTAAGCCATTAGTCGAAAAGCTGAACAATGGCTTAATTAGAGGTAATAGAATATTTCTTGTTACGTCCCTGGCAGGCTCGGGTAAGACAACCCTGGTAAGTCAATGGATCAATGAAGCACAGCTACCCATTGCTTGGGTTTCTCTTGATGCAGGTGATAATAATCTTCAAGGGTTTTGGGAATATATTATATATGCTTTTAGATCAGTTAGTGACGACATAGGTTTTGGCCTTCGGTCTGTATTACATTCCCTTGATGAACCTTGGCAAGATAATATTATAAATATGCTAATCAGAGATATCTCTGATTTCAAGCAGCAGGTGATACTCGTTTTGGATGATTACCATGAAATTATAAATAGCGAGGTTCATACCTCTTTAGATTATTTTCTCAATCATATACCTAACAATCTACATCTGGTGATTATATCAAGAGAAAAGCCACCTTTATGCTTATCAAGACTAAGGGCTAACCTTAATATAACTGATATATCCTATTCAGAGCTTCGGTTTTCACAGAATGAGATCTATAATCTTTTGAAGGATTACCTAGATATCAGTCTGGATATCTCTGATGTGAAGAGACTGGAAGAGCTGACAGAGGGTTGGATTGCAGGTATACAGATGGCTACTCTTAGCCTTGAATCCTTAGATTCGTTGGATAAGCACAGATTCGTTACTGAGTTTGTTGGAGATGACAGATACGTATTTGATTATATGGCAGAGGTGGTTCTTGGCAAGCAATCACAGGGGATAAAAGATTTTTTGATAAAGACATCTATAATGGACAGGCTATGCGCTTCCCTATGCAATGAGTTGTTAAAGGCTAAGGACAGCCAGTCTATACTTGAGAGACTGGAGAGATCGAATCTTTTCTTGTTTTCTGTTGATAACAAAAGGGAATGGTTTCGCTACCATAATCTTTTCTCGGATTTTTTAAGAAGACAGCTTATGCAAGAATCCTCAGAGCAAGAGGTGCAAGAGCTTTACTTTCAAATAATAAGCTGGTGCGAGAAGAATGACTTAGTCCATGAGGCTATAGCCTATGCAATGAAGTCTAAGCTATATGATCGTGCATCAGAACTGATAGAGCACAATCTATGGAATACGTTTTATCGTAGCGAAACACAGCTAGTTTTTGGATGGCTTAAGGAATTACCAGCAACATATGTGGAATCGAGTCCACTACTCTCAGCGGCATATGCGAATTGTCTTCTACTGGCCAATAGAGAGATGATTAAAAAGAATGAGACTAGGGTGCTTATAGAATATTGGCTTAAAAATGCCGAGGCGAATATAGATAAATTTGATTTAAACAGATCAATGAACAGGGAATATATATTACTACCTCATTACATTAGAAAGCTAAGAATTTATTATGCATTATTTTCTAGATCCGATCTTGATGAGCTTATAAGGATGACATTATTTGCTCTGGAGGAACTTCCTGAGAATGAGTTGATGTTTCGATGTGCTATGATGTATGCGTTAGGAAGAGCATATTTTCTATCCGGTGATATGAAGGCGGCTATAGATGCTTTTGAGAATGTTAGGCAGATTGGGAAGGAGAGCGGTGATTGGCTTAATGTCTCGGCAGCAATTGAACATATGGCAGATATTATGTATAGAAGAGGCTGTCTTATTAAGGCGGCAGATATTTGTAATGAGGGAATCGCTTATATAAGAGGATTATCGAGAGGACATATGGTTCCTTTTTCGGGAACAATTTATTATGAACTAGGTAAAATTCAATTTGAAACAGGGAAGCTTGACAAAGCAGAGGAAAGCATAAGGAAAAGTATTGAATTATTAAGCTATACAAGTGCAGGACAGCATCAGCAATGGGGTTATATATTGCTTGCATATATTTATCAGGCATATCTCGATACAAGCAAGGCTATGCAAATGATTAATGAAGCTGTATGTTATTGGATACAGGGAGGTGATGAGGTGTCTGCTCATAGGGCAAGACTTTGTCTTATGGCGGCTGATTCTGATATTACATTGATGAAGGATGCTGAGCAATGGCTAAAGGAGCAAAGCCTGGACTTTATTAAGGTCAATAAAACCTTGAAACCAGATATAATCCATTATACAGCAATTCGTGTTCTCATTGACATGTACAGGCTAAAGCTCATTCCACCTGTATATGATTGGAACACGCTTATGAATTATCTGAATCATCAACAGTTAGATGCGAGGTCTTGTGATTGCATTACATGGGAAATAGAAGTGCTTGTACTTAAAACAAAGCTTATGTATGTTCAAGGAGACATAGATAAATCAATGATCTTCTTCCATGAAGCACTAGAGATAGGAGAAAGGAGCGGTTGTGTGGGGGTCTTTATTAACGAAGGACAACAGATACTTCCACAGCTTAGTGTAGCAATAAAGCGAAAAATAAAGCCTCGTTTCATTCAGCATGTCATGGAGAGTCTTAGTGAACTGTGGGGAGTTCATTATGAGAGTCTGATTAATTATAGAAAAGAGGGTATCTTGAAGGAACCCTTAAGTATAAGGGAACTAGAAATTCTAAGGCTTATAGCTCTTGGATATTCCAATAGAGAAATTTCTGAGGAGCTGGTGATTACAGTTTATACTGTAAAATCTCATGTATATCACATTTTTGAAAAGTTTAATGTCAATAATCGTACTCAGGCTATAGTAATTGGACGCGAGCTTGAGCTAATAAACTAAAAGAATACATATAAGTTAGGTGTATCTAACAGACATGATGTTATAAAGCCAGAAACTATGAATCCATTAATCATACTTTAGTATGATTACAATGGAATTTTTTTATTTAAAATCATGATATATAGCTATAAATTATATTATGTTCAGGAGGTAAGAGGATTGAAGTACTTAAGGGCTAAAGTAATAACAATTGCAGTATTATGTATAGTGGTTATTGGAGTTCTAATAGGTATTCTAGTGAGACTTAACAAGGATGGTAAGGAGAAGGAGGTTCTTATAGAGGATGCTAAGAACACAGATGATTTGACAGAAGTATCAAAAGATATAGATGATATAGATGATTCAGAGGAATCGGAAGACATAGCATCCGTCGATGATTCAGACGCTCAAGATATAAGCGAAGCCGAGAATAAAGAAGCATGGAATGTAACACTAGAGTTGAACGTAAAACAGCCTGTAAGAATGGCAGCCTTTCTCAATGAGAGCTTTGGAATAACCGGAGGCTTTAGTGGGGCAGGAAAGACCTGTTATACTACGAATGGAGGAGAGTCTTGGACCATAAATGAGGGGAGTGGTGGCTGCATCTTTGGTGTAGAGATAGTAGATAGCAATATCGTCTGGATATGTGGAAAAATGACCGGGATGAGCTTTAGGACTCCCGGAGGATTGAGGATGAGTACTGACGGTGGAAAAACACTTGGTGATACCTTAGATTTCAAGACAGGACCAAGTACATGTCCTCTAAGCTTTCTTGATGATATGAGGGGCTGGGTTAGCCAGGATGGCGTCATCAGCGAGACAAGGGACGGGGGATTGAACTTCAATGAAATCAAACTTCCTGAGGGTTTGGGTAAAATAGCCGGAATAGGAGTATATGAAGCTGGTGATGATTTTTTTGGAAGTGTGCTGTCAGGTGATGGAATCCTATATATCACCAAGGATCATGGAGAGAGCTGGACCGATTCGGCACTTCCTATAAAGGAAGGCTATGATGGATATAAGATTGGAAAGTTTGAGGGGGCCTCGACAGCTATAAGATTTTTTGATAAGGATAATGCTCTCGCAGTGATGTCCTTAACAGGAAAGGAAGAACCGCTAATAATCGGCTTTCGAACTTCAGATGGAGGTATGACCTGGTCGGATGAGATTATAGGTAAGGGGCAAGGAAGTGTATATCTTTCTCCTGACGGATGCTATGTAACAGGTTATTATAATAAAAATGTTACGGTATATCGCTATGGCATGAAAGATCATGATGAATAAGAAGAGGTTAATTAATTACTTTGGTTCAAAGAGCTTCATGATATTTACTGGTTGTGTAATTGGTATTCTTGCTCCGATTTTACATAGATTAGGAAATCCTGAGACAGGACTGTGCGTCGCTTGTATGGAGAGAGATATAGTAGGAGCCTTGGGCTTACATCAGGCTCCAGGAGGACAATATATACGTCCTGAGATTATCGGCCTGGTACTAGGTTCAACCCTATCAGCCGTACTATTCAGAGAGTTTAAGGCAAGAGAAGGCTCTGCTCCGATTATACGTTTCTTTCTTGGCTTTTTTGCAATGATTGGATCACTATCCTTCACGGGATGTCCCTTTGGAACACTACTGCGTCTTGCTGAAGGTAATCTAAATGCGGCTTTGGCATTAATAGCCTTAATAGCAGGTGTATTTACGGGAGTGCTTTTTATCAGGGGCGGCTTTTATTTGGAACGCCCTAAAAAGACAAAGACGGTTACAGGTTTAATATTCCCGTGTCTAATGCTACTTCTTTTCTTATTACTATTTTTTAATATAAGAGTAAATGATTATAGTGCACCCTTTAGAAGCTGGAACGAGCCCTCATCACTAAATGCTCCTATTTGGATATCTATAATAGTCGGATTGGTAATCGGGTTTTTAGCGCAACGATCTAGGTTTTGCACAATCGGTGGTTTCAGAGATGCATTCATGATTAGAAATGGACATTATCTCTATGGTATATTAGCCATGGTGATTATGGCCTTTATTATGAATTTAATACTTGGGCAATATAATGTATTCTTTAATAATGCTACTGAACCAGCTGGGATTATAGAGTATATCTGGAGCTTGCTTGGGATGATGCTTGCCGGACTGGCATTTACCATGGGAGGAGGATGCGCTGGAAGACAGCTTTTTCTTTCGGGAGAAGGAGATACCGATGCAGCCGTCTTTGTGCTTGGTATGCTTTGTGGAGCAGCCATTACATATAATTTTGGTTTATTAGGAAGACCGGCATGCGGTACAGTAGGTGACTTAAGTATTTTAGGAAATATTACTGTGGTATCAGGATTTATTTTCTGTCTTGTGATTGGGTTGACTATGCGAATCAGTAAAGGAGAGTTCAATGATATATCTAGATAATGCTGCAACATCATGGCCTAAACCACCCTGCGTTGCTAGGGCTATGGTGGATTTTCTAAATAATACTGGAGCTAATCCGGGCCGTGGAGGACACAGGCTTGCCATAAGGGCTGGGCAATCAGTCTATAGAGCCAGAGAAACAGTTGCGAGGATGTTCATTACCCCCGACCCTCTTCGCGTCGTATTCGGATACAATATAACAGAGGCCCTGAATCTGTGTCTTCAGGGTAATCTACTTCCGGGTGATCATGTCATTACTGGTTCCATGGAGCATAATTCTATGATGAGACCACTCAGGCAGCTTCAAAAAGAAGGTGTCGAGCTATCAATTGTAAGCTGTGATAAATGCGGAAGGCTTAAGGCAGAGGATTTAGAAGCACATATTAGACCAAATACCAAGATGGTAGCCTTAAATCATGCATCGAATATCGTTGGGACAATAATGCCCATTCGAGAGATAGGTAGTATCTGCCGTAAGTATGGAATAATATTTCTGGTAGACGCTGCTCAAACTGCGGGCTCTATTCCTATCAATATGGAGAGGGATATGATAGATCTTTTAGCCTTTACGGGACATAAATCCTTGTTGGGTCCTACGGGGACTGGTGGAGTGATAATAGGGGAGTGTGTGAATGTAAAGAATATGAGGCCCTTATTACGAGGCGGTACAGGCAGCAATTCAGAATATGATGAACAGCCTGATTATCTCCCAGATGCAATGGAATCAGGCACTATTAACGGTGTGGGGCTGGCTGGATTAACCGCAGGAATCAATTGGATACTACATGAAGGCTTGAATAAAATTCGTAATCATGAGATTAGATTAACCCAGCAATTAATAGATGGATTATTAGATATACCCAGATGTGTTGTATATGGTACATTGAATGCAAGAGAACAGACAGCCGTGGTTTCTTTTAATATACAAGGTATGGAGTCGTCGGAAGTAGGACTTCGTTTGGATGAAGAATATGATATTTTATGTCGAATAGGACTACATTGTGCTCCTATGGCTCATATGACTATAGGAACATTCCCAGAGGGTACGGTCAGATTTGGGATTAGTTATTTTAATACTGAGGATGATATAATAAGGGCAATTGAAGCAGTTGCCGGATTATCAAGGGAAACGATATGAATAATAAGCAATATACAGTTTTATTGGTGTATTCATCAAGCTATGCTATCAAGGCAAATCAAATTCTTAGTAAGGAGGGGATAAGCTCCAAGATGATACCCATACCTCGACATATCAGCTCCAGCTGTGGAGTCTGCCTTCGTATTAGCACAGGGGATAAAAGCAGAGTACTTGAGGTGCTTAAGGATAAGGGATTACCACTTGATGGGGTTTTTGAGATATCATAATTAATTTGACAATATATACCTATAGAAGTATAATTTTAGTATGAATATGAATTGAAACATCATATTATTTTAGAGTTAAAACATATGTGAAGGTAGGGGGAAGTACGAATGAAGAACCGAATAAAAATGTATTTGGCTTACTTAGAAGGATTTGACTATGAGAAGATGACCGAAGATGACAAGAATATACTAAAAACTGAAATGCTTAATCAGATAGGTTTTTTTCAACATGAAAGATTAATTCACTTAATCGTAACCACAACCTTTGCAATTCTATCTATTATTGCAATATTTGGTTTTACCTCATGGCCTGAAATTACAACATTGATAATAACAGCTTTATTACTGGCTCTATTAATTCCATACATATTTCATTATTATATTTTAGAAAATGGGGTACAGAAGCTTTATAAGTACTACGATAAACTTGATAAAAATTTAAACAGCTGAAACAGATCAAGAAAGAGGATTTAGTCTGCTACGATTATTATTCTATGCTTTCCTTGGTCCCGTAGATTCTCTTGTAATGAATTTTGCGCGTAGCAATAGCTTACTGGTGGATATGCCATGAACAAGTCCATCTAGTAATAGGAAGGCACTCTTTCCGAGGTCGGTACGGTCCTGTCTAATTGTTGTTAGTGAAGGAGATAGCTGTGACGCTATCGGTAGATCATCAAAGCCAATTACGCTGATATCCTCGGGAACCCGTAGTCCATGCTTTAGGACCTCTGCTATAACACCAGTGGCTATAAGGTCACTAGCGCACATAATAGCAGTAGCACCGTCTTCTAAAAAGCCAGGAACGTGATCCTTAGCGCAATCTGGTACATAGTATCCATATCGAATAAGATTTTCCTCGGGGATAAGCCCGTGCTTTATTATGCTGTTTACAAAGGCCTGCCTACGCTGCTCTGACACCATAGAGTTCTTAGCACCGTTTAGGAAGGCTATTTTTTTATGCCCTAAATCATATAGATGGCTGACTGCCGAATCTATTCCTTCAGAACTATCAGTCCCAACATAGCCCACATGTACATTCTTCTCTATATAGTTATCAAGTAAGACGGTAGGAACGGTGGTTTTATTAAGCTGCTTAACCCAGTCATCATGCAGGGTAAAGCCTAAGAGAAAAGCCCCGCTGTAACCATTCCTTAGCATGTATGAATCGTATTTTTCTGTTGTCTGAAGATTGAGATTGGTAGGAATCACAGAGACATCCCATTTCCTTCTGGCAGCAGAAAGCTTAAAGCCGACGATAATCTCATAGCCAAATTGCTCGATATTCTCGTAGTCCATATTCTCAATGAAGATACATACCTTTCTAGAGCCTGATGCTTTTAGCTTTTTTGAGGTATAACCCATCTCTATTGCAGTATCTAAAACAAGCTGTCTTGTCTCCTCACTAATATCACTGGCATTATTTAAGCCCTTAGATACTGTACTGACAGCTATACCTAATCTGTTTGCAATATCTTTTATCGTTACCATGGATTTTCCTCCTCTTATGTAATATCAATATTCACAGTATAACTCTTCTTATATGCATATTCAATAACTCTTTTCTATCAATATGTTTATTTACGAAAATTACGAAAATAAATGAATTTATTGATATTATATAGCAAGGCAAGACAAAAATCAATCCGAAAATCTTGTATTATTTATCGTATTGCTCGATATTATACATTTATTATTGCATAAAAATATTAATTTTACCAATATTACGATGTACAAGCCCACAAAATATATATAATTTTACTAAAAGCATTGACAAATTGTTGTTTAGGTGATATTCTATCTATATAGTTTCGAAAACTTCCGAAAACTTAAATAAGTGATTAGCAGATAGATTATACAACTATGTAAATACAGTCTGAGTATATAAGAGAGAGCGCGAATTATGAGAAAAACCAGAAAAAATAAAAGCTTTAGATTAACCAGAGGGGCAGGAGTATTGCTTCCCATAAGTGCTATACCGTCTAATTATGGTATAGGTACATTTGGAAAAGAAAGCTTCGAATTTGTTGATTTTCTAGGACGAATAGGGTGTAGGTACTGGCAGGTGCTACCCATAGGACCTACCAGCTATGGTGATAGTCCTTATCAATCCTTTTCTGCTTTTGCAGGAAACCCATATTTTATTGATTTGGACCTGTTAATTGAAGAAGGTCTGCTAGGGCATGAAGAAGTTGATGCCTATGACTGGCAAAACTCAGAGGATGAAATAGATTATGGTTTGGTTTATAACAGCAGAGTGAAGATTCTTAAATATGCTTTTAAGAGAAGTAAACATAAGGAGAAGCTGGACTACCAAATTTTTTGTGAAAATAACGCATATTGGCTTGATGATTACAGCCTATATATGTCGGTGAAGACTCATTTTGACAGTAAAGAATGGCTTTTATGGGATGATGATATCAAGTATCGTAAGCCTGCAGCAATAAAAAAATATAAGGATATTCTTAAGGAAGAAATAGAGTTCTGGAATTTTGTACAGTTTAAGTTCAGCGAGCAATGGAATAGGCTAAAGGCATACACCAATAGCAAGGGTATAAGTATAATCGGAGACATTCCTCTATATGTGGCAATGGATAGCTCTGATGTCTGGGCTCATCATGAGTTGTTTGAGCTAGACGAAAGAATGAACCCCATCCATGTAGCAGGAGTTCCACCAGATATATTTACTGAATTTGGTCAGAGATGGGGTAATCCCTTATATAGGTGGGATGTAATGGAAGAGGATGGATTTACATGGTGGAAAGAAAGGATGAGGTCGTCTGCCAAGCTTTATGATGTCATTCGCATAGATCATTTTATAGGTATTGTTAATTATTACTCTATTCCGGCCGATTGTCCCACGGCAGTAGAGGGCGAATGGAAGAAGGGCCCCGGTAAGAAGCTAACAGACCTAATAAAGGCTTCCATTGGAGATGCGAAGATAATCGCGGAGGATCTAGGAGTCCTGACACCGAACGTGGTTCAGCTTATAGAGGAAACCGGATTCCCCGGAATGAAGGTTCTAGAGTTCGGGCTCGATGGCAACATAGATAATCCTTCTCTTTTGCATAATTACAGGGATTCTAATATGGTTGCATATATTGGCACCCATGATAATGAGACTCTTATGGGATACTTAGGTAATAAGAATAGGAAGGAACTAAGGTTCACAAAGAAATACTTTAACACCAAGTTATCTAAGAATTTGCCTGATGCTATTATAAGAGCTCTTTATACAAGCAATGCTGATGTTATAATTATTCAGATGCAGGACTTTTTAAAGCTGGATAACTCTGCAAGAATAAATCACCCATCAACAATAGGAAACAATTGGAGGTGGAGACTTCTAAAAAGTCAGTATAAGCAAATTGATGAAAAAACACTATATGAGTGGTCATATCTATATGGACGCATAGTAAATGGAGGCAGCGATGGATAACAGTTTTAAGACTAATGTAGGTTTAATTCTGGATATAGATTATGGGAAAACTATTAAAGAAGCAAGCAATATTGAGCTTTATAATGCTGTGAGTAAAGCAGCCATGAGAACAACAGACCAGGATTGGGGATTATACTCTGATAAGAAAAAGGTTTGTTATCTCTCCATGGAGTTCCTTGTAGGACGCATGATTTACAGTAATCTTTATAATACGGGCTTGATGAATCAATTTGTCGAGCTGATGAGCGAGAATGGCATTGACATTCGAGTATTTGAGGATATAGAGGACGCAGCCCTTGGAAATGGAGGGCTGGGAAGATTGGCGGCATGCTTCTTGGATTCCGCAGCAACCCATGGCATTATACTTAACGGTTACGGTATTCGCTATAAATATGGTCTGTTTAAGCAGAAATTTGAAGATGGTTTCCAAAGAGAGCTTCCAGATGATTGGCAAAGGTATGGAGATCCTTGGTCAATACGTAGGGATGAGGATACTGTGTCTATTGAATTTAAGAATCAGACGGTGCTTGCGGTTCCCTACGATATGCCTGTAATAGGATATGGTGGTAAGACTATAAATACACTTCGCCTATGGCAGGCGGAGCCTACTGTAGTATTCGATTTTGAACTGTTTAATAATCAGCAATATGATAAAGCCGTTAAGGACAGAAGTGAAGCGGAAGCTATATCAAGTCTTCTATATCCTAATGACAGTACAAAGGAAGGCAAAAAGCTAAGAATAAAGCAGGAGTACTTCTTCTCCAGCGCCTCCTTACAGGACATAATAAAAAAATACAAGGAAAAGCACGGTAATGATTTTAGTTCTTTTTCTAGTGAGTATGTATTTCAGTTAAATGATACACACCCTGTTCTTGCCATACCAGAGCTTATAAGACTACTGATGGAAAATGAAGATATATCCTTTGCCAAGGCGCTTCGTATAGCCAAGGAGACATTTGCCTATACCAATCACACCATTATGGCTGAGGCCTTGGAAAAATGGGATGTATCTCTTATAAAATCGGTTATACCTCATATTTATAAATATATAGTAAGGCTTAATAAGGTACTAATTAGTGAGCTTAAGTCCTTTAATATAGTGACACCAGAGGATATGAAGAAGTATCTGATTATCGATGGTAAGACAATTCATATGGCAAGGATGGCTATATTCGTATGCTTTTCAACCAACGGTGTGGCAATGCTTCATACTGAAATTCTTAAAAAGGATGCCCTTAATGAATGGTATAAGATATATCCTGAACGTTTTAACAATAAAACTAACGGAATTACACAGAGAAGATGGCTTGCCATTGCTAATATGGAGCTTGCTGGATTTATTACAGATAAAATCGGTAGTTCCTGGATAACTGATCTGAGTGCCTTAAAGAAGCTGGAGAACTTGGCTGATGATCAGGCGGTAATAAAGCAATATGACCATATTAAACGGATTAAGAAAAGACAGCTGGCAGAATACATCCTGAAGCACGAAGGAATTAATGTAAATCCTGATTTCATATTTGATATTCAGGTTAAAAGGCTCCATGAATATAAAAGGCAGCTACTGAATGCATTTTCTATACTGGATATTTATTATGGGTTGAAGGATGGAAGGATAAAGGAATTTAATCCGACAGTATTCATATTTGGAGCTAAAGCGGCACCGGGATATTATAGAGCAAAGGGAATTATCAAGTATATCAATGAAATCGCAAAGATGATTGCCGCAGATCCTGATGTGAATGATAAGCTACAGGTGGTATTTGTCACAAATTATAATGTATCCTATGCAGAAAAGCTTACCCCGGCAGCAGATGTGTCTGAGCAGATTTCAACGGCGGGAACCGAAGCCTCGGGAACAGGCAATATGAAGTTCATGCTTAACGGAGCGGTTACACTGGGAACCTATGATGGAGCCAATGTGGAAATCGTAGAGCAGGCAGGATGTGAGAATAACTATATCTTTGGAGCAAGAGTAGAGGATATAGAGAAAATCAAGGATACTTATGATCCTGTAGAGATATATAAAAGCAATCCAAGAATTAAAAGACTGCTTGATACCTTAATAGACGGAACATTTGATGACGGTGGAACAGGTATGTTTAAGGAGTTATATGACTCACTGCTTATGGGGGCCAGCTGGCATAAGCCGGATCATTATTACATCCTTCTTGATTTTATCTCATACTGTGAGGCAAAACTAGATGTTAACAGAGATTATACTGACTCTGCGGCATTTAGAAGGAAATGCTTTATTAACACCGCTAATGCTGGGAAATTTTCCAGCGACAGAACTATAAGGGATTATGCAATACAGATCTGGAATTAATATGTAAGAAATTCTAGCTTATTTAATGCGCAATCGTTTGCGCAACAAAAGACATAAAAATGTATATGAATGACATCTAGCTGTACAAAACGCATAAGATATATTGCAAAAAGCCTGTAAAAATATACATTGACAACAAAGATATACCATGCTATGCTAGATATATGAACAACCGATTGCGCATAGAAAATGGAGATTTATATGAAACATTATAACAAACAAAGTTCGCCAAGAAACATCACAATTGGTGATATTGCCAAGGATTTGGGATTGTCTAAGACAACAATATCTAGAGCAATATCCGGAAAAGGAAGAATCGGAGCAGAAACCAAGCAAAGAGTTCAAGAATATATTTTAGAACATAATTACAGACCTAATTTAGTTGCAAAAGGCTTGGCGCAATCAAAAACCTATAATATTGGTGTTGTTCTTCCTGCTGATGCAAATCTTACTGAAATCCCATTTTTCCAAAGTTGTTTAATGGGTATATGTGAAGCAGCCGCCAGTATGGACTATGATGTATTGATCACTACTGTAACTGATGATGACATTTCACTATTAAAGCGACTAATTGATAACCAAAAGGTTGATGGTGTTGTATTAACCAGATCTTTGGTTCACGATTTACCGGCAGAATATTTGAAAGAAATAGGTATTCCTTTTGTACTAATCGGTACCAGTGAGGATGAGGACATCGTTCAAATCGATAGCGACCATGAAGCCGGATGCTGTGAGCTAACAACTTTCGTTCTTAAAACCGGGTGTGAGAGAGTTGCTTTATTAGCAGGAAATCAAAATCACATGGTTAATCGAAGTAGATACCAAGGCTACAAGAAAGCTTTTTTAGAGACTGATAAAGAGATTAATAATGACCTGGTTTTCTTAAACCTCAATAATAACATACTTATCCAGAAAGCGGTTAATTATGTACTTGAAAGAGGAGTGGATTGTATTCTTTGCTCAGATGATTTTATTTGTTCCAAAGTAATTACCCATTTGGAAGATAAGAAGATTGCAATTCCAGACAAGGTTAAGGTGGCTTCTTATTATAACAGTAATCATCTTGAAAATCATAATCCGCCGATAACAGCTCTTAATATAAGTATTAAGGAACTGGGAATAACAGCGGGGAAACATTTAATTAAAATTATTACTGGTGAACCAGCGTCTCATAAGTCCCTGGTAAATTATGAGATTGTATTAAAAAAATCAACTAGCTAATTCCCTGATAGTCAGGGATTGGTATAGAAAAGATTAAGGAGGAGAAATTATGAAGAGAAAGCTAATCTCATTACTGATGACAATGCTTCTGATTGCTACTTTGTTTACCGCATGTGGTAAAGAGGAACCAAAGGATGACAAAAAAAGCACAACTACAGATCAAACAGATAAGGACAAAATAGATAATGACAAACCAGATGATACATCTAATGGGAATGTAACATCAGACCCAGTTACCTTAACTGTTTGGGAATCTACTGGTGGACCGGATGAATTTATCAAGCAGGCAGGTGAAGCATTTACAGCTAAGTATCCTAATATCACCATAGAGTATGTTAATGTTGAGCTTGGTGATTCATCAACTCAGATAGCACTTGATGGACCTGCAGGAGTTGGTCCTGATTTATTTGCTGCACCTCATGATAAGCTAGGTGAGCTTATGACTGGTGGTCATGTACTACCTACGGCTAATGTGGATGCTGTAAAAGAAAATGCTCTTGGTGCAACCATTGATGCGTTAACATATGACGGAACAATGTATGGTTACCCAGTATCTGCCGAGACATATGCATTATTCTACAATAAGGCTTTAATATCTGAAGATCAGATTCCAAAGACATGGGAAGATGTAGTGACCTTCAGTGAGAAATTTAATGCAGAGAATAGTGGCAAGTATGGATTTATGATGGATGTCGGTAATGGTTACTATTCTATTATCTTTACTACCAGCGATAATAATCGTTTATTCGGACCTTCCGGAACTGATACAACTAATACTAATATCAATTCCCCAGCCAGCGTTGAGGGAATGAAGTTCTTCCAGGGATTAAGATCTATTCTTGATGTTCCTGCAGCTGACTTGACTACATCGATTACTGATGCTGCATTCTCCAGCGGCAATGCTGCTCTTTATATCACAGGATTGTGGAATGTAGCTAATTTTGAAGATGCAGGAGTAGACTTTGGTGTGGCTTCACTGCCAAGTCTTCCCGGTAATGATACACCTGTTGCTTCCTTCTCAGGAACAAGAGCTATGTTTGCATCAGCATATACTGATTATCCGGAGGAAGCTGCTTTATTTGGTCAGTTCTTAATGAGTGAAGAGATGCAAAAATTAAGATTTGATATTACAGGTGCATTACCTTCAATTAATATTGCAGTTGATAGTCCTTATATCAAAGGCTTCTTAGCTCAGCTTGATTATGCTTTCCCGATGCCTTCAATTCCAGAGATGGGTGCTTATTGGGATGCTATGAATGCAGCCAGCGCAAATATCTGGAACGGTGCAGACATTCAAGCAGAGCTTGATGCATGTAATAGTGCAATCTTAGGTCAATAATCGTAGGACTCTTTCAAATCAAACTAAGGTATACTGGTATTCCTACTTTAGTAGGAATACCAGTAACTCTTATAATAAATTTTGAAATAGTCCTTTTTTAGTAGACGCTAGAAGGATGGGTGTATAATGAATAAAAGGCTTAAGGAGGATGGTTCCTCAAGAAAAAAGATACTGTTTACATCTATGCTATTTATGGGCTTGGGACATATAGTATATTTCAAACAATATATAAAGGGTCTCTTTTATGCATTGTTTGAGATTATAATTTTATTTATGATTCCAACCATAGTCAGTAAACTAAACGATATGGTCACCTTGGGAGTATTAAAGCCAGATCTTCCTGTGAAAGAGCGGGATCATTCCATATTTATGTTAATTGATGGTGTTATTGTTCTGGCTATTCTTTTTATATTTATTATCGTATATATAATTTCAGTACGTAGCGCTTTAGCGGAATATAAAGAGTATTGTATAGATAAGAGGATAAAAACTAACAAAGAATCAATATCAAGAGCTTTAGGAAAAGCATTCCCGATATTTGGCCTTGCACCTTCAGTTGGACTTATTGTATTTTTTGTGGTTGTACCTCTAATATTCTCGGCTTGTGTTGCATTTACCAATTATTCAGCTCCTAAACATATCCCACCAAATAATACTGTAGATTGGGTTGGTATGGATAACTTTGCTGCTATGTTCGGCGGAGAAGCCGTATGGACTTCTGCCTTAGGAAGAGTAGCTCTATGGACTTTAGTATGGGCTATACTAGCCACTGCAACCTGTTATTTTGGTGGAATGATTATGGCAGTAATACTAATGGATAATAAGTTGAAAATTGCTCCGATATTTAGAGGGATTTTTATACTTCCTTATGCAGTACCGTCTGTTGTAAGCATGCTAGTATGGCAAAACTTACTTAATGGTTCCTTTGGCACGGTAAATCGTACTCTTATACAGCTGGGATGGATAGATAAGGCTATTCCTTGGTTAAGTAACGAATGGGTAGCTAAATTCACTACTATATTAATTAATCTATGGGCAGGATTTCCTTATTTTATGCTTCTTATTACAGGCACTATGACAGCTATTTCATCTGATTTATTTGAAGCGGCGAAAATTGATGGAGCTAGTAGATTTCAGGTTTTTAAGAATATTACTTTGCCAATGGTGCTTTATCAGACAATGCCACTTATAATTATGTCATTCACTCATAATATTAATAACTTTGGAGCCATATTCTTCCTCACAGGTGGAAATCCTGTTGTATCAGATTCTACAATAACAAGTGCAGGAGGAACGGATATACTCGTTACTTGGATTTATAAACTGACAGTAAATTTGATGAAATATAATTACGCATCTGTACTTGCTATAATGATATTTATAATTCTTGCTCCATTTGCTATATTCCAATTTATGCGAACCAAATCTTATAAGGAAGGAGAATTCTAATGGGAAATAAGATTATAAAGCGAATTAATTTAACGACAGTTCTTGTAATACTGACGATAATTTCTCTTGGTGTCCTCTACCCCTTGGTATATGTGATAAGTGCGGCTTTTTCTCCCGGGAATTCTATCGCATCTCTTAATATTATTCCTTTTGGAGATGGATTTACATTAGATCATTTTAAGCATTTATTTAATAATACTAAATATTTGATTTGGTTTAAGAATACTTTAACAATTGCACTTGGGACATCATTTTTAACTATTGTTGTTGCTTCTTTGGGAGCTTATGTGTTTTCTAGATTCCAGTTTACAATGAAAAAAAGCATGATGTTACTTATGCTCATTCTACAGATATTCCCTTCCTTTGTTGGAATGGTTGCTATATATGTAATTCTTCTTAGAATTAATGGACTAGATACACTATGGGGACTGGTTTTAGTATATCTTGCCGGGAATATCCCATATAACACATGGCTGGTAAAAAGTTATATTGATACCATTCCAAAGAGTATTGATGAATCTGCCAGAATAGATGGTGCTAATAATCTGCTGATTTATAGAAAGATAATCATGCCGATAGCGAGACCTATTATAGTTTTTCTTGGAATAACAAGCTTTACTGCTCCATGGATGGATTACATTTTTCCAAAGATGATTCTACGGTCAGCTGATAAGCAAACCCTAGCTCTGGGTTTATTTAGCTTTGTAACCGATAAGAAAAATGAATTTACGGTATTTGCAGCCGGCTCATTATTGATAGCAATTCCATTTATAATATTTTTTATAATAACTCAAAAAACTATGGTAACATCATTCGGCAGTGCTGCTGTAAAAGAATAGATTATATTAGAAAGAGGCATAAGATGAGGACAGAGTTTGGCTATAATGCTAATTATTTGACAAAAGACGGGCAACCTTGGTTTCCTGTTATGGGTGAGATACATTATTCTAGAGTCCCCAAAGAGGACTGGAAGGAATCCTTATATAAAATGAAAGCCGGAGGAGTGGTTATTGCTTCTTCCTATGTGATTTGGATTCACCATGAAGAAATCGAAGGAGAGTATGATTTTTCTGGAAATAAGGATTTAAGAAGCTTTGTGGAAGCCTGTCGTGAATGTGGCTTATATTTCTTTATAAGAATTGGGCCTTGGATTCACGGTGAAGTAAGAAATGGAGGCTTTCCCGATTGGTTACTTAATAAGGGATATAAGCTTAGATATGATGATCCCGGATACCTCCAAGAGGTGAAAAAATATTATTCTAGAATATATGATGAAGTAAAAGGATTGTTCCATAAGGATGGGGGACCGATTATCGGTGTTCAGATAGAAAATGAGCTGGGCCATTGTGGTGGTGCATACGGTGAGGCCGGAGAGCAGCATATGAAAACCTTGTATAAAATTGCAAGAGAAATAGGATTTGATGTTCCATACTACACTGCTACAGGATGGGGTGGTGCAGCTACAGGTGGATTGCTTCCGGTAATGGGTGGTTATCCTGATGCCCCATGGGATCCAAGGCTTACGGAACTAGAACCTAGCGGTAATTATGTCTTTACTCATGAGCGTAACGACCATAATATTGGAAGTGATTATGGCATAGGTGAAGGGGTAACCTTTGACTTTAATAAGTTTCCTTATCTGACAGCCGAGCTTGGGGGAGGACTCCAAGTAACAGCTCACCGAAGACCTGTTGCCAAGGCAGCAGATATTGGGGCCATGTCCTTAGTAAAGCTGGGAAGCGGTGTTAACCTTATTGGATATTATATGTATCATGGTGGAACTAATCCAAAGGGTAAGTTAACTACTCTTCAAGAATCAAAGGCCACAGGATATCCTAACGATGTTCCTGAGGTGAGCTATGATTTTAGAGCACCTATAAGGGAGTATGGTCAAATTTCCGAAACATTTAAAGAGATAAAGCTATTATCCATGTTTCTTCAGGACTTTGGAACAGAGCTATGTAATATGCCGGCATATATACCTAAAGAAAATCCGTTGGATCCGAGTGATTTAACTGATATGAGATATTCGGTTAGGCATGATGGTAATAAGGGTTATATATTCTTTAATAATTATGTGAGAAGACATAATATGGCTAATCATAATAGTGTTAATCTTAAAGTAGGATTACCTAATGAAATTATTCATTTCCCAGAGTTTGATATTAAGGATAGAGATTATTACTTCTTTCCATTTAATATGAAGATAGGTGATGGCATACTTAAAACAGCTTTAGCATCTCCCTTATATATTCTTGAAAATGATACTAATACCTATGTGTTCTATACAGATAAGGATCCTAAGTATGATATTCAGGGCGATATAGGTGAAAATAAGATTATTACTCTTTCAAGAGAAGACGGTAAGAATGCCTATAAAGTAAAGCTTCAAAAGGAGCATTTGATTATAAGCACATCAGTAGTTTTGGAGACTGATAAAGGACTACAGGTTATTGGAAGAGAAATCCCCAGTATCAAAGTATATCCTGAGTTTGACAAGACTCCAAAGGGCTGGGAAAAGGTTGGTAATGAAGGGGATTTTGCTATATATGAAATGAATTCAGATGTAGCCTCATGTTTGGTAACAATAGACCTTAAGAACGAAACTGAGGAAAAGAAAGTATATGATATTACAATCAACCTTTCATCAGCAGACATTAGGGACTGCTTCTTGCAAATTAATTATGAAGGTGATAAGGGAAGAATATATCTGAATGATGAGATAATAGCTGATAACTTCTATACAGGTAAACCATGGGAAGTGAGTTTAAGACGATTTAATTATCCAGGAAAGCTTAAGCTGGAGATATATCCTCTTAAAGAGAATGCAGAGGTCTTCCTAGAGCATTTGCCCACGATGAATGATGGAGTAGCTTGTAGGGTAAATGAAATTGTGGCAGTGGAAGAGTATAGTGCTTTGATTGAATTTTAAATAGATATAATAAAAGAAATATTTTCAATAAAATATATAAAAAGTTATTCAACTAGGAACGGACAACTGGCTTAAGCTAGATAGGTCCGTTTTCCTTGTAAATGGGAGGAGGAGGATAAATCCTCCGTTAAAGGTGATTTAGAATTATAGTGTATCGGAGGAGGAAAATCCTCCGTTCTATGTAATGCAAAAATATAGTCTATGTAGGAGGATGGTATGAATAAAAAAAGGAGTCTTGTAGTAATCGGTTTGACAGTTATTATTTTATTGATTTCGGTTATTGCTTTTATATTAATTAAAAAGAGCCATAAAAGTGTTATTAATACAGAAAAGCTAGCCCAAGCTGATATATTTGTAGAGAAAATAGAAGGGTTAAATCCTGACTTCATTCGAGGTGTTGACATATCAAGTGTTATTGCCTTGGAGGAAAGCGGTGTAAAATTTTATAATGAGAAAGGCAAGGAAGAGGATATTTTTAAGACTTTATATCATGCTGGTGTCAATTATGTTAGGATTCGTATATGGAATGATCCCTATGATAGTGATGGTAATGGATATGGGGGAGGTAATAATGACCTGGATAAGGCTATAGAGATAGGTAAAAGAGCGACCAAGAATAAGATGAAGGTTCTGGTTGACTATCATTATTCTGATTTTTGGGCTGATCCTTCAAAGCAGATGGTACCAAAAGCGTGGAAGGATATAGATATCGACGCTAAAGCTGATGCACTATATGAATACACAAGATCAAGTCTAGAAGAGCTACTTGATCAAGGTGTAGATGTAGGTATGGTGCAGATAGGTAATGAAACTACAGGTATATTCTGTGGGGAGAACAACTGGAATAATATTAGCAAGCTATTTAAAGAAGGCAGCCGTGCTATTAGGGAGATTAGTGAAGAAAAGAAGAAGGATATTCTAATTGCGCTTCATTTCACTAATCCTGAGAGAGCTGAAAACTATCAGCGTTACGGAATGATTCTTGAGAATTATGAGGTGGATTATGATGTCTTTGCTAGTTCTTATTATTCTTTTTGGCATGGAACACTGGAGAATCTTACAAATGTACTAATAAATATATCCAAGGAATTTGATAAAAAGGTTATGGTGGCTGAAACCTCCTATGCTTATACATATGAAAATGGGGATTATAACGGTAATATTTTATCCGAGGAGAGTGTCTTTACTAAGGATTATCCTATTACAGTTCAAGGACAGGCAAGCTCATTACGTGATGTTATGGAGGCAGTTGCAAATGTTGGTGTAGCAGGTCTTGGTGTATTCTATTGGGAGCCGGCTTGGCTTCCAGTACCGGGAGCTACATGGGAGGACCAAGCTTGTCTTTGGGAGAAATATGGTTCAGGATGGGCAAGTAGCTACGCTACTGAATATGATCCTGAAGATGCAGGGGTACACTATGGAGGTTCTGCATGGGATAATCAAGCCTTATTTGATTTTGAAGGTCATCCACTTCCTTCTCTTAATGTTTTTAAATATGTATATTCTGGAGCTGTGGCAGAGGTTAAAGTTGATGCTTTAGATGATATTGTTATTCGAGTTCGCAAGGGGGATGATTGTGTTCTTCCTGATACAGTGGTTGCTTTATTTAATGACAAGACCAGTAAGGATATTGAGGTTCAGTGGAGCTCTAAGGAGCTTGCTTTAGCTGATAAAGATAACCTTGGTGAATATATGGTTACAGGAAATGCAGTTTATAATGAAGAAAAAATGGAAGCAAAGGCTAAGATTATCGTAATGGAGCAAAACTATGTAGAAAATTACAGCTTCGAGGATAATGACCTATCAATGTGGACCATTACTAATATTAATAATTCTACAACTGAGCTAGGTATTCAGGATAAAATTGCTGATGCCAAGACTGGTACCAAATCAATTCATTTTTATTCAACAGGGAATGTTGACTTTAAGGTTGAACAGGAGATTACCAATCTAAAACCCGGTCAATATAACTTTGCCATATTCCTACAAGGAGGAGATGCATCCAACCCGGAGATGTCAATATATGCGATAGCAGATGGAAAAACATACACTATGGAAACCTCTGTTGATGGATGGGTTAATTGGAAGAACCCAAGGATTGAGAACATACGAGTAGATAGCGGTACGGTTATAGTAGGTGCATCCATTAAATGCAATCCCAAGGGATGGGGAACCTTAGATGATTTTATACTTTCACCTGTTGAGTAACAGCCGAGTAAAAGACTGAAATAGATGCAGTATTAGAAAATTAAAATACTTGCATTGTTAGAATAATTTGTTATAATATAGTTAGATTAAAGGCAATCGCCACAAGGTGGTTGGCCAACCAGGATTAAAAAACCTTCCCAGACTAGCGCAAAGTACAGGGAAGGTTTTTTACATTACTGGCATATAAGATAAATAAATGTCAGTAATGCTTATATAGTAGGACTACTTCATGATATAGGGAGAAGATTTGGTGTAACAGGCCTAGCTCATATCATAGACGGGTATGATTATTTAATAAGCTTTGGCTATGAGGAGGCTGCCAGGATATGCATTACCCATTCTTTTGCTATCAAGGATATTAAGACAGCTATTGTAAAGCACGATGTAACCGAAGATGATATGCAGAGAATTATTGATTTATTTAACTCTTATCAGTATGATGATTATGACAGATTGATACAGGTATGTGATAGTATTGCTCTGCCAGAAGGACCTGTTGATATAGAGAAGCGCATGAGTGATGTTAAGGAGCGATATGGTAATTACCCACAGAGTAAATGGGATAAACATATTGAATTAAAGCAATATTTTGAGAGTAAAATGGGTAAGAAATTAGAGCAGGTAGTCTAATTTAATTACTCAGATGGGGGATTATATATGCGTACAGAAAAAGAAATGCTGGAATTAATCATGAATAAGGCTATAGAGGATGATAGAATTCGAGCTGTAGCCATGGATGGCTCCAGAGCTAATAGGAATGCTGTTCACGATCAGTACAGTGATTTCGATATAGTATATTATGTTAGAGATGTAAGAGAATTTACTAAGGATAAAAGCTGGATTAATTATTTCGGAGATATACTTATAGTTCAGTACCCGGAGGATTGGTACAAGCACCCCTATGACTATAATAGTCATGATACATTCGCCTATTTGATTCAATTTGCTGACGGCAATCGAATAGATCTTACGATTATTGATGTACGAAACATTGAAGGCGAGAAGAGTAATTGCGAGCCAAGAGTCATACTACTTAATAAGGATGGTTTTGAGGAGCTAAAGCCGATTGATGATGAAAAGGCATTTTATCTTAAGCAGCCAACAAGTATGGAGTTCTATAATACCTGTAACGAATTTAGGTGGTTATCCTTGTATATAGCAAAGGGGTTATGTAGAGAAGAATTCTATTATGCAAGATATGCTTATGATGTTCTCATAATGGAGATGTTCATGAAAATGCTTAATTGGAGTATAGGTATAGAGCATGGATTCGATATTACAACAGGATACCTTAATGAATATCTTAAAAGGTTTATTACAGCTGATGAAATGAAGCGAGTACAAGGAATATTCCCAAACGGTGACTATGAGGATATGTGGGATAAATTGTTTCTAATGTATGATTATTTCCATGAGCTTGAGGCTGTGGTGGCTAAGCATTTTGAGTTCCCATATGACAGAGTGGAAGCAAGAAGAGTTAGGGAATTCTTAGAGGAGAGAAGAAAGTTGAAATAATAAATTATCGAGACTTCTATGTAAAATGGAGGCCAACCACCCTATACACGAATGCATAAGCATATTATACCATGAAATATTACAGAACACAAGTTCGTATTGATTAATTTGACAAATTGTACCTTAAAGAGTATTATTAATCATAATATAATTAAAGGAGTAGTCATGCTTAGTAATTTTTATATAACTAACTATTGCGATAAGAGATGTACTCCATTTCAGAGCATAACAAGATTGCCGAGTGATGAGGCGTATAAGCTAGCTGAAGATTTATCACAAAATGCTAGCTCTACCTTTACATCTTTTAGTAGATTTACTGCTAACGATTTTGATGGCTACTATACAAAGAGAAAGCGTACAGAAAAATGGCTATTAGGTGAAATTATTGAGCTAGGTATAAAGCCTAAGAACAAAACCCCTTTATACTTTGTATTGGGTGAAAGCTCTTATTTGAATAAATGGTATGAGAGGGTGACTAGGACAAAATTATTACTTAAGGACATAAATCCTGAAGATATCAGCTTTACATATGGAGACAGTATGTCAAGAATGGATTCGAAGGAAAGAATGGATCCATTTAGCATAGAGACTTTAACAGCATTTATCAATGAAAGAACTGACGATATTAACTCATATTTGGATGAGCTTGATAAGCAAAATCGGTATATTGAGGCTCAGCTTTGGAACGATGATTATCTTAGTGATTTATTATATGGTCACAAATAGCTAAACCGATCAAGACAGATTTGAATATGAATAAAGCCATATAGCTTAATAATAACTGCTTGTACAGAATAATCTGCACAAGCAGTTATACATTACTTATCTGCTTTATCTTTTGTTAGATAATAGCAAAAGCTATAGATAGCCTTGTATATATTGTCAGATGAAATGAAAAGGTTCAATTATATTTGAATGTTATATAAGTGTGTTGACAAGCAAACTTAATATTTGCTATTATTTTATAGCAGGAAATGGTATTTATATTTGCCGCTAATATTTTTGGAGGTGATTAGATGATTTTTTTTAAGAGAAAGCATTTTAAGGATTATCATTTAGAAGCTTATGAAGCGGCCTATAGCAGATATTTTAGAAGGAGAAATAAATCAAGAGCTTTTATTAAAGTTGCTGTTATAATGCTATTGTGCTGCTTATTAACTGGATTTATTGCAGGTGGAAGCGTGTATCTGAAGCTTTCAGAGGAGATGGAAGAGCTTAAATTAATGTTGGTGAATCAATCTGAGGGAGACATTATTATTGAAAATAAGGGACTAACCATTGAGGAAGTACTGATGTCAGCTGATGGGAATAGCTCGGCTGTTACCAAAATAGCTAAAAAGGTAGGCCCATCAATAGTAGGAATAAGGATGGTAACACAAAGCCCAAGAAGCTGGTACTATGGTGATGCCATGTCTCAGTCGAAGTATGAAGGCTCAGGTATAATAATCGATAGTAATGGATACATAATGACTAATTATCATGTTGTACAGTATGCAGATCCGAAAAACTCCTTGAGTAAGAGTACTACCCTAGAGGTGTTCCTATCTGATGGTAGACAGGCAATGGCCAAGTTTGTAGGAGGAGATCAAAGAAGTGACCTTGCAGTCATAAAAATTGATTTAAATGACCTACCAGTGGCAGGTATGGGGGACTCTGATGCACTTGAGGTAGGCGAGCTTGCTGTAGCTATTGGAAATCCTTTAGGTTTAGAATTTCAAGGATCAGTCACGGTCGGAGTAATCAGTGCCCTTAACAGGACTATAAGCATTGAGGATAAAACTATGAACCTAATTCAGACAGATGCAGCTATCAACCCAGGAAACAGCGGAGGGGCTCTACTTAATTCCAAGGGAGAGGTCATAGGCATTAATACAGCAAAGATATCCTTGTCTGGTGTTGAGGGTCTTGGGTTTGCCATTCCTGTTAATGAGGCTAAATCGATTATCGATCAGCTGATAATGTTTGGATATGTTAAGGGAAGACCTTATATTGGAATCAGTGGAAGAGAGATAACCGATACCATTTCTTATCTGTATGATATTCCTGTAGGTATATATATATTAGAGGTAGTTGAAGGTAGTGGTGCTGATAAAGCCGGTATTCGTGAGAATGATACACTTATATCACTTGATGGGGTAGAGGTTCGCACTATGAAGGAAGTTGATAATATCAAAGATAAGTATAAAGCTGGTGATACTGTAGATGCTGTTGTTGTAAGAAACAAAAGGAAGCTTAAGCTTTCCCTTACATTCACGGAAGAGCGGTAAAATAGAGTTAAAAAGAAGAGCTGATAATGAAATGTACTCCAAATGTTAGTTTTAAAAATAACACTTTGGTTGCATATCATATCAGCTCATTTTTGTCTGTCAATTATATTAATGTATTTTTAACTATTGTATTCTGTTAAATTATGTTATTATTATTAAAATAGAAAAAAAGGAAAATATTGAAGATACTTGCATTAAGTATACTATTTAGGGGAGGAAAATACATGAAGCTATTTCTTACCAGCAGTGTCGGTGGAAACTATATAGAGGATGGAGTAAGGCTTCCTTGTGCTCTTGATGGAGAAGTAATAGATCCGAGCTATCAAAGGTATTTGGATGGACTAGGTCTTACCCAGATTAGTATTTTACCTCATTATCAGTATTTAAAGGATATAAGCATAGATGGGCTTCGAATAGTAGAGGATATATCGTTACCAGATAGCAGGGTTAGACCCTTTTATGCTTTAGTGGATGGAGCATATATATTTATTGATATGGATGAGGCTACCTTATATGGTGAAGCATACTATTTCTGCGATGGGGTTATAACGAAAGTATGTGATACGGATAAGTGTATCCAATTATAACATAGCGTGGAGGCAATCAATATTCTTATGCATGTATAACCTATTCCATAACGATACAGTGATATGAAATATTTCGATTAAATAAAATAACATAATACAAATTTTACTTGATGCAGAACTAATGTTCTGATAAGATGTAAATAATGGTATATATAGTTAATTGATATAAAGAAGGACATTCTTGTTACTCTGGTAAGTAATTTTGGCTGTAATGTTTGGCGCATGATGAATGATATTATGAGTCAATTGAACCAGAAACAATAAATCATATGGGAGCAAGGGCAATGAGTACAATTAATATATGTGGGTCGGAATTATATTATGAAGTCTATGGTGAGGGCATACCATTCCTTATAATTCATGGATGGGGAGTTAATCACCATATTATGAGTGGCTGCCTAGAACCCGTATTAAGAGATAACAAGCATAAGATTAAGAGGATATATATCGATTTGCCGGGAATGGGCAAATCAAAAGTAGGCGGTAATATTAAATGCTCTGATGAAATGTTGGATGTAATACTGGAATTTATTGATCAGATTATTCCTAATCAAAGATTTATATTGGCCGGAGAATCATATGGAGGATATCTGAGCAGAGGGCTGATTCAGAAAAGAAGTAAGCATATACTCGGAGTGCTTTTGCTATGTCCTGCTGTATATCCGGGCTATAGAAAAGGTAATGTTCCACCTCTTCAAGTTATTGAAAGAGACAGTAGATTCATGGAAAGCATTGATAAAGATGAAAGAGCATACTTTGAAAATATGAATATAGTACAGAATAAAAGGACCTGGGAATTATATAAAAGAGATATAATGGATGTTATGAGTAATGATGATTACTTCTTAAATGAGGTGCTGGATGGAGCATTTACATATGATGTCGATAAATTAGAAGAACCCTTTAATAAGCCAAGCTTAATATTAGTCGGCAGACAGGACACAGAGGTTGGTTATAAGGATCAGTTTACGCTGCTTGACAATTATCCCAGAGCTTCATTCGTAGTACTTGATAAAGCCGGACATAATCTACAGATTGATCAGGAAAAATTGTTTGGTGGCATAGTTAGTGAATGGCTAGATAGAGTAATGGAGGAAATATAGGGGAACAGAAAATGAATCATGTTGATTTTACTAAAATAACAGCCTGCGGAGAGTGTTGTATAGGATGTAATAAAAAAGAAGAAGGTATCTGTGGTGGATGTATAGAAACCGATGGACATTGTGAGGAGTGGGCACAATCAGGTAGGTGTCCAATTTATAAATGTGCCAAAAAACATAAGATTCAGTTTTGTGGTTTGTGTGGAGAATTTCCTTGTGAATGGCTAGTAAATAAAATCACATGGAATCCTAATATAGTGCAAGACTTATCTAGATTGGCTGAATTATATAGGGAATAACAAGCGTAATAAGTAAGAATATTTTTTGCCATAAGAAAAAAACATAGGGGGAGCTAATGAGGTTATATTTTATAAGACATGGACAAACAGATTGGAATAATGAAGGAAAGATACAAGGAAGTTATGATATAGAACTTAACGATATAGGGGTAAATCAAGCCGTAGAATTAAGTAAGAGGGTTTTAGATTCAAACATTAAGTTCTCTAAGATTTATTCAAGCAAGCAAAAAAGAGCTCTTAAGACAGCTGAGATTTTAAGAAGTAATACTAATGTGGATTATATTCCCCTAGATGGATTGGAGGAAATGAATCTAGGAGATTGGGAAGGTTTGTCATGGAAAGAAGCCATAGATAAATATCCGAAGGAATATGACGAATGGTATCATAATCGCAGATACTCTAAATCCCATAACGGTGAATCATATCAGGAAATGTTAGAACGTGTTCTTGAAGCATTACATAAAATAATTTCTATAAATAATGATGATGTTGTTATTGTAACACATAGTGCTGTTATTATGAGCTTACAGTGCTATATTACTGATACACCATTTGATAAAATGAGAATATTTCAAACAGATAATGTTAGTATTACAGAAATAGATAGCGCAGATTTAATGTGTTAATACAAATAACTGAGAGCGAGATATAATGGATAATTGGTTCACTATTGAAGAAATTGATGACAAAGCCTATGCAATCAGTGAGTATATGCATTGGGACCATATTGGGGGTCATAAGTATTTTAAGGACATATTTGTCTATATGAGAAAGAGAATAAATATCTTTATACAGGAGATTTGATTTAAGTTATATTACATCACCGGTCTTGATTTATAGGTTCATGAATGTGTTAGTTTCTAACGACTTAATTGAATTGACTTATCCAACTATAAATGATTCAGATAAAACTGTGGCAATACACTCCATTAAATAGTCAAAGCTATAGGGTACTATAAAAAGTCCACAGTGTTACTATTAATTATAACAAAGTTGAAAAGAAAGGAGCGTATTGATGTATTTGTTACTAAATACATCATATAAGGTACTATGGGAAAAGAGTTATCAGAAATGACAATAAAGGAGTTGTGGGAGCTATTCCCGATAATCTTAAAGGAACATAATTCTGAATATAAATCATGGTACATAGAGCAAAAGGAAAACATTATAGAAGCTATTGGTCAGGATAACTTTGAACGTATAAGCCACATCGGAAGTAGTGCTGTAGAAGGTTTAATATCAAAGCAAAAAAAGACTTTGGGAGAATATATAATGCATACTAAAGGAGAAGAACATGGCTACTTGGATGGTACATTTGCGTATAGCGGACAGATTAATTGATGATATAATCAATCTCTCATATACTGAGTTTGTTGTCGGAAATATTGCCCCTGACAGTGGAGTACCAAATGAAGATTGGTCGGTCTTTACTCCAAGTGGTGATGTCTCGCATTTTAAAACAACGGATACGGATGGCTTTAAGGATATCCATTTAAATGAATATGTTGATAACTATTATTCAGTAGAACAAAGAACGCTATACAATACTAAGCAAAAGTCCTTCTATCTTGGTTATCTGACGCATCTACTAGCGGATGTGTTGTGGGCTGATCATATAGTTCGGCCAAGTAAGGATAGATTCATAGAGCTATATAATAAAGATAAAACAGAATGGATATGGACTTTAAAGAAGGATTGGTATGATTTAGATTTTCTTTATCTAAAAAAAATCCTAATTTCAGAGCATATTCAATATATAATGATGCAATTGGTTTTCAGAATGAATATTTGGATTTCTTTAGTATAGAAGCATTTGATATTAGAAGAGAGTATATTACTGGCTTTTATAGTAGCAAAAGAGATAATTTAGAAAGGGAATATCCATATTTAACAGAGGGTGAAATGAATTGTTTCGTTGATAATTGTTCTGAGAAAATTGCTTATATAATACAGA
Source organism: Clostridiales bacterium (assembly GCA_012522735.1). GTDB lineage: Bacteria > Bacillota > Clostridia > Lachnospirales > Lachnospiraceae > Mobilitalea. Next base: position 42,296 of record JAAYJU010000121.1, on the reverse strand, counting down.
AAGAGTATTTATAAGAGAAAAAGGGGTAGGAAAGATGGAAAGAGATTGGTGTGTGTTATTAATCGGAGGGGCATCCGGTTCGGGGAAAACCTGTGTTAGTTATCCTATAGCCAAGTTGTATGGTGTTAATTTAATAGAAGCCGATGATTTTCAAGTATTTCTTGAATCCATGTCTACACCGGAGCAGCAGCCTGGAATTCATTACTGGGAGACTCATCCGGATTGGCAGCAGGAGGGGGTAGAAGCTACGGTAGGTCAGCTTATAGATGTGGGACGGGCTTTTATTCCAGGACTTGAAGCTGTTATTAAGAATCATATTGAATCGGACATGCCTGTAGTTATAGAAGGAGACTTTATATTACCTGAGCTTTGTTCATTATTTGATAGTTCTAAGGTTAAATCTGTATTTATTTATGAGCCATCAAGAGAACAGATTTTGAATAACTTTCTAGCAAGAGAACCGGAATATGGACTACAGGAATATCGTACAGATGTAAGTTTTAGATACGGTAATTGGCTGGCAGCAGAGTGTTTAAGGTATGGTATTCCAGTGATAGAGTCAAGGCCATGGGATACGGTTATAGATAGAATAAATTCTAATTTTAGAAGCTGAGACCAGCTGATTTAAAAGATAAGTAGGATAATAAAAGCTATATCGTGGGGGAGGGTATCTTATGCTAGAAATACCAGAGAGCTATACTTTGGCAAATCAAATGAATAATACGATTAAGGGTAAAATCATCAGCTATGTACAAGCAAACCATTCGCCGCACTCCTTTGCCTGGTATCATGGTAAGCCGGAAGATTATAATGAATTACTCTCTGGTAAAACCATAGGTAACTCAAACCCGATATCAGGTATGCTAGAAATTGAGGTTGAAGACTGTCGCATAGTCTTTACGGATGGAGTTACACCCCGCTATTATTATGACCTGAAGAAGGTGCCTAAGAAGCACCAGCTTTATCTTGAATTTGATGATAATACTGCCTTGGTTTGTACTATTCAGATGTACGGTGGACTATGGGCATTTCGTGATGGTGAGTTTGACAACATGTACTATATTGGCGCTAAGACTAAACCATCACCACTTTCTGATAGATTTGACAGACAGTACTTTGAATCATTACGTAGTGAAGGAACCGATAAGCTATCTGCCAAAGCATTTTTAGCTACTGAGCAACGTATTCCTGGCCTTGGTAATGGTGTGTTGCAGGATATCCTATACTTATCAGGTATTCATCCCAAGAGAAAGATGATGGATGTTACTGATGGTGAATATGACAATCTATTTGATATAATAAAGAAAACTCTTAGAAGGATGGCTGATCAAGGAGGGAGAGATACAGAGAAGGACCTGTTCGGTAATTTCGGGGAATATCAAACTTACCTTAGTAAAAAGACAGCATTTACTCCTTGTGTGAACTGCGGATATGAATTACACAAGGGTAATTATATGGGTGGAACAATATATTATTGTGAGCATTGTCAGTCATAATTCCATTGAGTAGCAAGCTATATAAGAATTTAGTTATATGAGATAAAACAATATAAAAGATAAGTAAGTTTTAAAGGGGGAGCAGTATGGATACTTATGAAGCTATTTATTCAAGAAGATCAATTAGAGATTTTGAAGACAAGGAAATTGATATTGAAATTGTAAAGAGGATTATCAATGCAGGAATAAGAGCACCTACAAACAATCATATGCGGGAGTGGGAGTTTATAATTATTGACAAAGAGAGTAGGCTTGATGTAATAAAGAAGGTATCCAAAAACAATAAAGAATCGGATGCCATTAGAATAATCGATAATTGGGGATTAAGTGACGGGCTACAGCGCGATACTTATATTGATGCAATTCCGAAGCAACATAAAATGCTTTTAACTTCAGCTTGCCTTATTATTCCCTGCTTTCGTAATCAAGGATCCTTGTTAAAGCCAAAGAATCTGTCTGCCTTAAACTCTTTTGCTTCCATATGGTGTTGTATAGAGAATATGTTGATTGCGGCTTCTAGTGAAGGCATATATGGTGTAACCAGGATTCCATTTGATAAGGAAATTACTCATATTAGGGAGATGTTAGATATACCTGAGGATTATGAGTTCCCATGTTATCTTGCATTGGGTTACCCTAGTAAGGATGAGAAACCAATTCCTCAACACTTTTTTCAGGCAGAGGATAAGATGCATTATAATAAATGGTAGAGACTTAATGAAAGGCGGCATAGAATAGGAGGTATTTATGGGTTTCACAGAGGTATTTGACTTAATTATTCTTGGATTAGGGCTTGCTATAACTGTATATGGCTTAGTTGTATGGATAGGGAAAAAACCAAAGCTTACCTTGGATTATAACTGGGAGAAGGTTAAGGAAGAAGAAATCAAGAGCTTTACGACAGCTTATGGCATATCATACAGCTTGATGGGTGTCCTTATGACCTTGCTTGCAGTATCTAGGATATTTTTTGAGGGCCAATATAAGGGCTTAATATTCATACTGTACTTTATTGCTTATTTTATATTTATGTATGTAACTAAAAGGATTCGCAGAAGATTTACTGGTAGTGATTAGTTTCACAAGCCACATAAAAATGGACTGAACCCATAAATTATATTAGGTGGATCAGTCCATTAAGCTTGTATGGCTTGATTATTTTAAATAATGGATTTATAAATTGACAGAATATACCTATTGTATTATGATTAAGACGAACAAACATTTGCCAGATAAAGTAGATTCTCAAGTATCGTGACTAATGGAGAGGTTATATAAATATGCTGATAGAAACTGATAGATTGGTAATACGGAGATTCTCCAGTAGTGACTGGAAAGATATATATGAGTATCTATCGCAGGAGCAGGTTGTAAAATATGAACCCTATGGTGTTCTTACAGACTTAGAGTGTAAAAAGGAGGCCGCTATACGTTCTATGAATAAAGCTTTTTTAGCGGTGTGCTTAAAAGGTAGCTGTAAGCTTATAGGTAATCTTTATTTCGCAGAGCAGGAGCCTAAGGAGTTCGCTACCTGGGAATTGGGATATGTATTCAATCCTATATATTATGGTAAAGGTTATGCAACCGAGAGCTGTAGAGCAATTATTGACCATGGATTCAAGTATCTAAAGGTTCGTAGAGTGGTAGCTATGTGCAATCCTGATAACATATCGTCCTGGAAGCTGTTAGAAAGGCTGAAGATGAGACAAGAGGGGCATCTACTTAAGAATATATACTTTAAGGTAGATGAAAATGGTAAACCCATTTGGAATGATACATATGAGTATGCTATTTTAGCAGATGAGTGGATTCCTTTAGCTCTTAGAGAGGAGTGTATCTATGTATAAGCATATTATCTGGGATTTTGACGGAACGTTATTTGATTCATATCCGGTTATGGTACAAGCAGCTATGACTGTCTTAGAGGAACAAGGCATCTATGAATCCTATGATAAGATAATGAGCTTGATGAAAATGTCATTTACTAACTTGTATGACTATTTTGATGATACATATTATATAAGCGATAAATTAATCTCTAATTTTAACAAGTATAGAAAGGAATTTGAAGTGGACAATCTAAAGCCTTTTCCATATATCGTGGATATATGTAGAGGAGTTTGCGAAGGTAATGGCTTCAATCATCTATATACCCATAGAGGGAAGTCATCTATTGAGTATCTTAAAAAACATAATATGTACGAATACTTTAGTGGGCTTATAACTAGGGACAATAATTTTAAACGAAAGCCTGAACCAGAGGCACTTTTATGGCTTACGGAGGAATATAATATTGATAAAAGTGAAGCTCTGATGGTTGGGGATAGGGATATAGATATATTAGCCGCTAAGAATGCAGGAATTGAAGGCTGTTATTTTAAAGGATATCCCTTGTATGAATGTGAAGATGCTAAATATACAATTACTGATTACAGCCAGTTAATAGATCTGTTGGAATTATAGTAAGTGACTTGTAAATTACGGGAGGCATAATAATGAGGTTTACGCAAACATATTATTATAGACTTCAAACAAGGGGGAGAAAATGAATAATAAATTAGGAAAAATAAGTTCAGTGGTAACGGGTATAGCAGTATTGTCATTTGCTCTGTCAATGATAGTGGGCACGATATTTACAAGTTGTTTATCAAGTATATTTATTGCGATTGGCTTTGTGCCGTTTATGTGCAGCATATTTGCGGTTAACAAAAAGGATGAGAGGAAAGCAATCGGCTATACGGGAATCATCTTTGCCGCTGTGTATGCGGTTATAATCCTTCTAGTCTACTATGCAGAGTGCACTACAGTGAGAATGAATACTTCCTTAAGTGAAGAGGCCTTATCAATCATAAGTTATGGACACATAGGAAGTCTGTTCTTTAATTATGATTTGTTGGGGTATGGTTTTATGGCACTGACTACATTTTTTATGGCATTTCTAGTTGAACCATCATCTAAATCTGACAGGGTTTTTAGATGGATGCTTTGGATTCATGGGATTTTCTTTATATCTTGCTTTTTTGTACCTATGTTTCCAGTATTTACAGCCAGCACATCCGGGGCAGATGATAATATTGGTGTAATTCTACTTGAGATATGGTGTGCATATTTTATTCCAATATGTATCTTGGGATATAAGTATTTTTCGAATATGGAGAAAAAACGAATTTAGTATAAAATTTTGGAGGAGTATAAATGATGGATAGATTAAATAAAGATAATTTTCAAGAGTGTGCAAGACTAGCATATGCATTATGGCCTGATACAGAATATCATGAGCTGCTAGATTATTTCAAAGACATTATAGATTCAGATAATCAGGATTGTTTCCTCTACTATGAGGATGAAGATTCTAAAGAATATATTGGATTTGCCCAGGCATCCTTAAGATTTGATTATGTGGAGGGAAGCGATTCGTCACCGGTGGTATATATTGAGGGAATATATGTAGATGATAACTATAGACGCAAGGGAATCGCGCAGAAGTTGGTAAAATGCGTAGAGGATTGGGGCAAGGATATGGGTTGCTCTGAAATAGCCTCAGATTGTGAGCTTGATAATAATTTAAGCATAAATTTTCATAAAAGTATAGGTTTTGAGGAAGCTAATAGATTGGTTTGCTTTATAAAAAGAATATAATATGTAAATTTATATATTAAGGTGGTTTTATGAAGAGTTTGTTTCCAGATGAGATATTTATGGATATTGAATTTAATCCTTGGCTTTAGCGAGGTGAAAGCATAATATTGCATGGAAATCCGGTATTATTGTCAATATTTAATGAGATTGGTGGAGGAATTGTCGTAAGCTTAGTGTTCATATTTATTTATACTCGTAATACGAACATTGCTCTTCCAGCTTTGATACATGGTTTTATTGATTTTATGTAAATATAATTTTAGGAGGTATTGTTATGATGGGATTTTCAATGGCGGGGTTGATTTTAATTTTTGTACAGGTGTTCTCAATTGCACTAATGGTGCTTGGTGCCTATGCTTTGATTCTAATAATAAAAGCATTGCAAATCTATATTAGAAAAAATGGAGGTTACTAATACACTAGGTGATTGTTCTGACGAATAATTGTGTATTATTCTATTGTATTTAAGGGGAGGAATGGAATTGCCTGATTTTATTAAAGAATGGTTCGGTTGGTTTGAGAAAGGAATAGAACAAGTAGACCAAAAGGAGAAAGAAAAGCTCTTTAGCGTATGTGGGAGTCGTTGTGCTGAAACAGGAATAATTAAGTTGTATAAAGATATCTATGATAAATCATGCAATGATTTGGATATATTTTTTTCTAAATTTTCTGATATGAAATACGTTGGAGGTAAGGTTGTTTCCCCAGGGAAAATCTATGAGATAATATTTCCTGAATGTTATTGCGATTTATATACCAAGGGTTACGTTCAAACAGATGCAATATGTGAATGCTCCAAACAAAGTATATTATATGTGCTAAAAACATTAAATCCGGAGCTTGATTACGAAGTGGAGAAGATATCAACGGTAATAGCTGGCGATGAGGAATGTTGCTTTAGAGTAACAATTGTATAATTATAGATATTAAAGCTAGACGGAGACATTTATGGAGATAATAGGTGAAAAGATTGCATTAAAGCCTTATACAATAGAGCGATGTCATGAATTCTATAAAGAGTATGTATCTGATGTAGCCATGACATATGAATCATATGTTTATAATCAGGATAAAGTAGAAGATTATTATCAGAATAAGGTGTTAGATAGCAAGAGAAGATTTTTCGCAATCTGCCTTAATGATAAAGTTATCGGTGAGATTCAGCTTAAGCACATTGACCTTAAGAAACTTTGTGGAACTATGAGTATAGTTCTATTAAATGATACGGTAAAGGGAAAAGGATTTGGAACAGAAGCCGAAAGACTTCTTATAGATTATGCAACTAATAATCTAGGATTACATACTATCTATGCAGATGTGGTTCATAGAAATCTACGCAGTAGATATATATTAGAAAAGTTGAGATTTAAGCATCTATATGATGATATATTGGCTTATTACAGATTTGACGATGGTTCATAAAAAGGGAATAGTATTTGAATGATGAGGTGCATATGAAAAAATATCTTACAATGGACATCGGTGGAACATTTATTAAATATAGTATCATGGATTCGGTTTATCAGGAGGAAAGTCTAAAATCAATGCTGGAGGCTCACAGGGAGTACCTTCCCAGATTCAATTAAAATAGTAACTCATAAGGTGGATTGTAAATGAAACTAGAGATAATAAATCAGGATTTTTCGATATGTAAGCTAGAGGATTTTTCAAGAATAGATTTTTCGGATGAAATATATTTTATTGGAAAGACAGATGAGGAGTTATCCTTAGTATGTAGTTCAGACCGTGTACCTGATAATGCTATTGAATGTGGCCATGGCTGGAAAGCATTTAGGATTCAAGGAATATTGGATTTTTCTCTAATTGGTATATTGTCTCGAATATCCACTATCCTTGCTGAGAACGGTATAGGATTATTTGCAGTATCTACATATAATACGGATTATATATTGATTAAAACTGATGACTTTGATGAAGCTATCGATGTTTTAAAGTATAATGGATATGAAGTGATTTGAATTTGTTCAATATAATTCAAAAGAAGAGTGAGTATGGAATATACCAGTGATGGAGAAAGTTATCAAGGAGAGATTTAATGGTAAGTATCCTGCAAGAAAATCCATGCAAACAGAGTTTGCTCATCGTGGAGGACAGGATGGACTTTTATTTCAACTTGATGTTATAGCATATAAAGGTTGAGATAGGACAAGAGTGATATTTTATTATGATATAAGGGGTGAGACTAGAGATGGGTGAAAGAGTCGTATGTGCTGAGGAACTGTTTAAAGAAGGATATGTATGTTCTCAAGCTGTATTTGCAGCATTCTCTGAAATGCTAGGTTTAGATAAAGAGACTGCATTAAAGATTGGAAATGGTTTTGGTGGTGGCATTGCAAGAAAACAGGAGGTATGTGGGGCAGTATCCGGTGCAATAATGCTAATTGGATTGAAACATGGCAAAACCCAAGCAGACGATAAAGTTTCTCATGAGAAGACATATGTTATGATTGAGGAATTCTGTAGTAAATTTATTGAAAGAAACAAATCAATCAATTGTTATGAAATCCTAGGGTGTGATATGGTGGCAGCTAAGGAGAGAGGGTTGTTTTCTACAGTATGCCTAAAATGTGTTAGAGATGCTGCAGAGATAGTAGAAGAATTAATATAGATAAATAAAGAAAGTGAATATACATATTATATTTGGCTGCTGTATTCTTAGAATATAACAGCCATTCTATTTTTGAGTAATAATATTGAATAATTGAGAAGACATAATGTACATTAGGTACCACAGCAACCAGATAATGGTTGTAAATGGAAGGTTATTGTTATATAATTGTTAAAAATATGCTGATTAATACAAGAATATGTAGGGATAAGGGGAGGAAAATATGCTACAAAAGCAAAATTTGTCAAAGGGTAAATTAAGTAGAAGATTTATATGTGTATTTGTCGCTATGTTTTTATTATTTAATGCTATTCCAGATGCACTACCTTATGCTTATGCTGCCAAACAAAAACTGGACGCTATCGAAGTTAGACAAGAGTTACTTATAGCTCAAGAGGGGGACAAATATGAGTTGGATGTATACGGCCTTATGCGTGTAACACTTATGGGCTCACCTATTAATTCTGTTGAAGATGTAACAGGTGTCACTTGGAAATCAAGTAATACTAAGGTGGCTACAGTAAGTAAAAAAGGGGTAGTAACTGCCAAAAAGTCGGGTAAGTGTATTATCACAGCCAGCTGGGGAAAGCTAAAAGCCGAATGTAAGGTCCGTGTATATACCAAGGAGGAGCTCTATAGCGCTATTTTAGATGCAGACATAGCCCACGACAGTATATATATGGCATTAAATACAAACATCTATAAGATGGAAGAATTCATATATGCCACAGAAAATTTTCCTAAAATAGCTGATATGAAGATTAAAGCCGCAAAAGAGGTAAAGAAGATTCTTGACTCAGTTTTTGAAGAGGGTATGACAGATTATGAGAAGCTAATGGGACTTACAGAATGGATATTTGAAAACATTGAGATAATTAAAAATTATAGAAGCAAATTCACTAAGGATAACCTTAGAAACGATAATGCCTATTATTACATAGATCCTCTAATATATAGAAAAGCAAGTCACCAAGGGATTAGTGACTTGTTAGAGCTTCTTCTTAACTGCGGTGGAATCCGATGTGAGCAGGTCTGGGGTGTTGGGGGATCTATAGCTGGCTGTAATTTAGTTGAACTGGATGGGGATTTTTATTACTTTAATATTATGAATCTAGCAGATGAAATGGATGAGCTTAGTGAAGAACTCGGTGAGCAATTGTCCTTCTATGACTTATTGGTTACAAAAGGGACCATGGTGGATCAATTTCTTAATTATAAATTAAGGGTTTATACAATGGTTGGTGTTAAAGATTATGCTAATAGGAGTTCACATTATGATAATTCTAGTTGGGATTATGATGTAAGTCTAGATGGTGATGATGAGCGAAATCCAAATATCTATAGCCATTATTTCTATGACTTTTATAATGATAAAATTCGTTATGTTACTAAAAAAGAAGATAGGAAGAATCCAGACATAAGTGTTAAGCCTTATTTTTCATACTTACCGACTTATCCAGAGTCGAAATCATCAAAGTATAAGGATGTTATGAGGAGGGAAGCCGAATTTATTGAAAAAGTCAAGGATTTGGAGGAGGAGGCAATCCAAACAAGTCAATACTTGGATGAAGGGTATTTTTACTTTGATTATGAGCTTGTAAATTTAAATAACTCCTTAAATGAGATTATGACTGAGTTTGAAAGCATAAAAGATACATTTACCATGAAAAAGATAGGTAATTATATGGAGAAGGAATTCCAAAAAGCGAAGGAGTTGGTCAAAATAGCTGTAGATAAATTCAATCAAGGAGGATACCAGCGGTGAAGAATGTTAAGAGAATAATTATAAGTACCTTATTGATTGTATTGATTATGAGCCATATACCAATTCAAAGCATTGAAGCTAAATCTAAAGTAAATAGTAAAACGGCTACGGTTGATTCCTATGATGAGTATTGGACGCAGTTTTATAAATTAATCTCAGATGGATATAACGAGATTAACTTGATTATTAAGGGTGAGGATGCAGAAAAGATTAAAAAAGAAATTGACGAGGATAAGAGCTGGCCATTTTTTACTACCAGCAAATATGCCAAAAAGTACATAAATAAAGACAGCTGGAAAGCGAGGCATTTGTTATTTCTCTTTACCTATGATGTTTATAATAAATTTGAACCTCATGAAAAGGAATATATCGAAGAAAATTATTATTTTGAGGACGAAATTATTTATAAAAATGGATATTTTGATATTTCAAACCTTGATAAAAAAATGTATTTTAAGTGGAGTGATTCATATTATTTAAAATATGACTATGAGTTTTTATGGGATTATGAATTATATAACTGGGAAGAGGAGAAATACGCATGGAATGAAGATAAGCAGGAATTGCGTGTAACACTGGTGCTAGATAGTAAATATGATTTTGATGATTACACCTATGAACATGATAATGCCTTAAAAGCATATAAAGAAATAGCCAAGCTAATGAAATCCTGGAAGATGGAAAATATGACGGATTATCAGAGAATCAGTAAGGTTAATAAGTACATCTGTGATCATGTAAGCTATAATGGTGGTGCTGAGTATGGTCCAGGAAGGGGCTACAATGCATTTCTCTTCGGGGAAGCCATATGTAATGGTTATGCCGAGCTTATGGATATATTTTTAAATATCATGGGATATGAAACCGTAATAATTGAAGCTTATTCTGAGGATTATGATTTTGATTACGATGGTCATGCATGGAATATAGTAAAGATTGATAAAAAGTGGTATGCGATTGATACGACCTGGAATGACGCAGGAAAGGATAAAACCAAGTATCTACTTGTATCACAAAAAGAGATGAAGGACCATAACAGATGGAAAGTAGGGAATGCGAAGGATTACAAGCTTAGTACTAAACGTCTGTCTAAAACTAGCAAGGCTAAAATAAAGTTGGTCTATAAGTAAAAACTAAGAGCTATTAAAAATAGATATAAGGTATGAGTAGATATTATGTTTAGTATAGCAACCAAGAGATTAATAATTAGAGATCATAAAGATGATGATATTTATGCTATGCACGAATTGTTATCAGATGAAAAAGCTATGTTTTATCTACCGGATATTAGAACAAAAAACATAGATGAATCAAAAGAGAATTTGAGAGTGGCTCTAGCAGAAGCTAGAGCCACTAATAGAAGAAAGTATTTTTATGCAATCATTGATAAAGACATACAAGATTATATTGGGGAAATTGGATTTACGAAGACAGGTGAAAGGACGCTTGGTAATGTAATGAATCTAGGTTATTTTATTATGCCTAGGCATTGGGGACAAGGTATTGTTACAGAAGCGGCTCGATCTATAATAGATTATGCTTTTAATAATTTAGGTACAGTAAGAATAGAAACCGGTTGTTTAACTGAAAACATTGGTTCAGAAAAAGTAATGAAAAAGCTGGGAATGTTAAAGGTAGCAGAACTTAAAAATCATACACTATTAAATGATAAGCTTTATGATAGAGTTGAATATATTTTATTAAAAGAAGAATGGAAAAAAACATGGTTATAAATAAAAGCACAATGGAATATGAGCTAACGGCTTTGCTACAAAGAATATTTCAATTACCGGAGGTTAACAAGGTTAAAATTCGGGACATCGATATATTTTCTGCTGATGACAGTCAAAAAATCAGAGAGAGTATAGATAAATGCTATCATGATATTTTGAGTGATATTGATGTCGGAATTCATGTGACATTACATACTGATGATATAGGAAATGGACATGGATATCATAGTAATCCTCAAAGAATTGGCTTATCGAGAGACAACTACCTTGGACTTGCATTTTCAGATGGAGATAGGCTATTTCAAATGCTTAGGGTAATATTGAAAAGTGGAATCCGTTTTGATATCGGTTTCTATATTACAGAGGACAGTACAGCTCCTATATATAATATTCCACAAGTAAAAGAAGATGAGATAAAGGATGAAGGCAAGTATTGGAAACGATGGGATTTGCAAAAAGCCGATTCCTTTTGGTTTGTAGAAATACAAGCTTTGGCAAAACTATTGCGAGGAGATTATCTAATAGCTGACCATCTGGCGAACATGCAGATAAATGAAAATCTTGTAGCGCAAATGGTAGACAGAGATGACCGATTGGGAACCAATTTTCACAGATATGGTAATCATGAATCGCTAGATTACTTAAATGCAATGAAATCCGAATGTCCATACTCAGATTGTGATGATGTATATAATATGATTGCAGATAAAATATATGCAGCAGCCGTTACATATGATCGATTAATAAAAAAGCTCAACCCTATGTATGAAGAGAGAAGAAGCATCTTTTTCAAGATTTGGGAGCAGTACATATCTGAGAAAGAAAGTGATTATGATGATGTTTGAAATTATAGATATTGATGTTGAATTCGAAGAATGTGCGAAGGTAATAAGGGAATCCTTTATAACTGTTGCCACAGAGTTTGGTATAACCAAGAAAAATGCTCCGACAAATCCTGCATTTATAGAAAGTAATACATTAGCAAAAATGAAGGAAGAGGGAGTAAGGATGTATGGCGGTTATATTGAAGATAAGATAATTGCTTTCGTAGCACTTGAAAAAGCAAGCGATGATAGTTATTATCTGGAAAAGCTATGTGTAGTTCCCGAATACAGACATAACAGCTATGGAGAGCAACTAATCCAATATATATTTGCCACAGTAAAAGGTTTGGGTGGGAAAAAAGTGTCTATTGGAATAATTAATGATAATATAGTGTTAAAGAATTGGTATATAAAAAATGGATTTAATGAAATCGGAAGAAAGGTATTTGAACATTTACCCTTTGAGGTTTGTTTTATGGAGAAGTTGATTTAGTGCATATATGAGGAATAAAGAATAAGGAGGGGAGTCTTATATGGTAAACACTGATTACGAGCATGAAAAGAACTGGTGGAATGCAAAAGCCCAAAAAGAAGAGATTGACTCATGTGATGAACAGATTAATAGAGCCTTGAGATGGAGAGAAATTAACAAGAACCTTACGCCAGATATTAGAAATATTTTAGAGGTTGGAGCAGCAACGGGTGTTTTTTCCATACCTTTGGCAGGGATGGGTTATAATATGGTTCATTTTGACTTATCTAATGAAATGATTGAGTTGGCTAGAGACAAAGCTGATAGAATGAAATTATCAAATATATCATTTCAACAAGGCAATTCAATAGACTTATCTATATATGAAGATAATTCATTCGATATGGTTATTAATATGGATGGAGCCATATCATTCTGCGGAGTTGATGCTGTTAAGGCCATTAGAGAATCTATTAGAGTTGCAAAGCATAAGGTAATAATGACGGTTTCCAATAGAGGAAACATGTTATTATCTTTGTTAAAAACAAATAATAAAATTAATCCCGATAAGTTTATACCTGCTGCTTACAGCATGTTCAATGAGGGATTATGGCATACATATCAATTTAGTGAAAACGCCGAACTAGTTAAAGGATGTACGAACGACTACCTCGGCCCGATAAAGGCATTTACTATAGAGGAATTAAGAAGCATATTTGAAGATGAAGGCATGCGAATAGATAGATTAACATCAATCGGATCCTTATCGAACCATTGTGGTAAGGAATTTATTGATTCGATTATAAGTAATATTAAGCTCTTTGATGAATATATAGACTTATGTGATAGATATGATAAAGAGATATGTTCTGATTCAATTGGTAGTGCTCAAAGAGCTGGAATAATTATAGTAGCCAGCAAGTTATAGAGAACGGGGAGGATGTTACAATGGATTTTAGAAAAGTATTTGACAGTATTCCGGAGCAATTTGATGAATGGAGACCGCGTTATTGCGATGAGCTATTCGAAGACCTAATAGAATATGCAGAGCTTGGACCCGGAAAGACTGTACTTGAAATCGGTCCAGGTACCGGACAAGCAACTGAGCCTATATTAAAGACGGGCTGTTCTTATCTAGCTATTGAACTTGGTGAGAATTTTACAGAGTTTATGACAAATAGATTTAGCTCCTATAAGAATTTTGAAATTGTTAATGCAGACTTTGAGACGTATGATTTCGAGGACACTAAATTTGATTTGATATATTCAGCCGCAGCTTTTCAATGGATACCTGAGACGATCGGATATCCCAAGGCCTATGATTTATTAAAAAGTGATGGAGCATTTGCTATGTTTATGACAAGAGCTGATATACAGCCTGGCGGTGGATATACTGATGAGCCCTTGTATACCAAGATACAGGAAGTATATTCTGAGTTCTTTCACCCGGAGACTGAATACAAGTGCAGACTAGATTATGATGCTCGTGATAAATATGGCTTTGTTAATCTTGAGCGTCGTGAGTACCTAAAAACAAGAGAGTACAACGCAGACGAATATGTTTCATTAATAGGAACACATTCAGATCATCTAACGCTACAAGAGCCTTATAAGACAAACCTATATGAGGGTATTAGAGAGGTAATTCAAAGTTTCGAAAACAAAATAACACTCTATGATAAGTTTGTATTGTATTTAGCGAGAAAGCCGTAAGTGTATTGTGTCTCATTGTAGCACTGATTATGGATATGAATGGAAGGTAACTATGTATATAGATAAAATAGAAACTAGAGATTTGTTCTTAAAAAAGGCATCAATGGATGATGTATATGACATGCACGTAAATATCTGGTCAAAAGATGAAACTGCAAAGCATATGCTTTGGCAACCAACTAGAAATATTGAAGAAGCTAAAATTAGGATGTTAAAGACCATCGAATATCAAAAGAATAATTTAGCATACTTGATATATGAAAAGAAAACAGAAAAGGCAATAGGGTTTGCTGGAATGAATGAAATTGGATATAAGGTTTATAAAGATTGTGGTATTGCTATTGGACCAGAGTATGTTGGATGTGGTTATGGAAAGCAGATTCTTAAATCTTTGATGGATTATTGTTTCAAAGATTTAGATGCGAATAAAATAGTATGTTCTTGTAGGAGAGAAAATAAAATATCAAAAAAATTACTGCTATCATGTGGTCTTCATTATTCACATACTCTACCTAAGACAGACATAAGAGATGGAACAGATTATTTGTTGGATATTTATGAAATAAGTAGGGTCGAATAGGTATTATTCATAAGGCTATTTAATCAGGAGGCAGGGGTTTTTTATGCAAATACATATTAATAAAGTAGAAGATAATATTAATTATATAGAGAATAAAGATAGTACTATTTTCATTGAATCTGATGATGGATTAATAATGGCTATGAATAATTTTTATGCCCTATGCTATAGGATATGGATAGATAAAGAGCTACCATTTGATGTCGGGTTGAATATTACATATGAGATTTCATCTGGCCAATGTGCTATTCTTGAAGGCTACATAGTTGATAAGGGTATTGATGAAGATGGTCAATATATTGTGTTTTTAAATGACTATAATAATTCTAATAAAAATCAACAGTCAGAACCATATTTTGGAGAGAATAGTATTAATGTCACTCATTCACCTGATATGTTTAAGGGTGCCCATAAGATGATTGAAGCATTTAATAATAGATGGCCTAGTTTTCATGATGTATTTATGAGTATTATTGAAAAAACATCTAGCAAGATAATATTAGAGTTTTCTGAAGGGTATTTAGGGGACAAGATTATTCAGGTTGTTTTAGATGGTATTATATACGAAGAATATGATGAAAGCTTGGAATACTTTGCAGATCAAATGCTGACAGGCGTTGAGTATGTAAGAAGGGAAAATAGCTATGAATTTAAGCTATTCAATGATTATCAATCACATATATTACCAGAAGGAATTGAGCTTTCAGATTTAAGAGATATTGATTCATCAATAATAGATGAGATATATATTGTTGAAGATCATAAAAATCACGGAATAATAAAATGCAAGGATATAGAGTTTATAACTAGGGTGGATAAAATCAAAAAATTAGAATTAGAAGAAATATTCAAGAAGCTTAGAGAAGGTCAATAGAAGTAATTAAAACAGAAGCTAAAACAGACAAAACATAACACAAAATATCGGGCATAAGCATTATACCACTGATAAAATGAAAATGTAGAAAGGAGTGAACAAGATGGAATGGATTGAAAGCATCAGTAAAGCGCTTCGCTTAATTGAAGACAATATCACAGAGAACCTTACCATTGAGGAAATAGCAAAAGAAGCATTTATTTCACCTTTCTATTTCCAAAAAGGATTTGCTATGCTTTGTGGCTTTACAGTAGGTGAATATGTTAGACAACGCAGGCTTACACTTGCCGGCACCGAGCTTGTATCGTCTAATGAGAAGATAATTGATATTGCTATAAAGTACGGTTATGAATCTCCGGATAGCTTCACGAAAGCATTCACCCGTTTCCATGGCGTCACACCTACTGCGGTTCGAAAGGATGGAGCAATGATTAAATCATTTGCACCACTAAAAATCAAATTTTCATTGGAGGGTGGTTTCATTATGGATTACAAGATTGTTGAAAAAGATGCTTTTACAGTAATGGGTGCTTCAAAGATGTTTAAGTATGAAACAGCTTTTGCAGAGGTACCAAAGTTTTGGGATGAACACTTTGATAGCGGAAAAGGGAAGGTTGTCTGTGGGATGTATGGTGTATGTATCGAAGAGGCCGGGAAGGGCGAATTCGAGTATCTGATCGCAGATAACTATATGCCTTGGAATGATATACCTAATGGTTATGTTACAAGGGTCATTCCTAAGCACACATGGGCAGTATTTTCCTGCAAGGGTCCTATGCCGGGTTCGCTTCAGGGAACGAATAAGAAGATATACTCAGAATGGTTTCCAAACTGCAAGGAATATGAAATAGCAGCGGGATATAACATTGAGCTTTATAGCAATCCTTGCGATTATCCTAAGGGAAATCAAGATGAGAATTATAGTAGTGAGATTTGGATACCTGTAAAGAGAAAGTAAGATAAGAATAGACTGCGAGAGTGCGATTTGATATTGCACTCTCGATTTGCCGTCTAATGATACTATTTTCTATGATTATTCAACCATAACCACTGGCACTGATGTATTATATAGGTATAAATTGACAAAGTATATCTGCTGTAATAATATAAAACTAATGAATTAATTAGGAGCGTCGTGCAAATGAGAAGAAGCGAAAAGGAAGTAAAGGATATACACGAGATTGAGTCGATTTTAAAGCGAGCTATAATATGCAGAATAGGGCTTTGTGATGGGAATATACCTTATATTGTTCCTATGAATTATGGATATAAGGATAATTGCATATACCTACACTCCGCAAAAGAAGGACGGAAAATTGATATAATACGAGAAAATCCCAACGTATGCTTCGAGGTTGAGACAGATATAAAGCTAGTCCATGGTGGAGACATAGCATGTAAATGGGGTATGAAATTTGTAAGTGTAATAGGTCATGGAAAAGCAAGGATAATTGAAGATAGAAATCAAAAGGAAAAGGCCTTAGCTATATTAATGGAACAATACACAGAAAAGAATTTTATTTTTCAAGATAAAGAAGTAGATGCTGTATCGATAATCGAAGTATTTATTGAAGAGATGAGCTGTAAAAAATCAGGATACTAGTTTTTTAAGATATACAACAGGGGGAGTGGGTAAAGCAATATGATAGAAAAACAAAAATACACTATAATTGCTATAGCTCTGCTAATATTGATTTCGATATTTGCTTATTACATAATTATCAGAAATGATAAGAGAGAGATTGCAGTAGACTTATCTGACATTAATTCTATGAATATTGGTTCCGAAATGCCAAGAATATTATATGCGGACAAGGAAACAGCAGTAATGCAGGGTACATTTGGGGTTATTGTATTCAATATAGAAGGTTCTATTATTACTAATCGAATATCATATGAAGATCTAAAAAAATATGATGTTTCAATGCTAAATGCAGCTGTATCAAAGGATGGTTCTATAATTTATATAGGAAATGATGATATGAATGGTGGATTTAGCCTGACTCATAAATACAATATTAGAACCGGAACTATAAAAAGACTAAAGCAAAAGCCAGATAACTTGATTACCCCTATTGTGATTGAATCACCTGGAGATAATGATGAATATGATAAGTATTTTGATTTGAGATATCTAATAAGTAACACTATTGTAGAGTTGGATGATTCGTTTGTATATATTCAAGCGAAGTCAGATTGGAGCATGAAAAGCTTACAACTTGTTATTTGCCAATACTCAGATGGCTCTAGTGAAGTTTATGATATTTTTGGATAGATATGTGTTTCTAAAGAGAGCGCACAGGAAGAGGATTTTATGAATTATGATAGTAATCTATATCGTATATATTACAATAATTATGACAAAACATATATTTCAAAATTTAGAGCAAGTAAGATTAAATGAACATCTCTATATATAAGGTGAACGATTAAGCGTTAGAAATGAGAGTATGTTTTTACCTTATTCTAGTAAATAGGAGGTTACTGTGTATAAGAATTCTAGATGGGCTAAGGAAATAATATCATTGCAAAGGGAAGATGGTTCATGGGGTTACTTTCACACCCTGAGTGAGCCTAATAAATATCCAATCACTACTGAGCAGGCGATAAGGAGATTGCAGATATTGGGCTATACAATCGATGATCCGTGTATACTTAAAGCTGCCAAATATATGCATGATTGCTTAGTTGGTAAAAAAGAAACACCAGACAGGCGTGAGAAGGTACATGATTGGGATATATTCACACAGCTTATGCTTTCCACATGGATTCGTAGATTTACAAAGGATGATTCTTCGGCTAATGCAGTAGCAAAGACATGGGCACACATTGTTTCATCGGCCTTTAAATCCGGTACATATTCTCACGAGAATTATTTATCGGCATATAAACAGGCATTTTCTCAAAAAGCTAGGGGAGGAAGAATTCTGGATTTTACTAACTTTTATCATGTCTCTCTACTTTCGGATTGCTTAGAGAGTAACATTGAAGGAGCAGTATTTGATTATATAATTAATCATGAAGACGGTATATATTACATATATAATAGACCAATTTGTAATGTACCTGAAATCTTTGAATCTAAGGAAGCAAGTCGATACATAGGAGCTATTGAATTGCTTTCTGACTATAAGAATAATATAGATAAGCTAGCCTTTGTAGTAGGGTGGTTAATGGAGCATAAGAACTCAGATGGTAAATGGGACCTGGGCAGTAAGTCCAAAGACTTCATATACTTTCCACTGTCTGATTCCTGGAGGAAGGAAGCAAGGATTAACGATTGTACCTACAGAATAGAAAGTCTAATAAGCAAAATAAATATAGGGAGACAGGTATAAAATGAAGATTATTTCAGTTAAGGAAAGTCCTGAATATAAGGACAGAGCAATAAAATACTTTCAAAGTAAATGGGCAAGCAAGGAAAGTCTTATGGTTTATGAGGACTGTATCAATCATTGCACCACAACTATGAATCCTTTGCCGAAGTGGTATCTATTGATGGATGAGGATGAAATCATTGGTTGTGCCGGTCTGATTACCAATGATTTCATAAGCAGGATGGATCTCTATCCCTGGATATGCGCCTTATATATAGAAGAAGCTCATCGTGGTAAATCTTATGGAGCTTTACTTCTTGAGAAAGCCAAGGAGGATGCAAGGCATGGGGGCTTTTCAAACCTATACCTTTGCACCGGTCATATTGGATACTATGAGAAATATGGTTTCCACTACATTGGGGAAGGGTATCATCCTTGGGGTGAAAGCTCACGAATTTACGAAGCAAGGCTAGAGTTCTTATTATTATAAATTATTATAAAGGATGTATTATGGGATTAATGGGTAATAGTAAAGGTTACATTAATTACCAAAATCCATTGATATCTCAAATCCTGATTTAAAGCCTTCATATTCATCCTGGTAAACAAAAATAGATATATATACATCATTAAGAGTACCTTCAATCAAGTAACTGTAGTTTATCTGCTGTCCATACAAATTTTCTGCGTCTTTCAACACTTTCATAAAGAAAGCAACAAGATCATTTACTTCATATTTAGATGAGGCTGATATGGCATATATTTTATTTCCACCACTTTCAAATGATGAAGTGCCTGTTATTAAGCTGTCCGCAGGTATAGAAACTAAATCGGTGTTAAAGCCATTTGGAATAGGATCTCCAGCAAGATCGGTATTAACACTTTTGATGGCATCGGTATTGCCACCTGTGAATATATCATTATCATTACTGTCAAATTGCTTATTTAGGTCATCTTCAGGATAAGATTCTTCCATCTCATAATCAAAATAATCTTCATCTGGCTGATAATTATTACTGTCGGCCTCTTGCAGCTGTTTTAGTATCTCATCATCCAACAGTGTTACATCAGTATAAATGCTGGTTTTAAACTTTGAATCAAATGTCGGATCCTTTTTTTCGTCCTTGATAGTAACAATTATATTCATA
The DNA here is from genome assembly GCA_012522735.1 of Clostridiales bacterium. Lineage (GTDB taxonomy): Bacteria > Bacillota > Clostridia > Lachnospirales > Lachnospiraceae > Mobilitalea. Next base: position 22,106 of record JAAYJU010000121.1, on the reverse strand, counting down.
TCTTTATATTCACCTTGGATTGTGTAACCATTAATACCGATTAATTCTTCAAGTCCAAAATTATCTAAGCTTCTTTGTAAAATAAGAGCACATCCTCAAAGCTATCTTCTGTTATGGCTACTACAAGATAGCATGGCATACCCCATAAATCTTTTTCATCTCCAGAATATATCTCCGCTCCTTCAGGGAAGGGAACCAAATCCACGGGATACTCATCAGGAATTTTATCTTCATTTATGAGATTTGTATTGGCATTACTTAAGTCTATAGAATTGGAGAAATCCTCAACAGTATTGTTTTCACCTTTCTTATCGTCTTTGTCGTCGACCTCTTCTTCCTTTAATACATTCTCGATTTGATTTCCACCAGAAGTCTTATCATCTTCTATATTACGGGCACACCCAAACATTGATATAATTATTAAAAATATAATAAACAGTGCTATAATCTTTTTCATAAAATCCTCCTCTAAAATACTATTAATTGTTCTTATTTAAATGTGCTATTAACATTTTATTATTTATCAGACAGCATTGGTATGTTAAATATGATCATAAACAGTAAGAAAAGCATGATTCTAGCGCAAGCTGTATTGCAGGAATAATGTTTACAATGCTAAGGACAAAATGGTATAATAAGCCAGGAGCATGAAGTGTTTTATGAGCTAGAACAAAGCAATAAAAGTGTATAATGAAAGCATAGAAATGAGGGATTATATGGATAGACTATTAATAACATCAAACTGACTAAAAAATGAACTTTTAGAGGGAGCTTAATGAATAAAAAGGTTGAGTATAAAAAAGATTTCAAGGATTAATTTTTCAATAAGATTGAATATTAGGCTAGTCATCAACTGATTAGATGATATTGGTTAGGGGAATATTATGAGGAATACGATCGTTATAAAAATAATAATAATTTTTATTGTAATTAATCTGGCAGGAATCATGCTGATTCCATTAAATAAATCAGAAAAAGAGCGATATGATAAAGCGATTAACTATATTAAAGAGAAGCATTATCCTCAGGCAATTGCAGTTTTAAAGGAATTGAATAATTATAATGATTCGAGAGATTTAATTAAGCAAATACGTTATTTGATTGAAGGAACATATATAAGCAATGGTATTTGGGCAGTTGGAGCAATTACAGATGATAACAGGGTACAAATCGTCTATGCAGGTGAAGATGAGAATAAATATAATCAGGTCACTGAATCATGGAAAAATATAAAGGCTTTATCTTTCAGGAGCGGAGACTCTATTGAGGGTCTGACGGCAGATGGAAAGATACTTACAACAAGTACATATACAGCAGAAGATTTACTAAATTCTAAAGTTGCATCCACTGCTGCAATGGCGGATGTTGTGAAAGCTGTAACTAGTTGGGACAATATAAAAGCCTTTCAGGCATTTTATCCCCAATCTGCGGTTACACTTACGAATGATGGATTTGTATATGCCTGTTATCCTTCATATGAGAATGGAATTAAAAAGCTTGAGGGTTGGGATAACATCGTTGCAATAGCAGATGGAAGAAGTTATGTTGTAGGCCTAACAGAAGATGGAAGGGTTTATTGTAATACTTATGGCTATGACGGGATAATAGATGTATCAGAATGGAAGGATATTGTTGCAATATCGGCAGGTAGCTCTGTAATTGGACGAAAAGAAGATGGAACAGTAAGATCAACCGGTTGGAATAGATATGGTGAAGGAGATGTATCTAATTGGACAGATATCATAGCTATCTCCACTTGCAGCACTAGTACACTAGGGTTGAAAAGGGATGGTACCGTAGTTGCAACCGGAGCGAATGATTTTGGACAAATAGATGTGTCAGATTGGATTGATATTGTAGCTATTGCAGCCGGTGAATACTTTTCTATTGGCTTGAAATCGGACGGTTCTATGGTTCTGTCGGGTGATTGCAGTTATAGCGGTGTAAGAACGCCGGATGTATCTTTAATGAAGAGGTTATATGTACCTGAGATCAGTATAAATAATTAGCAGGTAAGAAGATATCATTATCTGATGGCTGGGGGGTTATTTGTGAAGATAGTAAGGCTTGTATTAGTATTTATTCTATGTTTTATTTTTGTGTCTTGTAATAAGGCTACAGAGCTTGAACCGGCTAATGATTCTATGAATATAGAAGATGGTTATGATAAAAGCTTGAAGAATGAGACAATAGATAACTCCGATGAGATAAATACATCTAATGAGAATAATAAAAGTGAAGAAGCAAATAGAACAAATGAGTCAAGTAAGACGGATGAACCAAATAAGACGGATGAGTCGAATAAGTCAGATGTGAATGGCAATTACGATAAACAGTATAATGATAATTCTGTGACGGAAGACTCAGAGTATCTCAGTGAGCTTGATTTTTTTACTAATTATCTAAGGCGTAAAGATGTTAATGGCTTTATAACATGTGAATATCTATACCCTTATGATGTTAACTTAAATGAAGTTTTATATAGCTATGATTCCGGAGAATATCCGTCATCAGATATATATGATAAGGTTGAGTATTTTGATGATGGGGATATCTTTATGTATCCAAGCAAACACATAGATGAGCTTCTTCAAAAAAATATGGGTATTTCATTTAAGGATGTTAAAAAAGAACTGGAATATTTATATATTCCGGAAGACGATGCATATTATCATGAGGTTTATGACACCAATTATGCCATTGTGCAATGTATAGAGGTTACTAAGGATAGTAAATATATCTATATAAAATATGAAAGAGATGGTTCTGAAGGTCTTTGGCAGGTCACATTAAGACAAAATAATGAAGACTATTTGTTTGTTTCAAATTATAAACTAGATAGATTAGAAGCATGGGAATATTTCGATACGGTTAATTACAAGAAGGATAAGCTTAGTAGTATAGAAGATAATGGATATACTTATTTCTTCGAAACGGCATCAAAGGAATTAATATATGTGGTTGAAGAGGACTATGGAGAGTCCATGTTCTTTCAAAACAGTGTATGTATTCTTATAACCAATAGCTATAATGGAAATGCAGTGAATTGGTCGAATGATTATTATGAAGAGACAGGGGAGCCAATATATAGCGCTTTCATAGAATTGCTCAATAATCATACACCATATTCATTTGATGCGCAGATACCTGATATGCTAGTTGAACAAATAAATTTAATACTTAATGGTGAAGAACTTTCACTTCCCAAAGATTATTCTCTATTGGATTACTGTGAGGGTGATTTGAATATGGATGGACTTAGCGATGTTGTTGTAGCCATAGAGCAAGCACCCGGCAATTATTCGGGCTCTAGAAGGCTATATATCTTTATGAACGACAACGAATCCTATAATTTGAGGTATCAAAATAAAGGAATATTATTAGGTAACCAAGAAGGCGGTGTCCTTGGTGATCCATACTCGGATATATCCATTGAGGATGGGAAGCTTTATGTATCAGATTATGGTGGAAGCTCCGAGCGATGGGGACATATTTATGTGTTTGAGTCTATTGAAGAACAGCTTATATTATCAAATATAATAAGAACGGATTTTAATACACATGAAGAGCTTTATACTGAATACAATTATGATTTACTAGAAAAAAAACATGAAATATTTCAGTGGGGAGAATCTTCATATGAATATGAATTAGCTGAAATTTTATATATCGGTAAAATAAATATTAATTGGAATATAACATTTAATGATGCCTACGCATGGTGCGAAAATGATTTAATTATTGAAGATACTAGGTGATAGGTTAGTACTATGGATATATGTTATTAAAGGGGATGAAGATTTATCAGTATTCCTTTATAATAAAAGTAAAGTCTTAGTGATAAGAAAAACAACCAATACACAGAAAAGAGGGATTATATGGACTTTAAATTTAAGGATCAGTTTTCTCTTGGAGTAGCTTCAGCCGCCACCCAGATTGAAGGCGGCGAGTGTGGACATAATTGGAATGATTGGTATCATAGAGGTAGGATTAAGGATGGCTCTAATCCTGCCAGGGCGAATGACCACTATAATATATGGCGGCAGGATGCAGATTTGATGGCTAGTATGAAGATTGAGCATTACCGTCTAGGCATTGAGTGGGCTAGAATCTGTCCTGATGAGGGTAAGGTGGATGAGGATGCGATTACTCATTATAGGGACGAGATACTCTATCTGATGGAGAAGGGAATATCAGTACTACTCACAATACACCATTTCACCAACCCCATGTGGTTTGAGACTAAGGGAGGATTTACCAAGAAGGAGAATATTAAGTATTTTCTTGATTTTGTGGATTTAGTGGTAAACTCCTTTGGAGATATAGTGGCTGAATACATAACAATTAACGAGCCTAATGTATATGCCACCATGTCATACTTTTATGGGGATTGGCCTCCAGGTGAAAAATCCATTAGTACTGCTATAAAGGTTATGTCTAACATGACGATTTGCCATATCAAGGCCTATGAGATAATTCAACATACTAGGCATGATATGGGCTTTAATGATACTATGGTGAGCTTTGCCAATCATATTCGTATATTTGACCCGAAGAATCCGAAGAATCCCTGGCATCGAATATGTGCAAGGCTAGTAGACAGATTCTTCCAAGGGGCTGTTACTGAGGCTATGACTACCGGTAAATTCAAATGGCCTTTAAAGAGGGATAAGGATATACAAGAGGGTGAATATCTGGATTTCATAGCAATAAACTATTACACAAGAAGTACTGTGTCAGGATTTGGAGATGGAACAAAAGAGGATGCTCCTAAAAATGATTTGGGATGGGAGATATATCCCGAGGGACTGGTACAATCTGCAAAAGAGCTTTATAGGCTTTTGGAACGTCCCATATATATTACTGAGAATGGAACCTGTGATAATGAAGATACATTCAGATCCAAATATATCTATGACCACCTTAAGGCTATAGTAGAATCTGATTTACCAATTACAAGGTATTATCACTGGTGCTTCTGTGATAATTTTGAATGGATAGAAGGGGAAAGCTCAAGGTTTGGACTAGTTCATATTGATTATGAGACACAGAAACGAACAATAAAAAGGTCTGGTGACTTTTATACCCGAATGATTGAGGAAAAGGGTGTTACACAGGATATGTATAATGAGTATGTAAGAGACCTCGAGTATCATTACTAAGAGATTACTGAGACGAAGGAGATGATGCTTTGATTACAATTAATGATACAAGCTTTCGATTAGATACAGAGCATACAACCTATCTATTTCGAAGGACCAAGTACGGACATTTAGAGCACATTTATTATGGGAACTTATTAAGCAAGGATGACAGGGCAGAGGACTTAGCCCAGAAGCGATCAATTCAAGTGGGCAGCAGTGTCCTTTATGACAAAGAGGATAGAGCATACGGACTTGATAGTATGTGCTTAGAGTGGTCTGACAACGGTCGTGGAGATTATAGACATAGCCCCACTGAGCTTATCATGCCTGATGGCAGCTTTGTCTCTGATTTCCTATATCATAGTCATGAGCTTATAGACGGATGCTATCCCATGGAGACTCTTCCTATAGCTTATGGTGGAGAGCAGACCTTAAAAATTACTCTTAAAGATAACATATATTCTATTTACATCGATCTATATTATTCTATTTTCGAGAAATGTGATGTAATAACGAGAAGGTCGGTTATAAGAAATGAAGCAAATGAACCTATTACTGTTAATCGTATGATGAGTATGTCATTTGATATTCCGGATGAATGTTTTTACATGTATACTCTTGACGGGGGATGGATTAAGGAAGCCAAACTACATAAACGCCCCCTATCATATGGAACCATAGTCAACTCCTCAACCACGGGGGCAAGCTCTAATAAACACAATCCGGCATTTATGATAGCTGAAGCAGATGCAAATGAGGACTATGGCAATGTATACGCCTTCAACATGATATATAGCGGTAATCATTATAGTGCTGTAGAGAAAAGCGAAAGGGATTATGTACGTATTAGTATGGGAATAAATCCTCATTGCTTCGAATGGAAATTATCACAGGGAGAGAGCTTTGAGACCCCTGAATGTGTAATGAGCTATAGCAGTCAAGGATTTAACGGTAGCAGCCAACATATGCACGATTTTATTAATGAGCATATAGTAAGAGGCAATTATAAGAAGAAGGAAAGACCGATACTGTTAAATAACTGGGAGGCTCATTTTTTTGATTTCAATGAAAGTAAGCTTTTAAAGCTTGCTAAGGGTGCTAAGAAGCTTGGGGTTGAGCTGTTTGTGCTTGATGATGGTTGGTTTGGCAAGCGTAATGATGATCATGCAGGCCTTGGTGATTATGATGTTAATACAAAGAAGCTTCCTAGTGGGATGAAAGCTTTTGCTGAAAAGATTAAGAATATGGGTTTGGAATTTGGATTATGGTTTGAGCCCGAGATGGTGAATGAGGACAGCAACCTATACCGAAATCACCCAGAATATGCCATAAAACTTCCTAATCGTAAGGCAGTTCTAGGACGAAATCAGCTGGTGCTGGATCTGTGTCAGAAGGAGGTTCGGGACTATATAGTTGATAATGTTAGTAGGATTCTTGATGAAGTGAATATTTCCTATGTGAAATGGGATATGAACCGTCATATAGCAGAAGCATTTTCATCCTCCTTAGAAAATCAAGGAGAGTTCTACCATCGCTATATTATGGGCCTTTACGAGATTCTAACCCGTATATTCCTATCTAGACCACATATATTACTTGAGAGCTGTTCAAGTGGCGGTAATCGCTTTGACCTAGGAATGCTCTGCTTTAGCCCTCAGATATGGAGCTCAGACGATACTGACCCTATCGAGAGATTAAAGATACAGACGGGTCTATCCTACTTCTATCCCCAGTCTACTATGGGTGCTCATGTGTCACAATCACCTCATCAACAGACTCTTCGGGACACTCCCCTTGCCACCTGCTTTCATGTGGCGTGCTTTGGATGCTTCGGGTATGAATTAGATTTAAAGTACCTGACACCAGAGGAGAAAAAGGATGTCAAGGAACAGATAGAGTTTTATAAAAAACACCGTAAAATTTTTCAGTATGGTCGCTTCTATAGAATAAAATCATATAAGGATAATAAGGTCATATGGCAGGTATTGAGTGAAGATAGGGAAACGGCTCTTACAGGATTCTTTCAGACACTGGCTACCGCAGCAGAAAGTAGCGATAGGATAAGGGTTATAGGCCTTAAGGATGGAATGTATACTATCAGTACAAGACCACAAAGGCTTTATATAGAGAGATTTGGAGGTCTGACTAAGCATGTGTTGCCTGTAGAGCTTAATCCTGACGGCATGATTATGCGCGTTGCCAATCGTCATTACTCTATGAAGGATTGTGTAGAGACCTACGCATGCTCCAATGTAGCACTAAATTCTGGAGTACCCCTATGCGAGCAGTTTATCGGAACAGGCTATCATGAAAATCAACGAATGCTTGGTGATTTTGGATCAAATATGTATATTACACAAGCGTCAGCCGCTAGATAAAATATAATCCCATTTAAAAGAGGAGGGTGTCCAAAATTATCTTTTTGGACACCCTCTTATGTAATCATTAAAAAAGCATTTAAAAATATAAGTTTAAAATACAAGCACTTCATAACCGTCTTCAGTATAGGGGCGCATACCAGCATGTCCAGTCATATCGTTGAGAAGAGGTAAATTTAATCCCTCAATATCATCCTTAACACCCATCATTTGGGAACAAGCTAAACATACACCAGCAATTAGGCCCATGTGCAAGGCGTTTTTATAATGGGGATTCGCCTCCTTATCTAGAATTGCTGGCAATTTAACAGATTCTCCCTCAAAAATAATTTTAACCTCATGTCCAGCAGCCTTAAGATCCAGTGCATTAAGTAGAACATGAACAAAACACATTTTCTGACCTGTCATACCATAAAATAAATATTTTTTCATTTTTATTCACCTCTCGTATAATATCTTTAAATCCAAGATTTCTACTTTCCTTTCTTTTTATTTTTTATTTATTGTAATACAGATTATATATTAGGTCAATGAAACCCGGGATGCCTTAAGATGCACCCGAAAATCGGTGTGTTTTTATATGCAAATTATTCTATATTATTTACAATAAGCTTTGACATAGTTTGGCTCATGAATTATGATAAAATTACTAATGAAATGTCACTTGATGAATAAAATTCCATCAGAATTATTTGAAGGAGGGAGAAAGTTAATAGAAATTGTTTATATGGGAGGCATGTCCCCAGATTAATAAGTAAAAGAGATTGATTAGTTGACAGATAAAAAACTGATGAACATCGGGAACACATGAGGTTTATTCTATGGAAATAAAAAAGTTTGACAAAGATAATCAAAAATATATTAAGAAAGCAAAGGAAATATTAGGGGGATAAGATGAAATCATACACAAAAAGAAATCGTTATATGTTTGGTCTTGGCACAGTTGGTCGAGATATGATGTACACCATGGTTAGTATGTTCCTTATACATTTCCTGACAGAAGTTCTTAATCTGCCGGATTCAACTATGTGGTGGATGACCGGGGCCATGACAATACTAAGAATATTTGATGCAGTAAATGACCCTATCATGGGATTACTAGTAGACAATACCCATAGCAGATTTGGAAAATTCAAACCATGGATTGTAATTGGTGGTATCTTAGGTGGTATACTTACGGTTTTACTCTTCTTTGATTTTGGTCTTACTGGAGCAGCTTATGTTACTATGTTTGTTATAATTTATCTTCTGTGGGACTTGACCTATGGAGCAAATGATATAGCATATTGGTCTATGCTTCCTTCTTTAACTCTTAATCAGAAGGAGAGGGAGAAGACAGGATCATTTGCTAGAATTTGTGCAAATGTAGGTCTATTTGTAACAGTAGTCGCAATCATTCCTGTTACTAATGCCCTGGGAGGAGATACAAGAGCATGGAAAATAGTTGTGAGCGCGATTGTTCTTATAACATGGGCGTTTTTATGCTTTACTGTATTTGGAGTGAAGGAAGATAGGAGTATACATGTAAAAGAGGAGTCAACCTCTCTTAAAGAAATGTTTCGTGTTTTAGTTAAAAATGATCAGCTCTTATATACTGCCATATCTATGGCCTTATTTATGATTGGATATGTTACCACGACCGCTTTTGGAACATATTATTTTAAATATGCCTTTAAGGATGAGAATATGTACTCAGTATTTGCAGCTATTTTAGGGGTATCCCAGCTGGCTGCACTGTCTGTATTTCCTTTGTTCTCAAAGAAGTTCAGTCGAAAAAGCCTTTATGCATTTTCGACAGTCTTGGTGGTGGTTGGTTATCTGATATTCTTCCTAGCACCCATGAAAATGATATACATAGGTATCGCCGGAATTCTTCTATTTATTGGTGAAGCCTTCATACAATTACTTATGCTGATGTTCTTGACTGATACGGTAGAGTATGGTCAGTGGAAGCTTGGCAGTCGTAATGAAAGTATAACATTTTCAGTGCAGCCCTTTATCAACAAGATAGGCGGAGCTATCGCTAATGGAATTGTCGGTGTAACCTTGATACTATCAGGAATTAATGCAGCCGAGACTCCTGATGATGTAACAGACTCGGGACTACTTATGATGAAGGCAGCTATGCTTATACTACCTCTGATATTTATAGTAATTGGTTACATAATCTATAAGAAGAAATTTAAAATTGATAAGGAAATGTTTGATAAGATAATAGCAGATTTAGCCGAACGGGGAGATATTACAAAATAATAAATATTTTAAGTGAGGGGGTTATAGATTTGAAGAAGGTTATTATTGTAGGAGGGGGTATTGCTGGATTATCTGCAGGAATATATGCATTACAAAGTGGATTCGATGTAACAATCTTAGAGATGCATACAATTCCAGGGGGAAATAGCACCAGCTGGAGACGTGGAGGATATTTCTTTGAAGGCGGTATGCATTGGTTAACTGGATCGAGTAAAGGGAATCCAATATACAAGGTATGGGCTAATTTAGGTGCCTTGAGTGACGATGTGTCAGTATATAATCGTGATCCATTCGTTACTTATCTAGATAGTAGCCAAAATATATGCTTATATCGTGATGTGAATAAGCTGGAAAAACACCTACTTTCTATATCCCAGGCTGATATAAAAGAAATCAAATCTCTTTGCAAAAATATAAGAAAGTTCAGTGCCATATCTATGCCTGTAACGGATATCAAGGGTGTTACTGTTAAATACAAGGATAAGCAGAAGGGGTCTATGTCAAAGTTATTTAAGATGCTTACAGCTATACCCACTATGATTTCGCTTAATAAAATGTCAACCGGGGAGTTTGCAGGGCGATATAGACATAGATTAATCCGAGAGCTCTTATCATCAGTAGTACCTGTTGATTATAATGCAACATCATTAATATTTACCCTTGCAACCTTAGCTACAGGAGATGGAGGCTATCCTGAGGGAGGTTCGTTAAGTATGGCCCAGCGTATGGCAAAGAGCTTTGAGAGGCTAGGAGGTAAGATTAACTATAATACTTTGGTACAGAAGGTTTTGGTTAAGAAGGGTAAAGCTGTGGGTGTTCTTGTAGATGATAAGGAGATATTGGCTGATGCGGTAGTTGTGACTGTAGATACATTAAGCGCTATCGATAAGCTGTTTGACGACCCCCTGCATGATGGTTGGATGGATGTAATGAGAGAAAGAACAAAGCTTACAATGAACTCATTTATATGCCTAGGTATAGAGGCAGACTTATCTGATTTACCGGAGAATATGGTGATGACAATTGATGAACCATTTACATATGCAGGAAGCGATATAAATACAATTGGTTTTAACAATTATGCGACATATAAGGGTTATGCTCCAAAGGGCTGTACGTCAGTTACGATGGCTTTGACTGGAGATACCTATGATTACTGGAAAAATGCTAAAGAACAAGGTACATATTATGATGAGAAAAAGCGCTTAGCAGAAGTGATAATAGACAGATTATCATCTAAACTACCTCAAATTAAGGATAAGGTAGTGGTTTGGGATGTGGCAACACCTCTTACATTTGAACGCTATTGTGGTACATATAAAGGTTCATGGATGACAGTTATGGGAAAGGGAAGTAAGATGATTAGCTATCCGACTACTTCGGAATCAATTGCTAGCCTATACTTTGCGGGGCAACGGATGCAGCCACCTGGTGGCTTGCCTGTCGCAGCAGTAACTGGGAGAACTGCAATTCAATATCTTTGCAGAGATACGAATACTGTATTTCAAGGTAATATATGATATATCTATGTACGGATGGGAAGTCCCTGAGGGCGGAGTAGACAATAAGTTTAAAATTCTTGATATCCCTCATTCAACATGGGTTGTGGTAACAATTGACTTAGAAGAGGATAGATTAGGTATAATGAATGGCTATAAGGATCTCTATGTCAACTGGTTTCCTAGCTCCGACTATGAACAGGATTCTGGTCGACCCATGTTTGAGAGGTATTCAGGTAATATGGCTGAGCTTTGGATGCCGATTAGGAAGAAAGAATTATATTCTTAAGGTGGCAAAAATGGAAATTAAAATTATCAATGATAACAAAAAGGACTTCCTTGATTTGTTACTATTAGCTGATGAGAATGAGAAAATGATAGATAAATATTTGGATAGAGGGATCTTGTTTGCCTTATACGATGATGATCTTAAAAGTATCTGTGTTGTGACAGATGAAGGAAACAGGAATTTTGAGATACAGAACCTGGCTACATATGAGAAATATCAGGGAAAAGGTTATGGATGCAAAATAATTGATTATGTGTGCAAATATTATGAAGACAAAGGCTTGTTTATGTATGTTGGTACAGGTGATACTCCTTTTACTGTTTCATTTTATGAGAATAGGGGATTTGTTTTTTCACACCGGTTAGAGAATTATATACTTGACAATTATGGACCTATCTTCGAGGATGGAATTCAACTGATAGATAAGGTTTATTTCAAGAAAGCATTAAAATCAGAATAAGATATTATGTAGTATTCAATAACAATTTAGTTAATTGAGGAGGGTTCTTATGAAAATCTATCAGGTAGATGCTTTTACAGATAAACCGTATAGTGGAAATCCAGCTGCTGTATGTATCCTTGAGTCAAAGCCTACAGACAAGTTGATGCAGGATATAGCAAGTGAGATGAGCTTGCCTGAGACAGCATTTCTCTTGCCTTTTAAGGATGGATATAGTCTGCGCTGGTTTACACCGAGTTCTGAGATAGACCTTTGTGGTCATGCAACCTTGGCAAGTGCTCACATTCTTATGGAGAAAGGTTATATAAATGAAGGCCAGAAGGTCGATTTCTATACAAAAAGCGGACTGCTTACAGCCAAATCAGAGGATGGTTGGATTCGTCTTAACTTTCCTGCAAGGCCTGAAAAAGAATCTAATGCGCCTGATAATTTAATAGATGCCCTGAATATTAACCCTATATATGTTGGAAAGAATATTTTCGATTATATTGTTGAGGTTGAAACTGAGGAGATTGTTAGGAATATTAAGCCTGATTTTAATAAGCTTATGAAGGTTGATATGCGCGGGGTAATAGTAACGGCAAAATCTAAGGAATATGATTTTATATCAAGGTTTTTTGCTCCTGAGATTGGAGTATTTGAAGACCCGGTAACAGGATCAGCACATTGTTGCTTGGGACCTTATTGGAGGAATAAGCTTGGTAAGGATGAATTTATTGCATACCAAGCATCAAGCAGAGGTGGGGTTTTGCGAGTAAAGGTGGTTGATGACAGAGTATTTATATCAGGTAAGGCTGTAACGGTTCTAGAGGGGGAGATTATCAGCCATGAATTATAGCATGGAGCTTAAGGATTTCTTATTACATAAGGGTGCAGCTGAAGTGGGTTTTGCCAACTTATCAGGATTAGTGGCAGGCAAGATTACATCAGGAGTATCAATATTATTATGCTTACCTAAGGATGTAGTTAAATCAATTTCAGACGGGCCTAATGAAGCCTATTATCAGCAATATCTTACCCTTAATGACAAGCTAATTAAATTAGCAAAGTTAGGAGCGGACTTTATAAGAGCTAAAGGATACGAGGCTACTGCGCAGATACCAACAACTATCGCTAGGCTTGAAAACTATAGAACAGAGCTACCCCATAAAACAGTTGCTACAAGAGCTGGCTTAGGTTGGATAGGGAAAAGTGCCTTATTTGTCACAAAGGAATATGGTTCGGCTATTCGTTTAACCTCTATAGTTACAGATATGAAACTTGATTATGGAACACCTATTAACAAATCAATATGTGGTTCTTGTAATATCTGTGTGGATGCTTGTCCCGGAAAGGCTTTATCTGGTAAGCTCTGGGATGTAGAAACTGATAGAGACGAGCTTTTTGATGCAATAAAATGTAGTACTAAGGCAAAGCAATTAACACTAGAAAGATTGGGCGAGGAAGTAACAATCTGTGGAAAATGTATCGAGATTTGTCCATACACACAAAAATACATTAAGGATATAGCGGTTGAATAGATGAAGAAAGATTTATTGTTCTATGATGCTTATCAGGAATTTTATAAGATGGCAGACAAGAGTGAAGAATTTAAGACCTATTGTAAAAAAGCCTTTGGTGAGGATTTTTCACAGGATGGATTTAGTGATCTTAATCAATTAAATAAGATATTGACCATGGTTGAGATAGATGATAAGTCCAATGTATTAGATATTGGATGCGGAAATGGTAAGATGCTAGAGTACATTCAGTCTAAAACAGGAGCAACGATCTATGGATTTGATTATTCTGAGAATGCTATTAATTCTGCTAGGAAGCGTATGGGAGATAGAGGAAACTTCAAGGTAGGAGTTATTGGTGAAACAGAGTATGAGGATAACAAAGAACCATGATACAACTGAACTTGCCAAAGCCCTAAGAAAGCATAAAAACGCAAGATATATTTATAAGATAATAAAGGATAATAGTTAGAATGGTCTTTACAATAAATTGACATTATTAATGGGTTTACCGAAGGTTTTGGACAGGAGCTTTAATTCTTATTAGTATAATATAAATTAATAGAACAAAAGAAAATAAGGGAGACCAACTATGAATATTTTAATATTTATATTATGATAATACTAGGGTTTCTTCTATCTGGTATATGGTTTGGATTAGTGTTCATATTTACTAAAATTATATATAAACTAAAAGCAAAATGGTTGTTACATTTTATTTCATTATTTGCGAGCATTATTCCTTTAGCTATAATAGCGTTAGTTATGGAGCTTTACCCTATCCGAATAGAGGGGCTAAAAAGTATAAGCGTTTATTTAATTGCAATTTTGACAGTAATTATAACATCAGCTATTGCTTCTAGAAAAAAGCAAGGTATACATAAAAAGGGAATAGAAATACTGATAAATGGGCTGGACGGAGCATTTATGGAGATACCTCAGAGAATGATGATGCAATCATTTGTATATGGGTTCTTAAGCTTGCTCGGAGTTTCAAATTTAGACAATTATACAATACTTGCTACTGCAATAATATGGTGTATGGGAATTGGTATACAAGGATTAATAGCAGGCAAACATTTTAATAAGGATATGCTTTATGATATAATTGCATCATTAGTATTTTCACTTGGAATTGGCTATGTATATCAGAAAACAGGATTGATATTAATCACTATGGTGGCACATTTCTTTGAACGTATTTTAAGTAACTGTATACGAATACCAAGTAGCAGAAATTTGAACCAGCAACTCTTATGATATAGCTGCTGATGATTCATACTAATAGGGGTGATTATAAATTTCCTGGCGGAGGGGTTAATCAAAATGAGAGTAGGCTGGTGGCCCTTATAAGAGAGATAGAAGAAGAAAGCGGATATGTAGTCAAAGCAGTAGACAGACAAATTGGACGATTTTAAAGGAAAGAGAGTGTTAATCCTATGAAGAAATATATAGACCTTAGCCGAGATATAACCCACGATATGCCTGTTCATCCTTATGATGATCCCGTGAGGCTGTATCAGGATAAGTTCCTAGATAGGGATAAATACGTTAGTTATAAGCTTGAGAGTGGTATGCATTCAGGTACTCATATTGATACGCCCATGCATTTGACCAATCTAGAGAAATATATTAATGAAATTCCTTTAGATAGATTTGTTGGAAGGGGCGTACTTCTTGACGTAAGGAAAGAAAGTAATATTTGTTTCAAAGATGCTTATTCTGATCTGGTTCGACAAGATGATATAGTCCTCTTGTATACAGGCCATAGTGATAAATATGGTACAGAAGCCTATTATACTGATCAACCTGTAATAGATAAAGGATTAGCTAACTTTTTTGTTGAAAAGAATATTAAGATGCTAGGTATGGACTTACCATCACCGGATAATTATCCCTTTGAGATTCACAAAATATTATTTGCAAACAATATATTGATAATCGAGAATCTAACAAATCTATCAGAGCTTGTTGACGCTAAGGACTTTGATGTGATTGCATTTCCTTTAAAGATTAGAGCTGAAGCATCTATGGCAAGAGTTGTAGCTTGCATAGACATATAAACTTTAAAAGGAACTTTTTTCCTATGTTTGTCGTCCAATAATAAATATATTAAGATATTTAATGGAGGAAAGCTTTATGAGAAGGAATTATTTATACATTAAATCATGGGTTATAACTTTACTAGTAGTTGCAGCATTATCAGGCTGTAATAAGATAGGTAAAGGTGAAAGTACATATACTCTTGAGGATTTTGAAGTGGCAATGAACGATTTGGGATATGATTTTGTAATTAAGGATGTGAGTAGGGATTTTCTACAGACAACAAGAAAGAGAATGATAATAGATGATATAGCTATTGATATATATACATTTGGCAATGATAAAGAGATGGATATTGAAGCTGGATATATTGATGAGGGAGGATGCGGATACAATAACGGACATAGGGCTGTGAAGGTAAGTTGGATATCATATCCTCATTTCTATAAAAAGGGGAGCCTAATAGTCCAATATATCGGTGAGGATTCTAAGATTATAAGGGATTTAGAAGATATAATGGGTGAGCAATTTGCGGGAAAAGTACTGTAATATGCATGTATTATAAATGGTATTAATTCAAAATGGAGGGGATATATCATGAAATCAGTATTAATCATCTACAAATCAAAAACCGGATTTACAAAGAAATATGCAAATTGGATACTTGAAGATGTGGCTTGTAATGTAGCCACATTTGATAAAGTCAAGAAAGAGGATATAGACAAGCACAATATTATTGTCTATGGTGCGGGGGTCCATGCAGGATTAATACCCGGATTAAAGAAAATCAAGAAGCTTGTTAATTTTAATGATAAGAAGGTACTCATATTTGCCACGGGTGCTGCTCCAAACGCAGACGAAATAGTCAAGCCAGTAATAGAGAATAACCTAGCTGATTGCATATCTAAGGTGGATTTTTTCTATTTCGAAAGTGGAATAAATTATGAGAATATGGGCTTTTTCTCAAGAGGACTTATGAAGACCTTTAGCAAGATTTTGAATGCCAAAAAGGACAAAACAGATGCAGAAAAAGAGATGAGTACAATGATAATGACTTCATATGATAACTCTAAGAAGGAGTATGTAAAACCACTTACAGAATTATTGAAGGAATATCAGGGAAAGTAGCTATAGTATACATTCAGCCGATTACTATATCTAGTGGATTGATTTAAGATAAATTGAATTCGAAATATAAAATAAAAATAAATAGAAATGGAAAGTAAACTTGACATTTATGCTTATGTAATTTATAATGTTAATGTAAAGTTAACTTTCCATTTATTTTTAAGAGTTATAGGAGATTATCAGTGAAAAACAAATTAGAGGAAATTCGAAAAGAAAAAGGTCTTAAGCAAGAGGAGCTTGCGGACATTTTAGAGGTTTCAAGACAGACAATCGGTTCCTTAGAAAATGGACGTTATAATCCATCCATCACTTTAGCATTCAAGATAGCAAGATTTTTTGGAATGACTATTGAAGAGATATTTATCTATGAGGAGGAGGATCATGATTAAGAAAAAGTCGTTTTATATCATTATTATGGCTATTGGGGTAAGCCTTGTTCTTATTAGCTTTTTGCTAAGAGGTGAAGACCTAAAAGTATTTTCAGGCTTATCTATTGGGATAGGAGCGGGATTGTTGGGAATGAGTATTGCCCAATTAATTATGAAGCATTATGAAGATAAGAATCCCGAGCTATCAAGGCAAATTAAAATCGATTCTATGGATGAAAGAAACATTATTATACGCAATAAGGCAAAAGCAAAAGCGGGGGACATAACTATGTGGCTAATTATGCTGATTGCATTTATATCAATTATAATAAGTACTCAGCTATGGTTTACTCTGTTAGTAGTAGTTGTATTTTTACTATATAATATATTCATAGTCTATTTTATGAATAAGTATCAAAATGAAATATAGGAGATCATTCACAGGATAGTTTAATAAGTATGAACAAATAATAAAAGTATAAAGGAATTATCTGAGTATATACCAAAATGCACTAATAGGGCATATATTCACAATAATATCTAAAATAGCAATTTTACCATAGCATATAATTAACTCAAAATAGGACTATGTGAGATAATACTAAATTATCTCACTTTTTTTAAGCAAAAGCTATAAAAAATTTATGAATAAATAAATATTTATTTTTTTATACAAACATGTTGCACAAATCACCAATATATGTTAATATATTACTGTAAATATTTACCGTATATCTTTATTATGTATTTTAGGGTTCATAGCTTCGAGGGGTGGCTTTGTTTTCTAATATAGTAAAGTGTACGTAGTCACTTAAGTTCATCTGTAGTTAATTGTTGATTGGTATTCCAATCGGAAAGGAGGAAAGTTATGAGACAGAAAAGAGTAAAGCTATTTTTATCAGTGCTTATGGTTATGACTATGATTTTCCCTGCATTTAGCGCACAAGCAGCAACTACAATTACTAGTAATCAGACAGGAACCCATGATGGCTACAATTATGAGCTTTGGAAGGATTCAGGAACCACAAGTATGACACTTAATAGTGGGGGTACATTCAGTTGCGAGTGGAGTAATATTAATAATGCCTTATTCCGTAAGGGTAGGAGATTTAACGAGACTCAGACACATCAGCAGGTCGGTAATATCTCTGTCAATTACGGGGCTACCTATTCGCCAAATGGTAACTCCTATCTATGTGTCTATGGTTGGACAGTCAGTCCGCTAGTAGAGTTTTATATAGTAGATAGCTGGGGTAGCTGGCGTCCTCCGGGAGCATCATCAAAAGGAACAATTACTGTTGATGGAGGTACATATGATATTTATCAAACTACAAGGACGAATCAACCCTCCATTAAGGGTACACAGACCTTCCAGCAGTACTGGAGTGTACGTACATCCAAGCGTACCAGCGGAACAATCTCCGTAACCCAGCATTTTAATGCATGGGAAAGCAGAGGTATGCAGCTTGGTAAGATGTACGAAGTAGCTCTTACTGTAGAAGGATATCAAAGTAGCGGTAGTGCTAATGTCTATAGCCACACCATGAGCGTCGGTGGCGGCGGTGGCGGTGGTGGAAATCCCACTCCTACTCCTACACCTCCTCCCGGAGGTGGAGGTGGTACTACAAAGAAAGAATGCGAAAGCATGACCATCAGCGGACAATACGCTGGCAGAATTAGCAATCCATTCTCCGGTGTAGCACTATATGCTAACAATGACAAGGTTTCATATACTCAGTATTTCGCAAGTGGAACGCATAGCTTCTCTCTTAGAGGCTGCTCTAATAATTCCAATATGGCTAGGGTTGACCTACGAATCGGAGGGCAGCATAAGGGTACCTTCTACTATGGTGGAAGCTACCCGGCTGTATACACGATTAATAACGTCAGCCATGGTACAGGCAATCAGACAATTGAGCTGATTGTGACAGCCGACAATGGCCAATGGGATGCGTTCATAGATTATTTGGAAATCAAATAAATCACTTAGCTCCTCAAAATTTAAGTTTATACCTTCTCGTAAATATCCCGACGGAGTAATCCGTCGGGATTTCTGAGAATGGGCAGTTTATAATAATTCCATAATCCTTGCTTCAACATGACTAAGGTCCTTAGTGGGCTCGAATCTTTCTATTACATTACCTTTTCTATCTACTAGGAACTTTGTGAAATTCCATTTAATATCAGAGGATTCCTTATAATTTTTGTCATCCTTAGATATGATTTCATCAATCTTGGATGCCAGAGGATGCTCATTATCTAAACCTTTAAAACCACGTTCGCTTTTTAAAAATTTGTAAAGTGGATGGGCGTTTTCGCCATTTACTTCAATCTTATCATGTATGGGATAGGTTACACCGTAATTAGATTCACAAAACTGCTGGATTTCATCTGCTGTCCCCGGCGCCTGGTTTTTAAATTGATTACAAGGAAAGTCCAGAATGACAAATCCTTTATCTGAGTATTTATTATATAATTTCTGGAGATCGCCATATTGTGGAGTAAAGCCACACTGAGTTGCTGAGTTTACGATTAATAGTACCTTACCCTCATAAGCTCCAAGATTTATTTCCTTACCGCTTCTTTCTTTAACATTAAAATCATATACCTTCATAATATTGCCTCCTTATATCGATTTATTAATAGAATATATTCATTCTTATCATTTTAATTAATTACAATATAATTGTATACAATTTAAAGTAATATGTCAACTACTATTTACGTTTTTATATAATAGGGTGAACTTTCCTTATTATATAAAAATACCCTGCCAAGCGGCAGGGTGAATATATTATACACATTTATTTAAATCTTTATATCTATTTATTCTTCTAATTCATCACCATCATCATCGTTTGCTATATGGATATGAACCTTATCAATTCTGTTCTTGTCAACCGATGCTACGGTATAAGTAACATTGTTCTCAATAACTGATTCACCTTCCTCAGGAAGATGATCAAGAAGATATATAATATGTCCTGCAATAGAGTCATAATCAGAGGATTCTATATCTAGTCCCAAGACCTCATCAATATCATCAAGCTTTGTATTACCGTCGACTATATATTCATTTTCAGATAATTCTTGTATGCAGTCTTCTTCGTCCTCATCGTACTCGTCTCGAATTTCACCGACTATTTCTTCAAGTAGGTCTTCGATAGTTATAAGTCCGGCTGTTGCCCCATATTCATCAAGAACTATAGCAAGTGCGATTGAGTCCATTCTCATTTCTATCAAAAGCTCAGAAGTCTTCTTAAATTCATAGGTAAAATAGGGCTCTCTGATAATATCGAGGATATTGAAATCCTCCTTCTTTCCGCTATAGAAAAAGATATCCTTAAGGTTGACTATTCCTATGACATTATCACGATTCTCTGAGTATACGGGAAGTCTTGTATATTTATCTATTGAAAATAACTGTACCAGTTCATCATAGGATAGATCCACACTGGCAAAGGACATATCAATTCTTGGTACCATAACATCCTTAGCTAAGGAATCACCGAAATCAACCACGTTTGTTATCATCCTGCGTTCTTCACTTTCAAGAACACCTTCCTCGTGGCTGACCTCTAGGATAGTCCGAAGCTCACTTTCAGTCATGGATGTTGGCTTCTCATTCGGATCTATTCCAAAGAGTTTCATTACACCATTACATAGTTTATTGATAATAAATATTAGAGGGGTTAGTAGCTTTGTTATTAATAAAATAGGTCCAGCTATGCGAAGTGCTATCTTTTCAGCCTTAATTGCTGAAATAGATTTCGGAGTAATTTCTCCGAAAACAAGAATAAGCAATGTCAGGACACCGGTTGCAAGGCCTACCCAGTTATTTCCCCAAATATCAATTGCCATAGTAGTTGCAAGAGCAGATGCCGAAAGATTAATCACATTATTACCGATTAATAAAGCACTGAGCATCTTAGTCGGGTCATCAATCAGCTTCAAAGCATTTTTTGCACCTTTTACATTATCATCAGCAAGACTTCGCATACGAAGCTTATTTATAGCTGTAAGAGCTGTCTCCGATCCTGAAAAAAATGCAGACAATAGTAATAGTACCAACAATATGACCGCTCGTGCGGCGTCACTCGAATCCAACAAATCATCTCCTAAATTTAAATAATATAATAATATTATGATTTAACATCTTACAGGATAAGGTATTAAAAGTCAATAGCTATGCTTTTCGTTAAAATTGTGCTAGATTTAAATTATTATTTCCTATTGTGAATAGATATTATTTAGTGTAACATCGAAAATGTAGGTTTTTCATTTTTAGAAACAATTGTTTCTAAAAATATATGACAGAGTACTATTGACTCTATATACTATAATACAGAGATTGAGGTAATTAATGAGAAAGAAGTCCCACATTTCACTTGCTAAGTTCCTAGTACATAACAATAAGGAGCATCAGCTAAGCGAGCATAAAAGGTCATTCTATATAGGAAGTATATTACCTGATATAAAACCATCTTTTTTAACAAGACGACATACATTTGAGGACACCTTTGATATCCTAATCAAGGAGATTAAAAGGATTACTGTTGATTATGATTTCAGTAAGGGAATCAACGGTTATTATGCGAGACATCTTGGAATTATTACGCATTATTTAGCTGATTATTGTACATTTCCACATAATTCATGTTATACAGGTACAATGACTGATCATGTATACTATGAGAAGGAATTGAAGTATCAATTACGGGAGTATATCGAAACGAATGCTATTTGGAAGACATCAGTTCAAGGGCATACGTCCCATACATTTGACGAGATAATTCGGTTCATTAAGGCGACACATAAAGAATATCTGGTAGCCCTTAAGGCTATAAAACATGATATCCGTTACATAATAGAGCTTTGCAGTAGGGTAGTAGATGCCATTTTAGCTTTCTTTAATTTAGCATTTGAATCTCTTAAAACTGGTGCAGAGCCGGAACTACAATTTAATCATTCATAAATATGAAATGGGTGCCAAAATCGGTACCTGGTACAGTTTACATTTTGTAAACTGTACCAGGTACCTTTTT